>JAJTYX010000202.1:0-3595 GCA_021462865.1 Gammaproteobacteria bacterium | reverse complement strand
TTTTCTGTTGTTGTATCAGCGTTGCCGTTGGCGGATATTATGCCTACAAGGCGTATGTCGCCGCCCAGCAGGTGGTGGAGGATGTGCAGAATTTCGACATCCCGACCGACGTGCCTTTTAACCCGCTCGACCCGAATGCCACGCCCGTTCCAGGTTTTGACACAACAGGCGACGCGCCCTCCGGCGGGCTTGCCGACAAAAACACGCGGCTGATGGCATGGGCGGCGGTTCAACTGGTGGGAATGATGTCCGGTTGCGAAATGCCGACTGTCGAAGGCACCGCCATCACTGTGACTCAACAGCCCGACGCAAACGGCGTCTGGCGCGAGGAGTGGAACGTCAACTGCGGCAACGGGACGTTCAAGACATTTCCGCTCGTGTTCACCCCGCAGGACGGTTTCGTTAACGTCGAAGTTGAATTCCAGCCCTGAGCAAACTTTACGTTGTAAACTCCCGTCCCCCTCGCCGGAGGCGGGAGTTTTTGTTTGGGAAATGACAATTTGCAAACAATTTACATCCACGCAACCGCAGACCTCCCCGCTCGGCTATAATGGGACAATCTTTTTGGAGAGTTCCTCATGTCTTTCAAACCCGGTGAAAACGTCGGACCGTATCAAATTATCGAACAATTGGGGCAGGGCGGCATGGCTTCGGTCTATAAAGCCTACCACGCCGCGCTCGATCGTTATGTGGCGCTCAAGGTGTTGCACCAGGCGTTCAACGAGGATTCGACCTTCATCGGGCGCTTCCAGCGCGAGGCGCGCGTGGTGGCGAAACTCGAGCATCCCAACATCGTGCCGGTTTACGATTACGCCGAACACGAAGCGCGCCCCTATCTCGTGATGAAGTTCATCGAAGGCGACACGCTCAAGGCGCGCATGGCGGCGGGACCGTTATCCTCCAAAGAGATCGAACGGGTGGTCGAGACGGTCGGCGCGGCGTTGGGATACGCCCACAGGCAGGGAGTGTTGCACCGCGACATCAAACCTTCAAATGTGTTGATCTCAAACGAGAACATCATCTATCTCGCCGACTTCGGGCTGGCGCGTATCGCACAGGCGGGAGAATCCACGCTCTCGACCGACGCCGTCATGGGCACGCCGCAATACATCTCGCCCGAACAGGCCATGGGCAAGAAAGACCTAGACGCGAGGACCGACATCTATTCCTTCGGCGTCATGCTGTACGAAATGGTTGTCGGTCAGGTTCCTTTCAGCGCGGATACGCCCTTCTCGATCATTCACGATCACATTTACACGCCCCTGCCACTCCCGCAATCGGTCAACCCGAACGTGCCGGAATCCGTCCAGCGCGTACTTCTCAAGGCGCTCGCCAAAGACCGAAACGACCGCTATCAATCGGTGGAAGAATTGATCGGCGCGTTCAAATCGGCGTGGCTCGAGGCGGGCGTTCCCATGCGTAGCGCCGATGCCACCATGCCCTCCGACTTGGCAAAGCCTGTCCCGCCGAGACCTCAAAGGGAGGCGAATGTCGGGGTCGAGAATCCGCTCAAACGTCAGCAAAAGAAGCGCGGCGGCTGGATGTGGGCTGCGGTCGGGGCGCTCGTCATCCTGTGCTTTGTTTTTGGATTCATCGCCTTGAGAAATTCATTGCCGTTATCCCAGCGCAGGGCGGATTCCACTGCGATGCCGGTTCCATCCCTGCCCTCCTTCACCCCGGCGGGACAGATTCCGCCTCTTCCTCCGGGTGGGGCGAATCCTCCGCCCGGCGGTTTTCCCTCGTCGACGCCGATCCCCGCCGACAAGATTACGCCCGAGATGAGCGCCGCTTACGAGCAGGTTCAAAAAAATCCGGGCGACCCCAACGCGCGCCTGGCGCTGTCGCTTGCGTTTTGGGACGCGGGCTTTGGCTCTTCCGCCATGGATGAATTTAGAATGACCGTCGAGACGGCCGGACTGGAGAACAGGGAGTTTTATGAAATTGCGGCGGGGGAATATCGGGATCATGAAGCATGGCATCTCGCGGCGGGGATATATGCGCGGCTCATGCCGATTTACATCCGCGAAGACGGCTTCATCTCCGAAGACGCGAAGGAAAATTTTCGCGAGGCGGCGTATCGCGGCGCGGCTCTCAGGGACATGCCGCTGGCGATGCCGTTCGAGGGCTCCGCCGGGTTTCAATCCGATTTTGCCGATGTCGCGCGCGGGCGTTACGCCCTGTACTACGGCGAATTAACGCAGGCGGAGGAATACCTCGCGCTTGTGGAAAAGGCTTCGGACACGCTCAAGGAAACGGATTTATTGCGAGCCGAGATTCTCATCAAGCAGGGCAACGCGACCGAAGCCCAATTCATTCTGACGGCGCTGCTCAACGACCCGGATGCGCCGAAATGGACGATCGTCATGGCGGAGGAAATTCTCAAAAGCCTGCCGTGAAATAATTGGAATAAGCGCAGGGACGACCTGTCGAACTTCTTGAATAACCATGTTTCTTGACGAAGGGTTTCGGGCGCAACGCGCCGCCGCCCACAGGGGCTTTGTATGTGACAGCGACTTTGAACGCGACCTTGCGCTGTAATCCTATCTTGGGGCGGCCCTTTCTTGATCAACGAGTTGTCCGAAAGATGTGGACGGTCCGTCCCTGCGTAAAAATAACGAGGAGTATCATGCGAAAACCATTTGTTGCCGGAAATTGGAAGATGAACAAAACCATCGCCGAGACGCGCGAGTTGCTTTCCGCGCTTGTTTCAGGGTTGAACGAGATTCACGGAGTCGAGCGCGTGGTCTGCCCGCCGTTCATGTCGTTGACGGCGGCATCCGAACTTCTTGCGGGGAAGGAGATCGGGCTCGGCGCGCAGGACATGCACTGGGAGGAGAAGGGCGCGTTCACGGGCGAAGTCGCGCCGGGGATGGTGAAGGAATTGTGCGGCTATGTCATCCTCGGTCATTCGGAGCGCCGCGCCTATTTCGGCGAGACCGACGAAACGGTGAATAAAAAATTGCTTGCCGCGCAAAAAGCCGGGTTGACTCCGATCGTCTGTGTGGGCGAAACTCTTGCCCAATACGAAGCGGGAGAAACCTCGAAGGTCGTTTCATCGCAGGCGCGCCTGGGACTGCAAGGCGTTTCGGCGGATTTTGCCCCCCGCATCGTCGTCGCGTACGAGCCGGTCTGGGCCATTGGCACGGGCAAGGCTTCGAGCGCGGAGAATGCGCAAAACGTGCATGGAAATGTGATCCGCCCGGTCTTGAAGGAATTATTCGGCGCGGAAACGGCGCAGGCGATCCGCATCCTCTATGGCGGTTCGGTGACTGCCGCAAACGCGGGCGAGTTCTTCTCCCAACCCGATATTGACGGCGCGCTGGTCGGCGGCGCAAGTTTGAAGGCGGAGGAATTCGTCTCCATCGCGCGCGCGGCGGTTAAATAACCCACCTTCACCACCCGCCCTTCGATAATTACACGCGGGACGATCTCCGCGCTCTGCTCAGGGCGGCGTAATCTTGTGACAGTCATGCAATTTGCTGGCTTGATAATCTTCGCCTTAAACCTCCTGCCGCTGGTATATCTCCAGCGGCTTTTGCATCGCGAGATACAGATCATTTTCTTTCTTTTGACCCGCAGTAAACCGCTGACCATC
>JAJTYX010000201.1:0-3594 GCA_021462865.1 Gammaproteobacteria bacterium | reverse complement strand
CCGGAGGCATGGATGGAAGGATTTCTTTGCGTAAGCGCGATCGCTGGCATCGTCGTTCTCGTATTCTTCTTTTATCTGCTCAACACCGCGCGTAAAAAGGGAAACAAGGATACGAACCAGTTCGGCAAAAAGGAATACACGCCGGTCTATGTCGCCATCGCCGACAAGCCGGACGCGATCATTCGCGGCATGAACAAATTCATCGCCGAGGCGCAGAAGACCGAAACCGCCGGGGATAAATGGCGCTGGATTCCGATGATGATCTTCTTCGCGGGCATCGGACTGGCGCTGGTGGACGTTTTCATTATGCTGATCGGCTACTCCTCCGCGTTCGTCTTCTTTGCGGGCGGGTTTGCGCTATGGATCGCGGCTTTCATCATGGCGCGCAATTTGCGAAGAAGCGACCTGCTGGATTTTCACCCGCGCTATCACAAGACAAAGGACATCCTGCACACGCTGCGCGACGACCTCAAGCCGGGCGCGACCTTCCTCGGTCATCTCGACCTGACCGGTTCCATGCTCCAGACAAAAGTGGCGCGCGAGACAAAGGACACGCAAAACCGCACCACGCAGATCTTCAACGACCCCTGGCTTTCGCTCAAAGCCAAACTCTACGACGGCAACGTCCTGCGCGTGACGGCCATCCAAAAAACGAAGAAGCGCAAATCCTACTGGAAGCGTTCGCGCATCAGCGGCAAGAGCAAACTCAAGCCCGAAAAGTTCAAAGGCTCGCAGCAGGAATTGAAAGTTCGCATCGTGGTCAACCCGGAGGCGTATATCATCAAACCGAACAACCAGTTCTCGCAGGGCAGGGACGTGGGCAGATACAAGATCGAACAATTAAGCGCCGAAGGCGGCATGATCAACGTCCTGGCCGTCTCGCCCTTCGAGGAAGCCGACCACGAACACATTCTCGGATTCCTCAAATCGGCGTACACACTCCTCGAAAGAAAGGCAGCATAAATGAGTCGCAAAATCATCCCCTTCATCGTCGCGTTTGTTTTGGTCTGTCTCGTCATGGTCGTGGCGGGCGTGTTCTCGTTCAGCGGGTTCGCCGCCGCGGAAAAGTTCAACAGCCATGCCGCATGGTCGCAGTCATACGCCTCCGCCGAAAGCATGAAAGTCATTGACCTCGACGGCGACGGGCAGGACGAACTCTTCATTCAAAACACCGAAAACGTCAGCGCCTTCGACGGCGCGGGCGCCCTCGCATGGAGTTTCAATTACAACGCGCCCAAGACCACCCTGGGCGACGTGAACGGCGACGGCGTGGAAGATATCGTCGTGTATTACGTCGGCGCGGGTCTGGCGGTGGATGTCATCTCCAAGGGGACTCCGACGACCATCGCGCAGAATCTCAACATCGGCGCTCCTTCGCGCGCGGCGGTCGTGCGCTTCGCCTCCGGACCTCAGATTTTGCTCGGCGATTCTTCGGGCGGAGTCCTCGCTTTGAGCGTGGACGGGACTCAACTCTGGCAATCCTTCGTCGGCGGGGCGGAGATCCGCGGCATGGACGACGCCCGCATCGGCGGGGAAATCCACGTCGCCATCGCCTCCAACGACGGGACGGTGAAGGTCTTCGCTTCGGGCGGGGAAAATGTCTGGACGGTGAATCAGGAACAATTAAGAAGGATGCGGGCCTACGATCTCAACTCCGACGGGAACAGCGAGATCATCACCGGCGGCGAGAACGGTTTATTGCGCGTGTACAACGCGGCGGACGGGAGCGTGTTGTTCGAAAAATCCATCGGGCAGGCGGTCAGCGAAGTGCGCGAGGTGGAGTTGAACGGCGAGCCGTCGTCGCGCGAGTTTGTGGTCGGCGGCAAGGAAGGCGGCATTTGGGCGTTCTCCTTCAACGGGACAACGGCGACTCAAATGTGGACGGGCTCGCTCTCCGATAAAGTGACCGAGATCGCCGGGCTGGACATCAACGAAGACGGCAAGGAAGAGGCGGTCATCGGCGACGACGCGGGCAAGGTGGCGGTCTTCATCGAAAACGGGACGCGCAACAACCTGCCCGCTCATTCCAGCGGCATCACGCGCATTGACATCGGCAAACTGGGCGGCGAGCGTTACGTCGTTATCGCGGATTACAACGAAGTGCAGACCAATAAAGTGACGTTCAGTTCGATCCCCGGTTTTCAATATACGCCGCTGGTGGTGGGCGTGATCGTCTCGGCGGTGATTTTGGTCATCGCGGCGATTCTCGCGTCCATTCCTCCCAAGCCGGAGATGAAGTTGTCGCTTCAAGACAAGAGCCGCGAAAGTCTGGAAGCCGAGCGCCGCATGTTGAAGGAACACATCGCGGACGTGGAACGCCTGCGCAAGTCCGGCGAAGTGTCGGGCGAAGCCTATCTCTCGCGCCTCAAACGCCTGCGCGGAGATTTAGCCGAAAACGAAGCCGCCTTCAAGACCGCGGGGTTCAACATCAAGACCGAGACCTTCGCCTGCCCCAACTGCGGCGGGACGCTGGAACTCGGCATGGATAAGTGCGAGTATTGCGGGCAGGTGATTCTTTCGTGATTAGAGATTAGAGAATAGAGATTAGAGATTAGAGAATAGAGAATAGAGATTAGAGATTGGTGAATTGGTGATTGGTGATTAAAAAGTGACGAGGCGACGGTCGCTTGTGAAGCGACCGTCGCCTGTTTGTTGTCCATTCAGGTTAACTCAAATTGAAAATATTGGAGTGATATAATCGTTTTACGTTTTCTTGTTCGATAGGAGTCTCGTATGGATGTCGTGACTGTTTCCCCAAAATACCAGGTCGTCATCCCGCTGGAAGCGCGCAGGCGGATGCGCGTCAAACCCGGGCAGAAGATGCATGTCATTTTCTATGACAATATGGTGGTGTTCATCCCTGTCCGCCCGATCAAGCAGGCGCGCGGGTCGTTGAAGGGCATGGATACGAGAATTGAACGGGACGAAGCGGACCGCGTATGAACATCGTCGACTCGTCCGGCTGGCTTGAATACTTCGCCGATGGCGATAACGCGGACTTTTTCGCTCCCGCCATCGAAGATACCAAAAACCTTCTTGTACCCGTCATCTGTATTTATGAAGTGTTCAAGAAAATCCTCCTGCAAAGCGGCATAAATGAGGCGCAAGTCCACGTCAGCGACATGAAACAGGGACAAGTCATTGAGATAGACGAGTCGCTGGCATTGAGCGCCGCCAAGCTTTCCGCCGACCTGAAACTGCCCATGGCAGACAGCCTGATCCTCGCCTCCGCCCGCGCTAACAATGCGATTCTTTGGACACAGGACGAACACTTCAAGGATTTGGAAGGCGTGCGGTATGTGGAGAAGAAGTATTGAGGGTAATGTTGAAGAATAGAGAACAGAGATTGGTGAATTGGCGATTGGTAATTGGTGATTGGTAATTGGCGATTGGTGATTGGTGATTGGTGATTAAAAAGTAACGAGGCGACGGTCGCTTGCGAAGTGACCGTCGCCTGTTTTTTCTACAAACTCATGAATGCGCGTATTGTCTATTGGACGTTATCGAAAATAAGTCAAAATCCTTTTGTCGGACGCAGATGAACGCGGATTTACGCTGATAAAAGAGCAAAAAATCCGCGTTTTCCGCGCTTGT
>JAJTYX010000200.1:0-1500 GCA_021462865.1 Gammaproteobacteria bacterium | reverse complement strand
ACGTCCCACGCCTTGCGCTGGTCGCGGAACCTGATGAGGTCGTAGCCGACCTTGCCCGAGCAGGCGATCACGCGCTTGACCTTCTCGCCCACCACCTCGCGCGCATGCTCGCCGATCACGGTGCGGAACTCGCCCTTGGTGAACTCCGACAGCGGCGAGGTCGCGTCCTTGTTGCGCAGCAGGCTCTTGGGCGTGAAGACGACCAGCGGCTTGCGGAACTGGCGCACCATCTGGCGGCGCAGCAGGTGGAAGATCTGGCTGGCACTCGTCGGCTGCACGACCTGGATGTTGTTCTCGGCAGCCAGCTGCATGAAGCGCTCGACGCGCGCCGAGCTGTGCTCGGGCCCCTGCCCTTCGTAGCCGTGCGGCAGCAGCAGCGTGAGGCCGTTGACGCGACCCCACTTGACCTCGCCGCTGGCGATGAACTGGTCGATCACGACCTGCGCGCCGTTGGCGAAATCGCCGAACTGCGCCTCCCAGATCGTCAGCGTGCCCGGCTCGGCGCTGGCGTAGCCGTACTCGAAGCCGAGCACCGCCTCCTCGGAGAGGATGGAATCGATGACGACGAAGGGCGCCTGGTTCTCCGCCACGTGCTCGAGCGGCACGTAGGTGCCGGTGTCCCACTTCTCGCGCTTCTGGTCGTGCAGCACGGCGTGCCGGTGCACGAAGGTGCCGCGCCCGCAGTCCTCGCCCGACAGGCGCACGGCGTAGCCGCTGGCCACGAGCGAGGCGTAGGCCAGCGTCTCGCCCATGCCCCAGTCGACGTTGATCTCGCCGCGGCCCATCGCCGCGCGGTCGGACAAGACCTTCTGCGCCAGCGGATGGACCTTGAAGTCCTCCGGGACCGCGGTCAGGCGCTCGGCCAGGCGCCGGATCTCAGCCAGCGGCAGCGCGGTGTCGGCGGCGTCGGTCCACTTGCTGCCGAGGAAAGGCGCCCAGTCGACCGCGTACTTGCTCTTGAAGTTGGTGAGCACGGGATCGGCGGTGTGCTTGCCGGCGTCGAAGGCCGAACGCAGCTCCTTCACGAGCTCGTCGCCGCCGCCTGCGGGCAGCACGCCCTGCGCCTCCAGCTTGTCGGCGTAGAGCTTGCGCGTGCCCGGGTGCACGGCGATCTTCTTGTACATCAGCGGCTGCGTCAGGGCCGGCGTGTCCTGCTCGTTGTGGCCGAGCTTGCGGAAGCAGACGATGTCGACGACGACGTCCTTCTTGAACTGCTGGCGGTAGTCCATCGCCAGCTCGGTGCACAGCACGACCGATTCCGGATCGTCGCCGTTGACGTGCAGCACCGGCGCCTCGATCATCTTCACGACGTCGGTGCAGTAGAGCGTCGAGCGGCTGTCGCGCGGGTCGCTGGTCGTGAAGCCGATCTGGTTGTTGATGACGATGTGCACCGTGCCGCCGGTGAAGTAGCCGCGCGTCTGCGCCAGCGCCAGCGTCTCCATCACCACGCCCTGGCCGGCAAAGGCGGCGTCGCCGTGCACGAGCACCGGCAGCACCTGT
>JAJTYX010000020.1:0-1078 GCA_021462865.1 Gammaproteobacteria bacterium | reverse complement strand
GGCGGTAGCTTCGGCGGCGGGCGCGGCCTCACTGGTGGCATCCGCCGGCGCTTCGGCAGTGGCTTCGGCGGCGGGAACCGGCCCGGCGGCGAAGATGTCCACCGTCACCGTCTGGTTCAGCGCCACGATCACGATCGCGGCGGTGAGAATAATCAGGATGATGATGTCCAGTCGCAGCGCCTTGAGCATCGGGTTGTCCTTTCTGGCGTGTGCACGTCCGCAGATGCGGCCTTATTGTACCGCAGTTGCGGCTGGCCGGCGCGCCAAACGCGCGATTGTCGCTACAATAGAGCCGCTTTTAGCTGACGACAGGTGGCTGGTGAGCGCGCCATGAGCGACAAAATTGAGCCAATCGCGCCGGAGCAGGCGCAGCAGATTCTGGAGGCGGCCGTCCGCGAACGGCTGGGGGACAACTGGCAGGACGAGGACAGCGGTTGGGCGGTGGTGACATCGCACGCCTACATGGCCCGCCTGACGCGCGGGCGCACCAACATTGACTTCTACGTGGACCTGCTGGGCGGCGTCACGGTGGAGGTCAAGGAGATCGGCCCGGTGCAGGACAGCGGGCGGCTGGTCGCGTGGCTGCTGCTGCTGCTGTCGCTGGCGATCGCCTTTCTGCTGGCGCGCATCGCCGGGCTGCTGTGAGCGCGGCGTCAGCGGCGGCAGACGCGGGTGTAATCCAGGTAGAAGCTGGCCGGCAGCGCGGCGGCGGACGACGACCCCCAGAAGGCGATGCGGCCGTCGCGCCAGGTGGCGTCGGTGACAGACGCCAGATACTGGCCGTTGACGTAGAAGTCGAACGTGTTTTCCGCGGCGTCAATGCGCACCGTGTTAACCGCGCCGTCGCCGGTGCGGACGGCGGCTGAGGGCGTCCAGGGGACGAGGTCGGTGTAGCCGTTCTGCCAGCGCGCGATGCGGTACTGGCCGCTGCTGGAGATCATGAAGGCCAGGAAGTTGTTCTCGTTCTGGTAATATACCCACAGCCCGGTGTTGGACTGGTTTTCCGACCAGCGGCTGGCGCTGATGGCCGCCTCCACGCGCATATTGCGGAACACATAGCCGCGCAGGCTGCCCCAGG
>JAJTYX010000002.1:0-10743 GCA_021462865.1 Gammaproteobacteria bacterium | reverse complement strand
TTTCTTGCAGAGATAGAAAAAATCCCTCTGGTAGCGAAAAGTGATGCGACTGTCCTGATCACCGGAGAAACTGGCACGGGAAAGGAGGTATGCGCCAGGACGATCCATTATCTCAGCCCGCGAACGGATAAACCGTTCATCCCGGTCAATTGTGGCGCTATTCCCACAGAACTGCTCGAAAATGAACTCTTCGGCCACAAAACAGGTGCATTTACCAGCGCCACCTCTTCCCAACCGGGGTTAATCCAGGAGGCAGACGGTGGTACCCTCTTCCTGGATGAAATCGACTCTCTCTCTGCCACGGCACAGATCAAACTGCTGCGCTTCCTCCAGGAGAAGGAATATCGCCCGCTCGGTTCTTCGAAGGTATGCAAAGCAGATGTTCGGATCATTACCGCATCGAACATCAAACTGGAAGATGCGGTCATGACGGGAAGATTCCGCCAGGACGTTTACTACCGGTTAAACATTGTCCATCTCATACTGCCGCCTTTGCGTGAACGACGCAGCGACATACCGCTTCTCGCCAGGCATTTTCTGGATACGTATGCAGACGAGTATAACAAACAAGCAGCCGAATTATCCCCCGATGCCCTGCAGATACTCCTGCTTCTTGACTGGCCTGGTAATGTCAGAGAGCTGGAGCACGTGATCGAGCGGGCAGTTGTCCTCTCAAATCAAAGAATCATAGGGAAGGAAGACCTTGTCCTGCCGTCGCCAGAAACCGATATGCAGATTGAGTCTTTCCAGGAAGCGAAGAAGAGGGTTGTCGTACAATTTGAAACGGCATATATTCAAGACCTCTTGCTTGCCCATCACGGCAATGTCACTAAAGCGGCACAGGCTGCAAAAAAGAATCGCCGGGCATTCTGGCAACTTATGCGCAAACACCACATCAATCCGGAAAGCTACAAAACTATACCTCATAGCACCACCCCGCCCCAACCAAAGGAAAAGGGTCAATAACTTCATTACGAACACTTCAGTTTTTTGAAATATTTCAGCAAAAACAAGGTATTACATGCCGCTTCGGGGCAGATTTGAAACCTGCCTTCACAATACAATATTATTCATACAGAGAACATTTCAAAAACTAAAGAGTTACCTTCTTTATCGTACCCGCATTCATTTGTATCCATTCATGATCGATTACAATTGCAGAACGACGAGTTGCGTCGCTCTACAATTGCGGCATTGAAATTCCTGGCATAGACTTAGATTTTTCATAACACACAACCAGGACATTTATCTGCATCTACCAGGACATATTTATCCTATTATTAATCCTCCCTATCTCAAACGACTTACTATAAATCTGCTAAAATACCCTGGACAAAAAGAACATAGTTAATGCTTAATTTATAAAAAAATCCAAGATCTTGCCTGAACGTTACATACAGAAAAGAAGTCTCCATCTCCTTCATCTCTCAGCATTTGAAAACAATCTGTCTCTCTATGCAATGAATTTTGTGTACAAGGGCATTACGGTTGCTTCATATTAGATTAACCGTCATGTCAGAAGATGAAAGTGAGCCTTGTCATTGTGACCATGAGGAACACCATCTCAATGTTTAATAATGAAAAAGCATGAAAACTGTACAACGGGAAAGCCATACATTATGCAAGAGATATTAGCCTATCTGTCAGTACATCCCGATGCCCAGGACACGCTGGAAGGTATAGCGGAATGGTGGCTTCTGGCGCAAAGAATCAGACACAAGACACGTGAGGTCAAAAAATCTATCGCAAAACTGGTAGCGCAAGATCTCATTCTGAAGCATGAAGGCAAAGACAGGCACACGTATTATCGAATAAATCGGAGCAAGTATAATGAGATAAAAACGATAAAACAAAAATCATAACGATAAGGGTAAACCCTGAGTGATCAGGGGACGCAAAGTAACAGGGTCTTTTGTAGGGGCGTAGTGCCTACGCCCTTTACGGATATACGTTAGAAGACAGCCTTACTGCCGAAGATGTTTGGAAGTGAATATCTTTGCAGTAAGGCTTTTTTGTTTCCCTTTGAATAACATGTAATCATTTACGAACAGACAAGGGAATTTACCATGAAATATACACTATGCATCACACAGCAATGTAATATGCGATGCCAATATTGTTACATCGACAAAAAGGATACGGAGATGTCTTTATCCATCGCAAAAAAGATTGTTGATTTCATCTTCAAAAACACTCCTTCCAAAGAAAAGATTGATATCGGTTTTTTCGGTGGTGAACCACTTCTTGAATTTGAGCTTATTAAAAAGATTACCGAGACGATAGAAAACCATCCATCGTTTAATAAGAAATTGGTAGAGCTTACCGTGGTAACCAATGGGACAATTTTTTCTGATGAAATAGCTGATTTTTTGAATGAACACCATATAGGGTTCTGTTTAAGTTGCGATGGCCCTCCATTTGTACAGGATACGTTTAGGTGCCTCCAGGATGGCAAAGGAAGTTCATCCATTGTTACGAACACAATAAGACGTGCGAAAGAAACTCTTCTCTCGGTACTTGTTAATGCGGTATATCACCCTCAGACCTTTCGATATTTACCTCACGTGGTAGAATATCTTGCTTCCCTTGGACTAAAGCGGATTTATTTAAATCCTGATTTTTCAGCGCCCTGGTCGAAAAAAGAGGCGGAATTACTTTCTGAGATTTATGGTCAGATTTCAAAACAGTATATTGACTTTTATCTTCAGAAAAAACCACATTTTATCAGTTTAATTGACAGCAAGATTGCCGTTATTTTGGGCGAAGGATACAAACCACTTGACCGCTGCAAAATGGGAACTGGAGAGTTTGCCTTCACACCTTCAGGAAATATTTATCCCTGTGAGAGACTTATCGGCACAGACACGGGAAATGGACACTGTATTGGTAATATCGCTAGCGGATTAAATAGAGAGCAAATGTCATGTAAGACAGCCCCTGGAATGGAAATAAATACCGAATGCATATCTTGCAGCTTGAAGGATTACTGCATGAACTGGTGTGGCTGCTCCAATTACTTTTCATCTGGGTATTACAATAGGGTAAGCCCGTTCTTATGCTTATCAGAAAAAACTGCGATTTTAACTGCATTTCATACCTTCCGAACCCTTGAAGAGAAACTTGGATCAGCCTTTTTTAACAATTTAACAGAAATACATACTGGTGCCAACTGTATGATCGGAGGATAGAATTAAAATTTGCAATCATGCTTCGGCAAGAAGTATCAAACATCTGAAAGGGTTTATAAAGATGAATCCGCTAAATAAAATAAATCATTTTCTATTAAAAGGAAACAGTATGAAGAATGGCCGCCCTCCTCCAACGATTGGGAAGTGTTATATCTCTTCATCTATAAACAAATAAGAGTCAAGAGGCATCGCATAATTAATAAATTCTGTTTCTGTGTTATATAAACGATATATTTTATGGAGGGTAAAACAATGTATCTAATAAATCCTTTCTTAGTCGGCAACCCTGATTTAATAAGGCGATTTAAATGGGGGATACCAGCAGATTTTTGGCTTAAAAATATAGACTATACCGGCAAATTTATAACGGAAAATCAAATCCGTCCCGTACCTATTGAGGCACTAGCGACAGAAAATCCACAGGGTATATTTGCAGCTAGAGAACAAGAAAAAGCCCTCCTACCTCATTCTGAATGGTTTGGAGGAATTAAGATACCTCATTTGCATTTTAAAAGAGATATCTATCTTCTCAACGAAATTCAATGGAGAAGATTTTCAGAAAATATTATTAATGATTTTAGGAAAAAGTTGGATAACGTAAAAACTGTGGGTTTTGAACAAGTTATGGAAATGTCAAATGCAATAGATAGTATTGTTGTCTAGTACGATACTAGGGGTTAGGTATGTTCTCGCATCAACTTTTTAAGGATTCAAAAAGAGGCGAAAACCGCATCCTAAAAGATAAGCATTGGATTCATATGGGTAATCTGTGCAGATGGGGAATAAATAGATGAAAAAGAAGAGCATGAGGTAATAAGGTTCAGACTTCATTGTGAGCGTTTGACGTGTATGTTCGACAGAGAGAACTCACGTTGATGGCTTGTCGAACGATTAAAGGTGTGTTTCGTACTGCTAAATTCCATACTCAGTCATAGCAAGGTTATACACTCTTTTTCAAATTGATTCCGTATCTCTACGTTCATGGACAACAGAGTCTGTTATTCATGAAAAAAATGGAAGCGTACAACGTGAAAAAGCCATACATTATATAGGAGATATTAGCCTGTCTATCTGAACATCCCGATGCCCAGGACACACTCGAGGGCATTGCGGAATGGTGGCTTCTGGCGCAAAAGATCAGACACAAGACACGTGAGGTCAAAAAATCTATCGCAGAACTGGTAGCGCAAGATCTCGTTCTGAAGCATGAAGGCAAAGACAGGCACACGTATTATCGAATAAATCGGAGTAAGCATGATGAGATAAAAGCAATGCAACAGAAAAACATAACGACAAAGGTAAACCCTGAGTGATCAGGGGACACAAAGTAACAGGGTCTTTTGTAGGAGCGTATGGCATAGATGTAAAAAAGATAGCCTTTTTGCTAAAAATGTTCTAAAAGGAACTTGTATAAATATTTTTGCAGTAAATCTTTTGTTTTAGGAGGTAAAGATATGACCTAAAGAGCACATATTATACTCCCAAATGTCCGCATAATAAGTCCTCTGAAATATTATAGGGAGGGTTAAATTTTATGAAATTCGAAAAATTAGTGTTGCAAAATCCATGCTCGGCAGAAGAAGAGCTAAATAAGGCTGGAGTAAAGACCGTTGTTAGCGGATCGAATGATTTTTATGGTGCAAACAGTTTAGAAACATTTTCAAGCGCAAGCGGACTGACCTACACGCACGAAGATGCAGATGGATTTTTAGATTATCCAACATCGTTTGCAGGAAAATCTGCAAACTACTGGCGTAAGGATGCAGGAGTGAAAGTGTGGGCTTACGAAGAAACGTACGATAATTGGCAGGACACATACGGTATGGATGCAGTGATGGTATTTTATCATTCCGGCCATGGCAACATGGATAGCAACGGCGTATTTCAAGCACCATTGGGCGGTAAATGGGATAACCGCGATTGGGCATTCTCGAATAACATGGCGTTCGCAAACGAAGAGTTGCGCTATCTCTTCTGGTCAACATGTTTTTCGCTGCGAGTATCCGGCCCGGATAATCCGGTGCGAACATGGTGGAATCCGAACAAAGGCGGACTCAGAATGATGTTCGGCTATGAAACCACCAGCGTTGACGATCCGAACTACGGCAAGTTTTTTTGGGATGAATGGAAGAAAGGGAAAACATTTGCCCGTGCGTTTTTGGATGCGAGCTGGAGAATCAGCCATAATCAGGTTCCTGTGGTAATGGCAGCAGGAGCGAATGCAAGTGATGCAATCAATCGATTGAATAACGAGCGATTCTTTTCGCGAACGCCCGTTACCAAGGGTTGGTATCAGTGGCAATGGATTGGAACTCTACCGACGCGTTCGTTTGCGAGCGAAAGAAGTGTTCCAAAGCAACTCAGCGGCATTATACTGAACAACAAGTTTGCAAACGACGAGTTCATTGCAAAAATTGCAGGCAAGGTTGGTGTTACACAAAAAGATGCCGCAATCCTTCTTGATCCAAACGGCAATCGTATGTTGTCAACGAAAGAAGTTCATACGAATGTAAACAACCAAGGCACATTGAATTTGTATTTCGGCAAAACTAATATACAAAATGCCTCTCTCCTCGATGAGAACAAAGCAATCAAGATCGCTCAAAATATCATTAGCGATCTCGGTTTGAACGAAGGAATCAAATTAACGTTAGGAAATATCCGGCATTGTTTTACTTCCGGTGGAACATTGAAGGGAAGTGGCACGATAGAAAAGCCATATGCGGTTGAAACAATTGTTCAGTTCCGCCAGAGTCATGAAGGAGTTAAAAGTATCAATTCAGACCACGGGCTTATAGCAGTTAGCATTGATAATGATGGACGCATTGTCAACCTTTACGATTCTACGAAATTGGTGCTAGGAGAAGTTGACAAGCGTGCACTGAATGCATCATCACCGCCTGATCCGAAAGGTTCCTCTGGTACAAATACTGAAGCACAGTTCAAGAAGAAGATTGATAGAATCCTTGCTGACAGCGAAAGTAAATCTTCCGTACTTCATGAAACGGTTGGCTACGATTTTTCCGGAAATCTTGGTACCCTTGTTCATCAGAAGGAAATTGAAGTGGACTTCGGACAGAATCTGAAGAAGCGTTACAAAGTAAGAGTGCCATTGGAGTGATAGAAAGTTTGCAGTTGTGGCTGGGTTATTAGTAATTTGGCAACGCAAGCTTTTGCACAACCAAAAAATGAATCAGAATCAAATTATTATGGGAAAGATTGAAAAGGATAAGATCATGAAGTCAGGGTCATTCGTTATCCACGTATCCAGCGACGGATAGTGTTTCTACACGGATGAAAGTCCCGTCGTGATAAAAGCCAGGGCCGTGAACCAGGGGAGAATCTATGGTTGCTAGGGTGTGTCTTGAATATATTTATTCTTTATCTTGTCGACTTGATCTCTTCGGCAGAAATGACCGGTATTTATTTTTAAGATATGACAGTTCTCCCTTTCATTGAGAATAAATAAATCTATGTAAGGAGGTGATGCTTGAGACTATAAGAAATGTACCACCTATTTTAGCGGAGAGGATGATAACACCTTGATTTTAAACCAAAAAAAGAGGAGATGATGCTTATGGAAACACGAAGGGGTTCGATTGAGGCGATTAAAGAAATAGTCAGGCTTGGCAATAGAATTAGTGTCGATGAAATGGCAAAGATTTCCGACATGGCTTTAGCCCTAGATGGTTCAATTACCTCGGTAGATCCTGATGGAGACTGGTGTGGCACAGGGCGTATTCGTTTTAAGTGGCCTCCCAAGAAGAACGAAGAGTTCATAAAACTGCTCGATCATTTAGTAAGAAGCAGGATCAACCACGAGGTACTGATTAACGGTATCCCGGTACCAGATCACATAATAATTAATGTTTCTCGTCAAATCGGCCAGAGATTAGGCCGGTAGGCCTTGTCATGATCCTATGGACAACTATATCCTTTCCAAGTATATGGTTGTAAGTGGCTGTGATTCTGTGAGGTATCCTCAAATTGAACAGGAGGTATAATGAACACGAGCAATAGGACAGTGCCGGCCAGTTATGATTTAATGTCGCCTTTCCTTCTTGCGCCAGGTGGAACACGAATTATACAGATACAGCCTACACTTCGTTGCAATCTGCGCTGCGTACATTGCTATTCAGAGAGTGGTCCCGACCGGACTGAAGAACTATCTCTCGAAAGCTTGAAAAATTTCCTTGCGGATGCAGGCAGTCTTGGATATCGGTATGTTGGTGTTTCCGGGGGGAGAGCCACTCTTATGGGAAGGACTAGAAGGTTTTCTTGATTTTGCGATGGAAAAGGGATTCTCCACTTCCATTACAACAAATGGTACTCTTCTTACTGCAAAGAAAGCCGTTAGACTTCACAAGAGAGTAGGCATTGTCGCTGTGAGTGTAGATGGGCCGCCTGAGGATCATGCGGAGATACGCAGATCAACAACTGCTTTTATTTCCATGAAGCACGGGCTTTCAGCGCTGCGTGATGCAGGTGTTCCTTTTACACTTGCCTTTACTCTGACCCGGTACAATGCTGATCGACTACGTTGGCTCTATGAGTTTGCTAATGAAGAAGGTGCAGTAGGAATACACGTCCATCCTTTGTCAGGCATTGGGAGTGCTGGTATTTTTCTCTCTGCCGCAATTCCTGATAATGTAGAATTTAAGGTCGCATCGTGGCTTCTCGCACTATTAGTATGTAATAACGGGTCCGGTGTGCCCGTTATTACGTTTGACGCAATTCCGCGTGCTGTTGTAGAGCAGAGTTGCTGGCCAATGCTCGTGGAAGATGTTGAACGGCTCCGCTCTGCACCATTCGCCGACCTTGTTCCTTCCCTTACAGTCGAGCCGGATGGCTGCATCGTTCCATTCACTTATGGTTTTCGTCGTAAGTGGTCTCTTGGATTCATCGGACAAAAACCCTTAGATCGGATGGTAGAAGCATGGCGTGCAACATGCGCGGCTCCTGTCGCCACAATCCTACGTTCTACTCTTGAACGGCTTGCAGCAGCAGATATCGAGTATTGTGATCTGTTCTGGGAGATGTTGGTATCGGCGCCAATGGCTAGTGGGGGAATGGGTTCAGATCGCATCTTGAATAATTCCCTTTCTTACCGATTTAACACTTCCAACAAGAAAAACAACTAAGAAAAAAGATTATTATATCAAATGAGAAAAATGTTAATCTGGAAGATTTAATTTTTGAAATGAGGCATTCCATGAAAATCAAGCATTGTGTTTATTTCCTGACATTTCTTTCGCTACTTTCTCTTGCTTGCGCTAAAATTGAGGTGGCCGAGATCAAATTTAATCATGACACAACAAGCTGGAGCAATGATGCCCTGAATATCCGTCAGAATTTTACTCAGATCATTAACGTACCGGAGTGGAGCGCTGTTAAAACAAATCCCAAGGATTCACCGGCTGCATTCGTTGGCGGCCGCAGTGTGAAAGTTATGGTAAAATTTAAAGGGAGTCGCGATGGTGTCTACAAGGTTTATACACAAGGCGGGCCTTTTCATTTAAAAAAGACCTCTGTCCAGATTCTCAATGGCGTTTCGAATCCGGCCTGGATTTCATTCGAGACCTCGAATATACCGGCAAGGGTTACCGTTGCCGATGTGACATGGTCCTGGAAACGTAAATTATGGTGGGTATTCACTCAACAATTCGATACCAGTTATCATCGCTTTTATACCGTTCTGGATGAGCCAAAAGAGCCGTGGAAACAGGCGCCTTTTCCTGACAGCCAGAATCCGTGGACTGAAGCACTCGACTATGCCTGCTCCTGGGCAGATGGAGAAGGGACGTTTGATGGAATCGCTGGTAAGGTTACTGAACATATCAACAATGGACCATACTCCTATGATCAAAATGGGGGAGCAACGCACTATGGATATTATAATCTGACCGCTTTTCTGGATCGACTCAACGGCGGCTGGGGTAATGGGTCGGTTGTCAATTGTTCAGATTGTGGAATGTCAGTAACAACATTTTCAAACTTGCTCGGCTGTCAACTGTGGTCATCAAAGATGGGATGGGGGTTTTCTCTAAACAAAATTATTGCCGTAGGATGTTCCACATTTGCCTGTCCGGATTGGGGATGTGGATTCAATTATCATGAAGTTGCCTGGACAGGGAATGCCCTTGCCAGTGAACCGGTTTTTGATGCATGCCTCAAGGTTGATGGCGATGCGGATCCGGTAAATTCCCCTCATACTGCTTTATTACCAAAAAATATCATCTTTGACGATCCATCGAATATCGATTATCACGAAAGGCTTGTGCCACCGGCCTCGCTTCCTAATTGCCTGGCACGGCCATCAACAAAAACGAGACCGCCGGTATTTTAAGGGAGGGTACGCGTAATGAACTCGTGACATTTTCATAGCCATCACTGTGCGGTACAGAGAAATTCACTAACCATGGCGTTGTGAAAAGCTACCATTGTTTGACTTATTTTGTCCACTAAAGAGGAGATTATAATGCAATTAACCCATGTTAAACTGATTTCTGCGCTGATAATTTTGCTGCCACTGTTTTCATTTGTTTCACATGCGGAAGAATCAGAAGAAACCCAGCGGGATTATCTTAAAAAACAAGTTCAATATGACCGATGGAAAGATATTTTGAAAACAAAATCCGAATTTCGCTATGAAGAGTTTAAACTGGACAATACTACAGTAAGTCCCTGGCGTATTCAACGCATGCAAGAAATTGGAAAAGCTGACCGCGGAAAAACAATTCGATATGTCCTCTCAAAATCTGATATTGTCCGGGAGGCGCGGGAGATACTTCTGGTTTCTGTCACCTACTGTCCGACACGAGCTGACGCAGCAGAAGGACTTGTTAACCACTTGCTCGGAATACAACGTCCCGGTCTTAAGCTTGTCGAGGAAGACGCCATGATACTGGGTGATCTTGAGATCAACATTCCGGATAGTCCCGAGCCGGCTATTTTCTATATTAGAGGCAATATTTTGATCTCTGTTGAAAATGCAGGAGAAAAAGCGGCAACGGACATCAGGTTGCTGGCGAAAACTCTTGATGAATATCTCAAGAAAAAACAGAAGTAACTTTCCTGCACCGGAAGATTGAGTTTTATTAAATACTGTTAAAAAAAGAAAGAGGATATTTGGTATGGCGGAGGATCCCTTAATGACAACTGTAAGGCATCAAGGACATTTGCTATCATCAAATATCTTCAGGAAAAGTATATACGCTCAAGCATGTAATCTCGTTGGCTGAGATACATTTAACTCTTGAAATTTGTGTACTATTGGTGGGGCATTGCCTTTTCACTCTCCTCTGGATTAATACAATCGGTTATTTTTTTTCCTTTCCCTGCAAGATGGATCATAAGAATGGAAATATCGGCAGGAGAAACACCTGAAATACGCGATGCCTGCGCCAGTGAAACCGGGCGGATTTGCAAAAGTTTTTGGCGTGCCTCTTTTCTCAACTCAGAAATATTCTGGTAGTCAACCCAGGAAGGTATTTTACAGTCTTCCATTCTTTTAAACTTCTCTACTTGTATATGCTGGCGTTCTATGTATCCCTTG
>JAJTYX010000199.1:0-1322 GCA_021462865.1 Gammaproteobacteria bacterium | reverse complement strand
TTTACGGGATCATACCTGGGTTAATCGATTTAAAACCATCCTTAACATTGTTGGTATTTCAGACCATACTTCAGAAATGAGCTACAGATGGCAATAAACTGAAACATTGTATCAAAACAATGAGTGGGCTCAATATACAACCAGAAGCCGTGAGGCGTGCATCGGTAATCAAAAAACACCGGCAACATCCCGATACACGAAAAAGCGTTGTCGCAGTTACTGCGAAAGTATTCAAAACAAAGATATTCAGTGAAATTAGGAACGTGGTCAGAATGAGCTGTTATGACTCAAAATAATCTGATAGATAATCTTACATATTTTGTTCGCCATCTCAAGAGTATAAAATCTCCGATATCGGCGCATCCAGGCTTTTCTCAGTATTTATCAGATATTAAAGAATATTATATTGATGCACATGCTGAATCACGCTTGGCTCTCTGGCCTTGTCTGGATGATAAAACCCATGAAACATTCTTTGATAAATATTACTTCTATCAGGATACCTGGACTGCCCGTAAGGTATTTGAAATACATCCAAATCGGGTAATTGACTTAGGGTCTACGGCATTGCTTGTTGGGATCATTTCTCAGTTCGTTCCCACGGTGAGCATTGATATAAGACCTTTACCTGCTTCACTGCCCGGCCTTACCTGTAAGCGCGCCGCAATTACCGACTTGCCTTTTGAGGCAGGTACCATTGAATTTCTCAGCAGCATGAGTGTTATAGAACATGTTGGGCTTGGGCGTTATGGTGACAAACTGGATGCACAAGGGAGCATCAAAGCCTTTATGGAAATCTCACGGGCAATCAAACCCGGCGGACATTTTTTGTTTAGCGTTCCCCTGAGCCATACCCCGGGACTGGTATTTAATGCTCACCGGATCTTTAGCAAGCAGCAGGTTACATCTTTTTTGCCTCATTTTAGACTACAAGAAGAGCTGTTCCTTTTTCCTGAACCGGGAAGTGAGACAGACGTCACAAAACTTAAGGAGTTTCAGTTCTGTGTCTGGTGTGCACACATGATAAAAATGGATTCCTAAGTGGACACCTTAATTTGAGATTTACTTTTCATCAATAACAACGAAAAATTTGAATGTGATGGAAAAACCTCCCAATCAAAGAATCTCGGCATGTCTCATTGTAAAAGATGAGGAAGAACTACTCCCCAAATGCTTAATGAGTATTAAAAATGCAGTCGATGAAATAATCATTGTTGATACGGGATCTACAGACAATACCGTAACAATTGCCAATAATTTTGGCGCTCAGGTTTACCATCATCCGTGGAACGACAGTTTCAGTGAGGCAAGAAATCATTGTT
>JAJTYX010000198.1:0-11547 GCA_021462865.1 Gammaproteobacteria bacterium | reverse complement strand
GGGTTGAATGTTATGGTGCGTTTTTCTCTCTCTATAATCATGTCATCCCTTCGGGATTTTCCCGTCTGCCCGTTTTCCCTATCGGCTTCTAACTATTCCGAGAAAATATTCTCTCTCACCATCAGTTTCACTGAATAGTTACCTTATATATATTCTTTTTGTCCATAAACGATTCAAATTCAAATCATTAAGCAACCGTTCCACAAAACACTTCTGTGTCTCTGTTACACGGCATTTCTCTTGTCAAAGATCACAAGGCACGTCACGATAAGAAAAAATCCTGAATAATCAGAGGGCACAAAACAACGGAGTTTGAGAAATAAACCGGATGCAAAGCTCACAAGGAGAAGTAAGTTTATGGGCTTATCGGTAATGAATTCCGTACGATTTGCAGGCTACCCCCCAGTAAATGATTGTTGTTTGGAGAACTTGTTATAGTCAGACCTGAATGAATAACAAATTAATTCTCTTGACAAGATATGTTTATAACATTAGCATGCTCAATGCATCTTTTTTTCGTAATCTTTTTACACCCGCCCTTTGTTCCGGTTAATAGGGGGGTTGGCCGAGGCTTTGCTGCGTTATGATTTAAAAGCAACACGAAGAAATCGGGAATTTGAATCTATAATGGCCTCTCATTCTTAGAACAGTATAATTCAAGCTGATGGGGTATCTTTTATGGCCAAAAAGATCGCACAGAGAAAATTCTTCTTTCAGCGTTTCCTGCCCTTAAACATCCTGTTGATAAGCATCATCTTTCATTCATCTCCGATCCACGCGGAAGATGCAGAAACAACCCTACCCATAACAACAACGCCTGACAACAAAGAAAGGCATACAAAAGACATGGAAGCTGCATTGGCACAAGAAATCTCGACGGAGGCCATCTGGTTTGGCGCCGGAGAAGAAGTATCCATTGCCACGAGACATGAAACTCCTGCCGGCAAGGCGCCCAGCATCGTTACCGTAATTACCGCAGAGGAGATTAAAAATCTCGGGTACCGTACCTTCGTGGAAATCTTAAGGACGGTGCCTGGATTTGAAATCTTAAAGGACTTTGGCTTTGGGACGGTATCCCCAGCAGTACGAGGTGTTATCAGCTCAGAGCGCATAAGGGTAATGCTCAACGGACACCATGTAAATAATCCATCCAGTGGTGGAGCCTTTGATAATTTTGACGACTTTCCTGTAGAGAATATAAAAAAGATAGAAATCATAAGAGGACCAGCTTCCGCCGTGTACGGGGAAAATGCACTTCTCTCGGTTATCAATATTATTACCAAAGACACGAAGGATATTGATGGTGCAAGGGTAAGCAGTGGTTACGGAAGTTTTGATACCTACGACGAAAATATCGTCTTCGGCAAGACGTACGGGAATGTCAGCGTCTCTGGAATGGCTCGCTATAGGCAAACCAATGGTTTTGATGGTATTGTTAAAAGTGATTACCAAACAATTCTTGATAAAAATCTTTCTCTCCTTGGTTATCCTCCGGTTTCAGAAGCTCCTGGCAAGGTTCATGATGCAAGGCAAGAATATGATCTCAATACGAAGATGGTTTACAAAGATATATATGTTGAAGGCTTGTATGTCAACAAACGGCGAGGACCATTCGCCGGTCCCCAGGGTGCACTTGCCGACGGTTCTCATATTGAAAACGACTATGTGTTTGTTGACACTGGCTATAAAAAAACGTTTGAGGAAAATTTTAGTTTTGCTCCCAGAATTTATTATGATCAGTTCGACGACGACTACTTTCTCAAGTCTTTGCCTGATGGCACAACAATACCCGATAAAAATGGGAAACTTAATACTTTTTCTAACGGGGTCATCGGAAACGGCAAGATAATTAACAGGGTCGTTGGGACTGAGATTCCATTTGATTATAACTTGTTTGATGGAAATACCCTAACCCTGGGATTTGAATATCGGTTAATCAATCAATCCAATGTTCAGTATTTAACTAATTTTAATCCGGTTACATTAGAGCCATTGGGATCTATCCGGAACTTTTCAGATACGTATTCCTTTATGAGGGATTTTACCCGAAGGATATGGTCCGTTTATCTGCAGGACACATGGGACATTACCGATACGGTGAATCTGACCGTAGGTGCAAGGCACGATCAGTACAGCGATTTTGGTGGCCAAACCAACCCGCGGGCCGGCTTATCGTGGGCATTTATGAAAGGCGCCTCACTAAAATTCCTTTACGGAGAGGCATTCCGTCCACCCAGTTTTATGGAATTATTCCTTGCTAACCAACCTGCCGTTGAGGGGAATGTAGATTTAAAACCAGAAAAAATTAAGACATTCGAGGTTGGATTAAGTTATCAATTTAATAAACATGTTTCCAGCAGTATTAATTACTTCCATAACGAGATCAATGACCTTATTGTTTTGCGCGCCCTGCCGTACAACAATACTACGCAATATTATGAAAATCAGGATGCCCGTGTGCAAGGTGTCGAGATGGAGACCAGGGTGGATATTATCAAGGATAACTACATCTTTATGAATTATACTTTTCAGAATCCGGAAGACACTAACGGAAATGATTTGCCATTTGTTGCACACCACCATGGTAACTTTGGTGTAAATGTGCACTATTGGAAGTATATAAACACCAACCTGAGTACCTTTGTCAGTGGAAAACGTTCAAGAGAAGTTGGAGATCAGAGGAACGACCTGCCAGCTTATGCACTGCTGAATCTTTCTGTTATTGCAAAAGAATTTTTCAAGACGATGGAAATACAGGGAACGGTATTCAATCTGCTTGACAAGAACTATAGTGATCCAGGACCTACTTCGATAGAAGGTGATTTGCCCAGGCCGGGAAGGACATTTTTTATTGGATTGAGCTACCAGTTTTAGCAAAGAAAATATTATTTAGCCAAATCAATATGGTTAATAAAGAAGAATTGCTTCCGGATAAAGCCAATCGTCGTTGTCCTCTGCATCCCAAAGAAATTTTAGAATTGCTGGGAATTCATGCCAGAAATTCCGACCGGTTTCTTGAATCACTTCCTTTTTCACTCAACGACATTACTGCTGGCTCAGAAAATGAACTTCAAGCTGTTGTGGAAGGGATGAATAATAATGTGGACCTTCCCATAACCATTGAACGATCCAACTATTTCAGTAGTATAAGGAAGCGTGCAGCTTCGGGTGAAGCGCCAAAGGGTGTCATTACTGACCTTGAAAAATTCCTGAACGAAAATACCGAAAATGTCTGGGAAAACAGCTGGGTTCGGTTTCCCCGAAGGACCCTATGCCAGTTTGCAAATTCGGTATTTACCATTGATTTGCGCGCCAACAAAAACGATCCATGTGCTGGTCTGAGGACAGATGCAGACCAGTTTATTTTTTATGAATACGGTGAGGAGTTCATTCGTATTCCGGTCAGTTATCTCCTTAAGCTATCTCTGGCTGACGCCATTGGCTCAAAAGGAGCAATCCCGAAACTCGTTCGACGAACAGGCGAACGAGTCCTCCGTCATTTTCTCAATGACAACATCTCACCGGAAACTTTTTCGTTGTATGTAGTTCCGTTGCGTCCGGATACCGGTATGGGCAGGGCTATAGCCAGGGAGACCTCAAAACGGTATTTGTTAACACAATTATTGACGATGTACGCCAATAATAAATTTTTGCTTCAGGCGAGGGGACAAAATGTGAAGATTTATTTCTCGGCCCGTCCCCCTATTCGACAGAAAAGGCTTAACAAGATCATTCCCGACTCTTTCTATAGAGAGCTATTTATTAACCCCTGTCTTTCAGGCTGGAACGTTGGAGAGGCTAAATACAATTACATGCACCTCTGTCATCAGGTCTTAAGCCGCAGCCTACGAACCGCTATGGGAAAATTACATAAGGCAAATATCATTGCCAGTTACACGGCGGTATTGTCCAACACTTCGAACATTAGTCTTGCAAACAATGGCACACATCTGAGCCTGGGCAGCGTAAGATTATCCAGCTATCTTCGGGAAGATGTTTCTGGATTTGCCAGGTTATACGAGAAACATCTCGGCGATCTTGTCATCAAAATAGTTGAACATTTCCTGCCGCTCTTTGTAGGAACGTACAGTGCTGCTCCCTATCGGATGGATTTCACTGACTTCAGACCGGAAAAGGCGTTAGGGTTCCTTCCTCATGAACTTGATTGCATGCATTTGCAAATGATCTGGCGCAAATGGAAGAAAAAAGCTCACGTAAAATTTCTGGGTAAGCCGATTACCCCATTTGGACCACCATGGCTTGGCAGGACTATACGCAATATTCTACGGCTGAAAGGAGATTTTGTCCCGGATTTCCGCCTTGTTGATTACTTTATGTCTCTGCTGAGCACAGACCGGAGTCCAGTATTAGACGGAACCCTTGGAAATGATGCGAGACTGAAAAAAGACCTCGCCGATCTTGAGATATTCGATGTCCGAATGTCATCGTATTTGTTGTATAGGCTTCGTGAATTCAATACCATGGGTTTTTCAGGTTTCGAAGGACGTTACTATAGCCTTTTTTTGAGTCTGGAGGACGACATGGGCAGGGCGGCGGATTTACAAACTCTCGTGAACGCATTGGCATTCAAATACATCGCAGAAGGCGACGTTACCCACTTTCATATTCCCGATGATCCTACTATCGAAAGCGAGCGCCGGCAAATCTTCTTCGGTGCAGCCATCGGTATTCCCACATTTTATATTCTGAAAAATACCAGCAACCTGTTCCTCAAAAAGATCGTGACACAGACAAACATGATTCACCACAGTCGCAGATTTCCAGGTTACTTGCAGATATGCCATGTTGAGTACTGCAGGGCATTAGCGAAGATTCTTCAGAAAGACGCGGTCGACCTGATCGAGATGTTAAATCTGAAAGAGACCATGGAAGATTTGCAGCAGCGGCTTGAAAATCCTGGCAGATACTCTGTTACCGGGAAGTTAACCCGTGAGATTCTCAATGAATTGAATGCGCATTCTCCTATAGATATTATGGCTAATGAATTTAACCTGGCTGCAGAAAGGTATTATCGGGATAGTCTCAGGAAACACCATGTTGCCGAATCCTTCCGAATTCTGAAAGAGGATTTCGATAAGCGATGTGCCACCAGCAGTTGCGATGAAGCTAACGATCATCAGGAAGCAATTCAGGACATCCTGCAGAACAGAAACATGCAGAAGTTTCTCACTGCTGTTAGAAACGATGTGATGAATGAGGTGGCATCAGAGGATGATCTTAGGCGACTTATCCATCTCATGCTGATTAATATCGATTACGACATGAGACAAACTGAGATGGTTAAAAATATTTCTTGAAAAACAAACACAACAAAATGTTTTTCCTCAGGCGAGATGTTTACAACCCAGCATCAATATATTGAACGGGATAGCGGTAAGATTTGTACGGAACGGCTCTATGCTGATGGAGCGGTTAAATTCCTTTATTCAAACGCCAGAGAAAATGCTCCGATGCTCTTTAAAGCCCTCACTAGCGCCTGGGGGTCGAGTCTGTTTGGATATATCAACTATAACGCTATCATCGGCTCAAAGGTGTCACGGGGAAAAGGGCCTTTCCACCCAGACGGTATAAACCTGGATGAGTGTGTGGATAACCATAACACCTTAAATACGACCAGAAAAGTATTCGAAAGAAAAATACGATATTGGGAATGTCGCCCAATGTCTGAGGAACCCTCTGCAATCGTTGCTCCGTCGGATTCACGGGTTCTCGTTGGCTCGTTTTGCGAGACATCAAAGCTGTTTCTAAAAGAAAAATTTTTTGGCTATGAGGAGCTTTTGGGGCGTAATAAGAGGGAATGGTTGAGAGCATTTCTGAATGGGAAATTTGCTGTATTCCGGCTGACGCCGGAGAAATATCATTATAACCACACGCCAGTGGCCGGAAAGGTTGTTGACTTCTATGAATTAGAAGGCAATTACCACGCATGTAATCCCGGGGCCGTGGTGGCTATGGTAACTCCTTATTCAAAGAATAAGAGGGTTATTACGGTCATAGATACAGATGTTCCCGGTGGGACAAAAGCAGGTTTCGTGGTTATGATTGAAATTGTGGCGCTGATGATCGGCAAAATTGTCCAGTGTTACAGTGAGAAGGGATATGACCGCCCGCAGCAAGTGAGAACAGGGATCTTCTTCATAAAAGGTCTTCCCAAAAGCCTCTATCTGCCTGGCAGTAGTACCACGGTGCTGATTTTTCAAAAGGAACGGGTAATGTTTGCAGAAGACTTGATACGGAATATGTCCCGTCAAGATGTAGAAAGCCGTTTCTCCAAAGGGTTCGGAATGTCACTTGTAGAGACGGATGTTAAGGTCCGTTCTTTTATTGCAAGCGCCGTTAATATCGGATAACCATAATTTGTTACATGACTTTAAAGGAGAATCGTTTGAATGGCAAATGGATTATTCGTTTTCGTACTGGCAGCATTCTTTATAGTGCTTCTAAGGTGGTCGTTCAAGACTTTACCTGGCGAAGGTTGGCAGATCGTTGCTTCTGTTCCGGTTTTTAAGGAAGAGTCTGGCTGTTGGAGAGGGGTGAATCTGACCTACTACGGTTTATTAGTAGCCAGCGCTTATGATGTTGCCGGAGTCATATTGTTTATCCTTTTGGGCACCCTCAAGATTCCTTTAACCGGTATTTTCGTAATGGTACTAACCCTTTTGCTAATTTGTGTACCGGCGTCGAGATTCATAGCAAAAATTGTTGAAAAAAAATTATACACCTTCACCATTGGTGGCGCTTCTTTCGTGGGAATACTTATCATCCCATGGGCTCTCTGGTTGACCAATGTAACTCTGGGAGCGAGATCGAATTTTCATATCCCTCTTGTTCCTTTCTTGGCCGCGTTTGTAATTTCTTATTCATTTGGAGAGACAATAGGACGGCTGGCATGTATCAGCTTCGGCTGCTGTTACGGGAAACCCTTGTCTCAGAGCCATCCGATATTGCGCAGGATTTTTGATAAATACTGTTTCACGTTTTCAGGAAAAACGAAAAAAATTGCGTATGAAAGCAGTTTGGATGGTGTGAAAGTTATACCGATACAGGCAATCACATCGATCCTGTATTTAATCACGGGCATATTTAGCATGCTCCTTTTCTTACAATCACGCTACATTGTTGCATTTATTCTGACTGTGGTAGTTACACAGGCATGGCGAGCGTTCTCCGAAATTTTTAGGGCTGATTACAGAGGTGGAAGAAGAATTTCTGTATACCAGATTATGGCGATTATTTCGATTGTCTATTCATTGGGCATAGGGTACTTTTCACCCTCCGCATCAGTCACGCAGACAGATGTAAGAATTGGTTTAGTATCACTTTGGAATCCGTCAGTAATTTCCTTTTTTTTCCTGTTATGGGTTGCTATTTTCCTGTATACTGGCCGAAGTACAGTCACCGGATCAACCCTCACGTTTCACGTCCATAGGGATAGGGTTTAGGGATCATGATTATTTGGAAGGAAATGGGAAGTCGGCTATTGACCTCAGGAAACTCTTGCTCAATATCGGAGACAGAAGCGGCATATTCATGGAATACAACAAGACTGAATACGGATTTCAGCATCTGAGTTTTCAGGAATATCTTACGACGGAGCAGATGGGAAACAAGCAATTGGTTGAAGCGCTCCTTGCAAATTATGAAAACAGGTGCGGAAGGAGGTTATCCACCTGTGCCTGGGGCTGAATAACCCTCCCATCATTGAGGAGTTTATGGAACAACTCGTTTTTCCTATAGTCTCGGAGACCTCGGCAAATCATCAGTGGACGCCGAGACGAAATAGTTCATTATCCGTTCGTCCGTCGAGTGACAAAAAGACAACGATCTTATCTTTTTGTTTCTGTATTTTTATGTCTCGGCGGCTGTATAATCACCGGTTGTTTCGCCTACTTCGCCAAAAAACATTCAAAAATATTCTTAAACAAGGGTGTGTCGTTCTTTCAAACTCACACCGAAGATCTCCTCATCAGGATTGCAGTTAAATCAGGCATTCGGGGACGTATCTCCTGTTTTCCTCTGTTTACGGAGGATTATGAGGATGCATAAAGTTCTTACAGGTGAACATAGTAGAATCTGTTGACGGTACGTGTCTTCGACAGCAAACGGGGAGAGGTCGGCGCCACGTTTTTTAATGTGCCTGCTCTTTCCCGTATTCCCCGGATAAATTCATGGGGAGGGGGGCTGGTCCTCCGGTTCTTCCATAGGCATCGTCAAATCTGACAATGTCGTCTTCTCCAAGATATTCGCCATTCTGCACTTCAATGATTTCAAGGGGTATCTTACCGGGATTTTCTAGCCGGTGCATCGTTGATTTTGGAATAAATGCCGATTCGTTTTCATGGATAAAGCTCTCCCTATCGTTGGTGGTCACCTTTGCGATTCCTTTTACCACCACCCAGTGTTCTGACCGGTGATGATGCATTTGCAGGCTGAGCTTTTCGTTCGGATTCACCACGATCCGCTTTATTTTATACCGCGGGCCATTTTCAAGCACCGTATAGTTTCCCCACGGCCGGTAGGTAGTAACCTGCTCAATGGCCTCGGGTCTCGCATTTTCCTTGAGTTTGTTTACGATGTCCTTTACCTTTTGCGCCTCCCCTTTCTTGGCTATCAGTATGGCATCATCCGTTTCTACCACAAGGCAGTTTTCGAGACCAATGGCAGTAATGAGTCTTTTTTTCCCCATAAGAAAGGAGTCTTTGGTGTCTAGTGCCATAACATCGCCTTGCAGTACATTGCCATGCTCATCCTTATCGAGAATATCAAATAAGGCATCCCACGAGCCGACGTCGTTCCAGTATAAATCAAATGGTAACGCCACGACCTTGTCTGATTTTTCCATAACCGCATAGTCAATGGAAATGCTGGGCATTTGCTGAAACTGCGACAACATTTCCTCGTACCCGAGGTGGTATATTTTCAAAATTTCCGGTGCATAGCGCCGAAGTTCCTCCGTCATGGTTCGTATCCGGAAGGCAAACATGCCCGAATTCCAATAATAGTTTCCCTCACGGATATATTGCTTCGCCGTGTCCCGATCAGGTTTTTCCGCAAATCTTTCCACTTTGAAGAATTTTGTGGTGCCGTCCGTTAACGATTGATCACCGAACTTTAAATAGCCGAAACCAGTCTCCGGCTTGACCGGTTTTATCCCAAAGGTTACAATATATCCTTTTTGGGCAATCTTTTCTGCATGCCTCATCTGGTCAGCAAATGCCTCCGGGGGTTTTATGATATGATCGGCGGGGGATAAAAATATGATTTCATCCTCCGTGCATTTGAGTTTTTCTTTGCAGTATTTCATCCCCAGCGCTATTGCAGGCGCGGTGTTCCTGCTTAAAGGCTCAGGGATTATATGTGCGCTGGAAACAGAACCATCCGTGCGTGGCATGGAATTCAGAGCCGAAGAAACATGAAATTGGTAGTTCCGGTTTGTTATGACAATAATATCCTTTGCTGAAACAGCGCCCAGGAGCCGATCAACGGTTTGTTGCAAAAGGGACATGTTCCCGTTCAATTTCAAAAATTGTTTCGGAAAATTATTTCTGGATAAAGGCCAGAGCCTTTCCCCTCCGCCGCCGGCAAGGATGAATGTCTTCATGACGTGTATCCTTAGGGTTTATTGATAAAACTTTCTTTGTAACACTTTAGTTTTTTGAAAAATCCAATAAGAGCAAAATTTATCGTGCTCTGTCCGGATTATCTGGTATAAGCAATTATACTTTTCGGGCACAAGCGTGCAAGCCAAACAGGCCAACATGCTGGCAGATTGTTTGCGACTCTGCTGCATCATGCATTACCCGTTATTCCTTACGATTACCTAACATCCTTCCCGTATCTTTTCATACAAAGAAAAATCGTGATTTGTATAGCTAAAGCCCTTGTTCCTTGACGCATCGATTCCCTCACAGGGTGGTTCCAACCCCAAAATCTTCATGTCGTAATCTACCATAATTTTAACAAGCTCGTCGAACGTTATCCTCGGTTCCCACCGAAGTCTTGTTTTCGCTTTAGTAATGTCCGCCTTTAAATACTCAACCTCTGTTGGTCTGAAGTATTTTTGGTCTATTTCTATAACGACATCTCCTGTATTTATCTTCGTACTCAAGGTTTGGGGGCGGGAGCTAATGATACCTTTTTCATCTTTGCCGCTCCCTTTCCACTCCAGTTCGATACCCGCATAACGGAACGCCTTCTCTACAAACTCCCTCACCGAATAACTATTCCCTGTACCCACCACGTAATCGTCCGGTGAATTCTGCTGGAGCATAAGCCACATCATCTCCACATACTCGGGAGCAAAACCCCAGTCTCTTTTCGCATTCATATTTCCCAGATAGAGTTTTTTCTGGTTTCCGGCAAGAATGTTGGCTAATGCCCTTGTAATCTTTCTCGTTACAAAAGTCTCTCCCCTGCGTGGTGATTCATGGTTAAAAAGTATGCCATTGCAGGCAAACAGGTTATATCCTTCCCGATAGTTTACCGTTATCCAATACGCATAGAGCTTTGCCGCTGCATAAGGACTTCTTGGATAAAACAACGATTTTTCATGCTGAGGTGGTGGCGTTGCGCCAAACATCTCTGATGAAGATGCCTGGTAGAATTTGGTTTTTATGCCGCTCCTCCGGATTGCCTCAAGAAGCCGTGTTGTCCCCAGGGCTGATATATCTCCGGTATATTCCGGCATGTCGAAGCTTACTCTTACGTGACTTTGCGCCCCCAGATGATATATTTCATCCGGCTTGATATTGTAAATGAGACTGGTAAATTGTCCGGAATCTGAGAGATCACCATAATGAAGAAACATTTTTGCACCGGGAATATGCGGATCAATATAGAGATGATCAATCCTCCCTGTGTTGAAGGTGCTTGCCCTGCGAATAAGTCCATGCACTTCATAACCCTTCGACAGGAGGAATTCGGCAAGGTATGATCCATCCTGGCCTGTGATACCAGTAATAAATGCACTTTTCATGTCTTTTTTTTACTCCCTCTTGTCATAACTTGATTGTATAGGAATTTTCATTTTATTTAAGCGGGTTACAGGGTGGCACGGACAAACTTTGTTTGTCCGTGTGATATATTCCAAATCTGTGTGTATATTCAAACACCACGAACAAACAAGTTTGTCCATGTCACCCCGTAACCGAAGACATAACTTGTCCATTCGTCCCGCGGTTAATATTGAATCACAAATAATCTTCGGATATACCTTTTCAATATTCTATATTTTCATTAAAATACCATCAACAGCTAACAAATTCAACAGACAAAACAATTTAATCAATCCAACTCATTCATCCCGACTTCATATCCACCTGATTTTCTAACTGCGTAGCGACTGGTTTAGCACAGAAATTCTTCAGACAACAGGAGTACCTTTTGTTACAAAAATTGTAACTATTCAGCGTACTTTCGTTCACAAACCCTATGAGTGACCAAAATATTGATTCTGTAATCCCGAAGGGATGTCATTATTATAGCATATCGTTATGCAATGACGGTTAACCCTGTAGGGGTGGCATG
>JAJTYX010000197.1:0-2294 GCA_021462865.1 Gammaproteobacteria bacterium | reverse complement strand
GGGTCTTCGGGCGGCGCCTGGCGCGTGATCTGCATGGCGGACGCCACAGGGATCGGGTTCGGCGGCTGGATGTTCAAGTCGAAGGTTTGCGCGCCGGAGGTCGCCATGCCCGATGCAGGCAGATTCACCTGAACGATAAGATTGTGCGCGCCGGAGACGTTCAGGCGCGAGTTGTAAGTCAGCTGATAGATGCGGCGCAACGGCGCGAAATAAACTTCGGGGTCGGGGAAACGCTCCTCGCCGGAGAACTGGAACATGCTCCCGCCGGTCTGAATCGCAAGGTTATTGAAGACCGCCGCGCTTGTGGTCGTAAAGGTCGTGTTCGCATCCACATACCAGACGAAGACGCGGATCTTGTTCTCGACCGCGCGTTGAATGATCGGCTCGAGGTCCGCCGCCAGGTTCGGGTTTTCCATTTGAGGCGTAATGAACAGCACGGCGCGCTTCACCCCAATGCGCGGAGTCTGCGCGGCCACCACGTCCAGCGCCGAGGCGAGCGATTGCAGGTTGGGCATCGCTTCGCGCATATCCGGCTCGAAGCCTTGCAAGCCGACGATGAAATCGGCAGGGGGCGCGTGGGTAATGACCGGTCCCGCCTGCGAGACCAGGCTCAAATCGTCGGGCATATCCGGCGGTCTTGCCTGCGCCCAATCCATGATGACTGGCGAAACGCGCTGAAAGCGCGAGATGCCGTTCGCGTTGCGCGCGTCCAATGCTGCGCCCTGGTTGACGGCGACCGCCAACTGCAAAGGGATCGCCATTTCATTGAAGCCCAAAGCCTGGAGGGGCTGTCCGTTCTCCAAAACGGTAACCGCTTCCGGCTTGAGTCCCGAGGCGAAGATTCCGTTCGAGTCGGTCACGTCCACGAATCCCGAAATCACGGGGAAGGCGGAGACATCCACGTTATATAAAGTCGCAGACGCGGCGGACTGTTCCTGCGCCGAAGCGGGGATGACGCCGGGGATCAGGCTTATGAGAAGCAGCGGGAGGAAAAACTTACGCATCAGCCTGCGCTGAGAAGGGAGTGTTGTTCGGAGAATCGGCTGGCTGGGTCAGTTGCAGGTAGGAGAGCGCCCACGAGGTCTTCATGTAAGCGGTCAATACGCCGTTCAGGAAGATAAGGACTGGGGCGTATAAAGCGCAACAGGCGATGGATATATATGCGGCGGGCGGAATCGCGTCGCCGAAACGGTAACCCGTCATGCCAAACACAGCCGGAAGCACAGCCACGATCACCGGCAGGGCGATGATGAAACCGATGATGCCGCCGCCGATGCCCAGCACAAGCGATAACACGATCATCCCGCCGATGTCGGATTTGACGATCTCCCACCCGCGTCTGAAGCCGTCCATCATGGGCAGGTCTTCGGCGACGATGGCGGCTTGCGCCTGTTCGAGGATGATGCTCACCGCCCATGCTGCCGGGATGAGCAAACAGATAAACGGGATGAGGCAGGCGAACCCGATTCCATTGGTTAGAAGGCCAGCCACAACAAACGGAATGAATATGAGAAGAAAGGCAAGTCCCACCAGAAAATTCAAGCCGAAGAAACGCCAAAAGTACGGCATGGATTCGGACCACAGTTCGGCGAAGATCGGCGAGGATGCGCCGCTTTCGATTTTATAGACGCCTTTGAGAATGCCGATGCGTCCCATCATGCCGAGGGCGTAGAAGGCAAAGGAAAGCAATGCCAGCGCAACGCATGTTGCGATGATGATGAGCGTGTATTGCTCCCAAAATTGCCTTGCCTGCTCGACGAAGCGCTCGGCGCCGCCTGGGTACTTTCCCGGGGCGTCCTCAGAAGAGGAACCATTGCCGCCGCCCCCGTTGCTGTTTGCGAAGCCGGCAAAAATCCCAAAGATCCACAAAACCTTGTGATTCCAAACGATCTGCCAGGCGCGGGTGAGTGTCTTACCAAGGTCAATTTTCATGCGCTTCTCCTGGTGTTGTTTTGGGCGGGTGGATTCCAATTGACGAAACCGGTTGAATCATACTCCACTCGCAAGTTTCCGTCCACGCAGAAAGAGGCGGGGGTAACGCAAAGGTTGTCGCCTCAGACCGCAAAATCTCCAGATTTTGCCTCAAAAGTCGGGTGACTTTCGACTCCGCTAGGGAGAGCGCGCTTATGGAGGGGTATTCTTCCCGCCATCACGAACTCACATTGCACATCTTGTCTTTTTTCGCCTGTTTTCTTGGGTTTTCCGTCCCGGGTCCATACTGGCAGACCGCCGCCCAGGGCGTGTAATTGGTCTGGAATTGGTCGGTGAAATATGCCAGTCCATTGCGCCAGACT
>JAJTYX010000196.1:0-60578 GCA_021462865.1 Gammaproteobacteria bacterium | reverse complement strand
CTGCCAGGAGGGCAGCAGCCGGCGTAACCCGTAGCGACGAGCACAGGGACGTGCGAGGAGCGGCGCTCGGCGGGCACCGGGCCACCATCACTCGCACCAGCCGGAAGGGGGTGCAAGCGTCCCCGTCAACTGGTGAAGACCCGAATGGGATGGATGTTCTAGGTTCTTCGCTTGCCCGCGCGGCGGTCGGGCAGGTGAAACATCTCGCCGAGCGTGCGGTACTCGGCGCCACGCGCCGAGCTCCTGCGCCAGCCGAGCGCGATTTCGCGATAGCTCGTCTCGCGCAACGGCCAGGTGCGTACGGGGGTTGCGCGCAGCAGGCCGGAGCCAACCGCCATCTCCGGCAGGAAGGTGACGCCGAGATCGCTTGCGACCATCTCGAGCAGGGTGAGCAGGCTCGATGCGGCAAACCGGCTGAGCTTGGCGCGGTCACGCAGGCGGCAGGCGGCCAGGGCATGCTCGCGCAGACAATGGCCTTCCTCGAGCAGCAGGATGCTGTCCGCGGACAGCCGACTCACCGCGAACTTCCCGGGGTCGACGAGCCGGGTGCCTTCCCGGGCGGCGAGCATGAAGCGGTCGCGGAACAGCCGCATCACCTCGATGTTGTCGACCGGGTAGGGCATTGCGAAGAGCGCGAGGTCGAGCGAGCCGTTGCGCAGTTCGCCGAGCAGATCGTCGGTCAGTCCCTCCCGGATGTAGAGCTGCAACTCCGGGTACTTGCGGCGGATGCGCGGCAGCACGGCCGGCAACAGGAACGGCGCGATGGTCGGGATCACGCCCAGACGCAACGGGCCGGCCAGCGGCCGCCCGCGTTCGCGTGCCAGGTCCAGCAGGCCTTCCAGGTCGCGCAGGCACAGTCGCGCCTGGGTGGCGACCTCCCGGCCCTCCGGCGTGATCGTGACGCGGCGTTTGCTGCGTTCGACCAGGCGCAGGCCGAGCAGGCGCTCGAGATCGCGAATGGCCACGCTGAAGGCCGACTGCGACACGAAGCAAGCTTCGGCGGCACGACCGAAATGCCCGATCCGCTCCAGCGCGACGAAGTAACGCAGTTGCCGGGTGCTGGGCAGGTGCCGGGCCTGCGCGCCGGGGGCGGATCGATGACCACGGATCTTGCTCATCTGTAAAACCGAATAAAACGATTGATATATTCTATTTTATATCAGACCGGGAACCGCTATGGTTCACCAGCCCACACAATTGGAAGGAGAATGAGCATGTTCAAATCCATGGAAGGGCGCCGCGTCCCCGACGTGACCTTCAAGGTGCGGCGGGATTGCGAATGGGTCGATGTGACCAGCCGCCAGCTGTTCGACGGCCGCAACGTGGTGCTGTTTTCGCTGCCGGGCGCATTTACGCCGACCTGTTCGTCGTCGCACGTGCCCCGCTATCATCAACTGGCCCCGGCGTTCCGGGCCCGCGGTATCGACGAGATCCTGTGCGTTTCCGTGAACGACACCTTCGTGATGAACGAGTGGTGCGAGCGCCAGGGCGCTGACCGCGTCACCTTCGTGCCCGATGGCAGCGGCGAGTTCACGCGGCAGATGGGCCTGCTGGTCAATCGCGACGACCTGGGTTTCGGCATGCGTTCATGGCGCTACTCGATGCTGGTCCGTGACGGGGTGATCGAGAAGATGTTCATCGAGCCGCAGGAAGCCGGCGACCCGTTCCACGTCTCCGATGCCGATACGATGCTGCATTATCTCGACCCCGCGGCGGCCCCGCCGCCGAGTGTGCTGGTGCTCACCCGCGCCGGTTGCCCGCACTGCGCCCGGGCCAAGGCGGCATTGAAACGCCACGGCATCGAATTCGAGGAACTCGCGTTGAACCGCGATGTTCGCCACCCGGCGCTGCTGGCACTGGCGGGCACGGGCACGGTGCCGCAGGTATTCATCGATGGCCGACACATCGGTGGTGCCGACGAGCTCGAAGCCTGGCTCGACGAGCGGCGCGCTGCCTGAGGCAGGGAGGGCGATCGGCTTTTTGCTATTCTCTGCGCGCCTATTGTTCAGCAGGTACTGGTCATGGCCGATCGGCGCATCATGTTCGTCTTCCCGGGGCAGGGCTCCCAGTACCGCGGCATGGGCAGCGATGTCGCGGCGGAGTTCGCCGTCGCCCGGGACACCTACGCGGAGGCCTCCGAGGCGCTCGGCTACGACATCGCCCGGTTGTCGTTCGAGGATCCGCAGGGCGAGATCGGGCTGACGCGTTACACGCAGCCGGCCCTGCTCACGCACAGCATTGCCTGCCTGCGGGTCTTCAGCGAGCTCGCGCCGGGAGCTCGGCCCGTGCTCGCCGCCGGGCACAGCCTCGGGGAGTACACGGCGCTGGTCGCGGCCGGCAGCCTCAGCCTTGCGGCGGGGCTGCGCCTGGTGAAGCGTCGTGGCGAACTGATGGGCGAGTACGGTGCCGGCGGGATGCTCGCGCTCGGGCTCGACCGGGCGGCTGCGCGGGCCGTGGCCGACCGCCACTGTTGCCAGATCGCCAGCATCAACCTGCCGGAGCAGACGGTGGTGGGCGGGCTCGACGCCGATCTCGAGTCGCTGGCGGCCGAGATGGAGCGGACCAATCCGCGCAAGCGTGCGGTGCGCCTCGCGACCGAGGGCGCATTCCATACCTATCTCATGGTGGAGGCGGCGCGGCGCTTTCGCGAGACGCTGGACGCAACGGCGTTCGCGCCGCCCGGCAACGGCGTGCTGTCGAACTACACCGCGGGACTGCACGACCCGGAGCCGGGAGCGATCCGTACCCGGCTCTTCTTCCAGTTGTTCAATCCCGTCGACTGGGTGGGTTGCCTCGGCACCGCCATGGCCCAGGGCGTCACGCACATGATCGAGTTCGGCGGCGGCATCGGCAGCGGTGACGGGCCGGCGGACAAGCGCCCGAACCTCGAGAGCATCGTGCGCAAGACGCTGCGTGGCGCAGGCTACGAGGCACAGTACGCGGCGGCGATCAGCACGGCCACCATCCGCGACGCTGCCGCGCAGTTGTCGCACTGAGGCGCGGATCGTTCGCGCGCCGCGCCTGCAGCGGCCGCTACCGCAGCCCGGCACGGTCTGGACATTGGCCCCCGCGCAGCGGCAGACTGCACCCCATGAAAAATATGTTGGTTCGCGTGATCTGCGCCGCATTGCTGGCGCTGGCCCTGGGCGCTCGCGTCGTTGCTGCGGCGGAGCCGCAATTGCCGACCGTGGAGGTGTGGAAGACGCCGACCTGCGGCTGCTGCACCGTGTGGGTTCGCCACCTCGAGGAAGCAGGACTGAAGGTCAAGGTCACCGAGATGGACGACCTGACGCCGATCCGCCGGCAGTTCCGGGTTCCGCCTGAGCTTTCTTCCTGTCACACGGCGCGTGTCGGTGGCTACGTGGTCGAAGGCCATGTGCCCGCCGAGGATGTCCTGCGACTGCTGACGACGCGGCCGCAGATCACGGGAATCTACGTCCCGGGCATGCCGATCGGCTCGCCCGGCATGGAGGGCCCCGATGCCGAGGCATTCCAGGTGCTCGCGCTTGACGCAGCGGGCCGCAAGAGCGTGTTCGCGACGCACAAGCCCTGAGCGGCGCCTGCCGCGGACGGCGGGCGTAGTTCTCGCCGCGCTGCTGCTCGCCAGCGGTTGCGCTGCGCCTCCTGTAACTGACGAGGATCCCGGGGCACAGATTTCACCCGAAGCCCTGCTGCAGGCCGGGGTGCTGGCCGATCATGCCGCACCGTTGCCCGATGAAGACTTCCTGGCCACCGACGAGTCGATGCGCCGCTTCGTCGCGGAGCACGTCAGTCCGCATGCATCCGCTGCGGTGCGCCTGCGGCAGTTGCTGGCGGCGGTAATGGGCAAGGGTGGTGTCGGCGTCGCCTACGGCGCGCAGACCCATACCGCTGCCGAGGCCTTTCACCGGCGGGAGGCGAACTGCCTGTCCTTTACGGCCATGTTTGTCGCACTCGCGCGCGAAGCCGGTCTCGATGCGCAGTTTCAGGAAGTGGATATTCCGCCGGAGTGGACCCGCAGCGGCGACAGTTTCGTGCTGAACCGGCACGTCGATGTGCTGGTCCGCGACAGCCCCGGGCACGAGCGCGTGGTGGACTTCGACATCGAGGATTTTCGCCCCTCCTACGACCGCCGCCCCATTGCGGACCGGCGTGCGCTGGCGCACTACTACAACAATCTCGGTGTGGAGCGCATGCAGCAGGGCAGCACCGTGGACGCCTTGCGCCACTTCCGCAAGGCCATCGAGGAGGACGAAAGTTTCACTCCCGCATGGGTCAACCTGGGCTCGCTGTATCAGCGCGGCGGCCATGTCCGGTGGGCCATCTCCGCATGGCGACATGTGCTGGATATCTCGCCGGGGGAAACCGTGGCGCTGAGCAGCCTCGAGCGGGCTTACCGCGCGCTCGGCCGGCCAGACCTGGCCGATGAGTACCGCAGCCGCATCGAGCGCCACCGCCTGGGCAATCCGTATTTCAGATATATCCTTGCCCGGCAGGCATTCAGTCAGCAGGACTACGACACGGCGATCGGGCATCTGCGTTATGCCACGCGCGAGAAGCCGGCGGAGGAACGTTTCGCGGCGCTGCTCGGGCTGAGTTATCTGCGTCGCGGTGAAGCGGCAGCCGCCGAACGCTGGCTCGCCCGCGCGGCACGATTGAGCGGTGACGAGAACCTATCTCAAAACGTCGTGAGCGGGCGTCAGCCGGGGGAGGACGGAGCGCAGGAACCGGAGCATACACGCCAGTATGTGAGGATTCCGAGCACCGCCCGACCGCGGATCACGTCCGCGCAGCAGTTTTGAGATAGGTTCGAGTCGTTGCGCGCCGGCTATGCGGACAAGCTCGATCGGTTGCGGACGAACGGGCCCGGTTGATTGCCGTTACGACATCCCCGGGTTCGCTGCTGCCCCGGCTCCTGAATGGTCCGTCGGCCGTCGCCTGCACCCCGGTCAGGCAGAAGTCTGCCTGGCCGGGCATCGGACATGAGACACGCGCCAGCCGTAGTGTCGCGACAACGTGCCACGGTGACCTCGGGCAGTGAACGCTCTAGATTGAACAGCGCTGCCAACTGATACGGGTTATCGAGGAGCAGGCTCATGTCCACATCGGCAAATGCACCGGCTGCCGGCAAATCCAGGCTCTGGCAGCCGCCAATCGTCGGCATCGTCACCTTCGTGCTGATGTTCATCGGCGTCGGGCTGGCGCACACGATGATGGTGCTGATCGAGCATGAACTGGGCCGAGAGACGACACTGGCCGTGTCGCCGCTGCTCGGCTTTACCGGCATCGTCATGCTCTGGTACGGAGTGAAGTCGAAGAACGAGAGTTTCCAGACCTGGATCGGTTTCTTCGGCGGCATCATCGTGTGGATGTGCTGGGTGGAATTCTTCTTCATGTGGTACGGGCGCATGAACTGGGGAATGCTGCCGCGCATGGACGGCGTGGATGGCCTGCGCGTCAGCGGAACATGGCCCGAGTACATGATCATGGGCTCCACGATCGGCGTGCTGCTGATGATGCTGTCGTACTACACCTTCGACAAGGACACCCGCTGCAACATGTTCCTGTGGTTCCAGGACAAGCTGGGCCTCAAGGAAGGTCTCGGCCCCAGCACCAAGACGGCCAAAGACCGCAACTACGCCATCATCACCTTCATGGAAACGTTCTTCGTGACCTGGTTCTGTTATGCCTGGAACCTGCTCATTTTCGATCCGGGGCTGGTGGGCAAGAGCGAGCTGTTCGTTGCGCTCAACCTGGCTTCGATGTTCGTCGCCACCGTCTGGGCCGGTTTCTGCTTCACGAGGCTGATCCAGTTCAAGCGCACGTCGACGGCCCTGCGGTATGCCATTCCCGTCGGCAACATTGCCTGGGTGAACGTCGAGATCCTCGAGAAATTCGACCGGATGAACGCGATCTGGGTGGATCCGTGGAGCTACACGCTGGAGATGTCGGTGATCTTCGTCGCCTTCCTCGTGCTGGTCGGCCTGCTGCTGCTCGCGCCGAAGAAGCCCTCGGAGGTCGGTGGGTGGAAGAAGTAGGATTCATCGCCGGGCTGCGGGATCGACACGGCAAACTCGCAGATACCCCGGGAAGAGCGGCGATGAATCAAAAACCAGATCCGGAGGCGAGGTGACCATGACTCGTGTTGTTCTGATGCGCCCCGTGCTTCAGGTGGCGCTGATCATCGGCCTGTTGTTCGGCTCCGCCGGCGTCCCGGCCGCGAACGTCAAGCTGCCTGCCGGCATGGGCGGCGTGCCCGACATCGGTGCCATTCCCTGCCGCGTGTTCAGCCAGATGATCGTGGTCGGGCCGCTCGGTACGCGGCTGTCGCTGCTCACCTGGGCCGCGGGCTATTTCGCCGCCACATCCGGCAAGACGCTGGACGGGGTGGTGACGGCGGCTGCAGAGGCGGGCGGCGGTGAGTGGACGTTCGACCGCCTGACGACCCACCTCGTGGATTACTGCGCGGCCAATCCGGAAGCGGCCACCGCCGCAGCGGTCCGGGATCTCGGCACCACGCTCGGCGCCGTGCGCTGACGCTCCGCTTGCCGCCCGAGGGCGCACCGGCTGCCTCTGCGGTGCGCCGTCCTGGCCTGACAGCGCGCTACCCGTTGCACAGCGCCATCGAGGCCGATGGCAGGGATGGCGCCGGGTGCGGCCGGCTCTCAGGCCTCTTCGAGTTCGATCAAGGTGCCGCAGAAATCCTTCGGGTGCAGGAACAGCACGGGCTTGCCGTGTGCACCGGTCTTCGGCTCGCCATCACCGAGCACGCGCGCGCCAGCCGCCTTCAGCCGCTCGCGCGCGACGAGGATGTCGGCCACTTCGTAGCAGAGGTGATGGACGCCGCCGGCGGGATGACCGTCGAGGAAACGGCGAATCGGCGAGTTCTCGCCGAGCGGGGGCAGCAACTCGATCTTGGTGTTGGGTAGCTCCACGAACACGGTGGTCACGCCATGCTCCGGCAGCGGTACCGGTGCAGACACCGTCGCGCCGAGCGTATCGCGATACAGGGTGGTGGCTGCCTTGAGGTCCGGCACCACGATTGCGACGTGATTGAGCCTGCCGATCATCGTTACACCCCGATTCAGGAATCCGTTGCCGGGCGCTGGTGCAGGAAAATGGCGACCAGTTCCCGGGCGGCGACCCGCGGCGCCGACTGTCCGCCCGCGACCGCTGCCTCGATCGCCGCGACGCGCTGCCGGATCGCTGCGTCCTCGCGCAGGGAATCGAGCAAGGTCTCGGCGATTTCGCTCCACAGCCAGGCGCGTGCCTGCCGGGCCCGTTGTGCCGCGAACTCACCGGTCTCCGTCATGGTCGTGCGGAACCGCTCGATGTCCGCCCGGATCGCGTCGATACCGGCGCCGTCACGCGCGGAGCAGGCCAGCACCGGCACCTGCCAGCGCGCCGAACGCGGGTGCAGGAGGCCGAGTGCGCTGCGGTAATCGGCCATGGCCCGTTCGGCCGCGGGGCGCATCTCGCCGTCGCATTTGTTGACGGCCACCAGGTCGGCGCGCTCGACGATGCCGCGCTTGATGCCCTGCAGTTCATCGCCGCCACCGGGAAGCAGCAGCAGGACGAACATGTCGGTCATCTCGGCCACCGCCGTTTCGGATTGCCCCACGCCGACGGTCTCCACCAGCACGACATCGAAGCCCGCGGCTTCCACCAGAAGCATCGCCTCACGCGTGTGCCGGGTGACGCCGCCGAGCGTGCGTCCGGCCGGCGAGGGGCGGATGAAGGCTTCCGGCCGTCGCCCGAGCGTTTCCATGCGGGTCTTGTCGCCGAGGATGGATCCGCCGCTGATGGCCGACGACGGGTCCACGGCGAGCACCGCGACGCGGTGGCCGCGGTCGATCATGTGGTTGCCGAGGGCCTCGATGAACGTGGACTTGCCGACGCCCGGTACTCCGGTGATCGCGATGCGCAGGGAGCGGCCGGCCTCGGGTGTGAGCAGGGCGAGCAGGCGATCGGCCGGTTCCTGGTCCTCGCGGCGGCTGGACTCCACCAGCGTGATGGCGCGCGCGAGCGCACGCCGGTCGCCCGCGCGGACCTGCTGCGCGAGGGCTTCGGATGACATTGTGGGCGGCACCGTCATGACGGGCATTCTAAAGCAGCGCGGCGGGAGCGAGCGTGCCCGTGATTACGGCGACGTGCGTTCCGGTGAACCTATTCGAACGCCAGTATCGGCTGATCGACCGCGAGGCTCTGGCCTTCGCTGGCGAGGATCTTCGCTATTACCACGTCGTCGGCCGCCCGCAGGCTGTTCTCCATCTTCATCGCCTCGACGATCGCGAGTTCCTCGCCCGCCTTGATTTCATCTCCGACCTTGACTGCGAGTCGCTTGAGCAGGCCGGGCATCGGCGACAGCAGGAACTTCGAAAGATCCGGCGGTCGCTTCTCGGGCATCAGCGTCTCGAGTGCGGCGGTTGCCGGCGTCACCACCAACGCGTCTATCTGCGAGCCACGGTGTGCGATCCGGTAGCGCAGGCCGATGCGGTCGACCTGTGCGGTCACGCGCTGCCCGCCGACTTCCGCCTTGAGCAGCGGCTGGCCCATCTGCCAGGCGGTGACGACGTGATAGGCCTGGCCGCCGTGGCGGACTTCGTAGCCACCCTCGACCGGCAGCAACTGAACCGGGTGCTGCTCGCGATTGACGATCACCACGAAGTCCGCCCCGACGCGACGCTCGTGGCTCGGCAACTGGCCGGAGAGCCTCGCCGCGCGGTCCATGAAGCGCCGGTGCACGGTCGCGGCGAGCACGATCAGCAGGCCCGGGTTGGCGTGTGCCAGGGTGGCGGCGTGGAAGCCGTCCGGATACTCCTCCGCGATGAAGCCCGTGCTGAGGCGGCCCTCGCGGAAACGCTGCTTCGTGAGCACCGCGTTCAGGAAACTGATGTTGTGGGCCACTCCCCGGATGTAGTACGCGTCGAGTGCGTCCTGCATGCGCGCGATCGCTTCGTCCCGGGTCTCGCCGTGGGTGACGAGCTTGGCGATCATCGGGTCGTAATACATCGACACCTCGCCGCCTTCCTCGATGCCCGTGTCCACACGCACGTGCGGCGTCTGCAGGGGCGGACGGTAGCGGACGAGGCGTCCCGTGGACGGCAGGAAATTCCGGAACGGATCCTCGGCGTAGATGCGCGCCTCGAGCGCCCAGCCGCGGAGCTTCACATCCTTCTGCTGCAGCGGCAGTTTCTCCCCGAAAGCGACGCGGATCATGAGTTCCACGAGGTCGACCCCGGTGACCATTTCGGTCACCGGATGCTCGACCTGCAGGCGCGTGTTCATCTCGAGGAAGTAGAAATTGCGCTGCTGGTCGGTGACGAACTCCACCGTGCCTGCCGAGCAGTAATCCACGGCCTTCGCCAGCGCGACCGCCTGTTCGCCCATGGCCTTGCGCGTCTTCTCGTCGAGCAGTGGCGAGGGCGCCTCCTCGAGCACCTTCTGGTGGCGGCGCTGGATGGAGCACTCGCGCTCGCCGAGGTAGATCACGTTGCCGTGCTTGTCCGCCAGCACCTGGATCTCGACATGGCGCGGGTCCTCGATGAACTTCTCGGCAAACACGCGTCCGTCGCCGAAGGCGGCCTGCGCTTCGTTGGTGGCGCGCTCGAAACCCTCGCGGCACTCCGCGTCGCTCCGCGCGATGCGCATGCCCTTGCCGCCGCCGCCGGCCGAGGCCTTGAGCATCACCGGATAGCCGATCTCACGGGCGATTTTCACCGCGTGGTCGGCGTTCGTGATGACGCCGGTAAAGCCGGGTATCGTGGATACGCCGGCCTTCTGCGCGAGCAGCTTCGAGGTGATCTTGTCGCCCATGCTGTTGATTGCATGGACGCCCGGGCCGATGAAAACCCCCCCGGCCTTCGCCAGCGCCTCGGCGAAGGCGGCCCGCTCGGAGAGGAAGCCGAAGCCCGGGTGCACGGCCTCCGCGCCGGTCGTGCGGCAGGCCTCGATGATGCGTTCTGCGACGAGGTAGCTCTGTGCCGAAGGTGCCGGACCGATGTGCACCGCCTCGTCGGCCATGCGCACGTGCAGGGCATGACGGTCCGCGTCGGAGAACACCGCCACGGTGCGAATCCCCATGCGGCGGGCCGTGCGGATGATGCGGCAGGCGATTTCGCCACGGTTCGCGATCAGGATTTTCTTGAACATTTAGGTTGCGCGCTCCGCAAGAACGCCTAGAGGGGTATGTTGCCGTGCTTGCGCCAGGGGTTTTTCAGGTCCTTGTTGCGCAGCATGGCGAATGAACGGCAGACACGTGTCCGGGTCGCGTGCGGCATGATGACGTCATCGATGAAGCCGCGCGCGCCCGCGATGAAGGGGTTGGCGAACTTGCGCCGGTACTCTTCGGTGCGCGCGGCAATCGCGGCCTCGTCGCCCAGGTCCTTGCGGAAGATGATCTCCACCGCGCCCTTCGGGCCCATCACCGCGATCTCGGCGCTCGGCCAGGCGAAGTTCACGTCGCCGCGCAGATGCTTGGATGCCATCACGTCGTAGGCGCCGCCGTAGGCCTTGCGGGTGATGACCGTGACCTTGGGCACGGTGGCCTCGGCATAGGCATAGAGGAGCTTGGCGCCGTGCTTGATGATCCCGCCGTACTCCTGCGCTGTGCCGGGCATGAAGCCGGGCACGTCCTCCAGCGTCAGTATCGGGATATTGAATGCGTCGCAGAAGCGCACGAAGCGCGCACCCTTGATGGCGGAGCTGATGTCGAGACAGCCGGCCAGCACCATCGGCTGGTTGGCGACCACGCCGATGGTGGCGCCTTCGAGGCGGATGAAGCCGATCACGATGTTCTTCGCGTAATCGGGCTGCAGTTCGAAGAAATCGCCCTCGTCGGCGATCTTCAGGATCACTTCCTTGATGTCGTAGGGTTTCGCCGGGTCGTCCGGAACGAGCGTGTCGAGCGAGGGCTCGGTGCGCGACAGGGAGTCCGTGGTCGGCCAGACCGGCGGCTTTTCGCGGTTGTTCGCCGGCAGGAAGTTGAAGAACCGGCGCGCGCTGAGCAAGGCCTCGACGTCGTTCTCCATGGCGAGGTCGGCCACGCCCGAGCGCGAACTGTGCGTCATGGCGCCGCCGAGCTCTTCGGCCGAGACCTCCTCGTGGGTCACGGTCTTCACCACGTCGGGCCCGGTGACGAACATGTAGGAGCTGTCCTTCACCATGAAGGTGAAGTCCGTCATGGCGGGCGAATACACGGCGCCGCCGGCGCAGGGGCCCATGATGACCGAAATCTGCGGCACGACGCCGGAGGCGAGCACGTTGCGCTGGAAGACTTCCGCGTAGCCGCCGAGCGAGGCCACACCTTCCTGGATGCGGGCGCCGCCGGAATCATTGAGACCGATCAGCGGCGCGCCGACCTTCAGCGCCTGCTCCATGATCTTGCAGATCTTTTCGGCGTGCGCCTCCGACAGCGAGCCGCCGAACACGGTGAAATCCTGGCTGAAAACGAATACCAGCCGGCCGTTGATGGTGCCGTAGCCCGTCACCACGCCGTCGCCCGGGATCTTCTGCTCGGCCATGCCGAAGTCCGAGCAGCGATGTTCCACGAACATGTCCCACTCTTCGAAACTGCCTTCGTCGAGCAGCAGCGCGAGACGTTCGCGCGCGGTCAGCTTGCCCTTGGCGTGCTGCGCCTCGATGCGCCTGGCGCCGCCGCCGACCTTGGCTGCTTCGCGCTTCTCCTCGAGCTGACGGATGATGTCCTGCATGCATCTTTCTCCCGGCGCCGGTCCGCGGCACCGATCAGGATGTTGCCTTGAGCAGTTCCAGTACCTGGCCGGCCGAAACCAGGACATTGGTGCCGGGCCCGAAAATCGCGGCTACTCCGGCATCCTTGAGCATGGCGTGGTCCTGCGGCGGGATGACGCCGCCGCACACCACGAGGATGTCGCCGCCGCCCTGGCGGGCGAGTTCCGCGGTCAACTGCGGCACCAGCGTCTTGTGGCCGGCCGCCTGGGAGGAGACGCCGACCACGTGCACGTCGTTCTCGATCGCGTGGCGCGCGGCCTCCTCGGGCGTCTGAAACAGCGGGCCGATGTCCACGTCGAAGCCGAGGTCCGCGAATGCAGTTGCGATCACCTTGGCGCCGCGGTCATGCCCGTCCTGGCCGAGCTTGGCAACCAGCAGCCGCGGGCGGCGGCCGGTGCGGCGCGCGAAGTGCTCGACCTCCTGCTTGACGCGCGCGAAGCCTTCGTCACCTTCGTACACGGATCCGTACACTCCGCTGATGGAATGAATCAACGCCCGATGGCGTCCGAACACCTTTTCGAGCGCATCGGAGATCTCGCCGACGCTCGCCCTGGAGCGAGCGGCGGTGATAGCCAGTTCCAGCAGGTTGCCGCGGTTTTCTTCCGCCGCCCGGGCCAGTGCGGCCAGCGCTGCCTCGCAGGCTCCGCGGTCACGCGTGGCGCGCACCTGCTGCAGCCGCCCGACCTGTGCCTTGCGCACCGCCGTGTTGTCGATGTCGAGGACCTCGATTTCCGGCTCGTCTTCGCGTTCGTAGCGGTTGACGCCGACGATCCCCTCTTCACCGCGGTCGATCCGGGCCTGGCGCAGCGCCGCCGACTGCTCGATGCGCATCTTCGGCATGCCGGATTCCACCGCCCGTGTCATGCCGCCGAGCTGCTCGACCTCGTCGATCAGCTTGCGGGCCTCGCCCGCGAGCGAGGCGGTGAGATGCTCGACGTAGTAGGAGCCGGCGAGCGGATCCACGACACGGGTCACGGCGGTCTCTTCCTGGATGACCAGTTGCGTGTTGCGGGCGATGTGTGCGGAGAACGGCGTCGGCAGGGCCAGCGCTTCGTCGAATGAATTGGTGTGCAGCGACTGCGTGCCACCGAGGACTGCGGCCAGCGCCTCGATCGTGGTGCGGATCACGTTGTTGTAGGGGTCGCGGCTGGTCAGGCTGACGCCGGAGGTCTGGCAGTGGGTACGCAGCATGAGCGAGCGCGGGTCCTGCGGCTGGAAGAGCTCCTGCATGAGCTGCGCCCAGAGCAGGCGTGCCGCGCGCAGCTTGGCCACTTCCATGAAGAAGTTCATGCCGATGCCGAAGAAAAACGACAGTCGTGGCGCGAACTCGTCCACCGCGAGCCCGCTCGCGATCGCCGCCCGCACGTACTCGATGCCGTCGGCGATGGTGAAGCCGAGTTCCTGCACGCAGGTCGCGCCGGCCTCCTGCATGTGATAGCCCGAGATCGAGATCGGATTGAACTTCGGCATGTGCCGGGCCGTGTAGCCGATGATGTCGGCCACGATGCGCATCGAAGGCGCCGGCGGGTAGATGTAGGTGTTGCGGACCATGAACTCCTTGAGGATGTCGTTCTGCAGGGTCCCGGCGAGCGCCGCCTGCCCGACACCCTGTTCCTCGGCCGCCACCACGTACATGGCCATCACCGGCAGGACCGCGCCGTTCATCGTCATGGACACCGACATGCGGTCGAGCGGGATCTGGTCGAACAGGATCTTCATGTCCTCGACGGTGTCGATGGCGACGCCGGCTTTGCCGACATCGCCCACCACACGCGGGTGGTCGGAGTCGTAGCCGCGGTGCGTGGGCAGGTCGAAGGCGACCGACAGCCCGGTCTGGCCGGCGGCGAGGTTGCGCCGGTAGAAGGCGTTGGATTCTTCGGCCGTCGAGAAGCCGGCGTACTGGCGCACCGTCCAGGGCCGAACCGCGTACATGGTGGCGCGCGGACCGCGCACGTACGGCGCGAAGCCGGGGAGGGCATCGAGATGCTCGAGCCGGGCGAGGTCCGCGGCGCTGTACAGCGGCTTGACCGCGATGCCCTCCGGGGTCTGCCAGGCCATCTCGGCCGGGGGGTGCCCGCCGTTTTCACGGGCGGCGAGTCGTTCCCAGTCGGCGAGCGTGCGTTTCGCGAAACCTGTCATGTCTTCCTGTCCTGCGCCGCGCGCTCCCCGACCGCCTGGTGCAAGGCCAGGATCCGGCGGGCCTCTTCCGCGTGCAGTCGCTCGACCATGCGACCGTCGAGTACCGCAATCCCCTGGTCGGCTGCTGCCGCCGCCTCCCACGCTGCGACGAGCTGACTGGCCGCGGCGGCCTCGTCGGCCGAGACCCCGAAGATCTCGTTAGCCGCGGCGATCTGGTCCGGGTGGATGAGCGTCTTGCCGTCGAAGCCGAGTGCCTTGCCTTGCCGGCAGGCATCCCGGAACCCCGACGGGTTGCGAAACTCCGCGAAAATCCCGTCCAGTATATCAACCCCCCGGGCCCGGGCCGCCAGCACGCAGTGGCTGAGAGCCGGCAGCAGACCGAGGCGTTGCGGGTCCGGCGGCAGGCGCATCGCTTTGGCCAGGTCGGCCGTGCCCATGACGATGACTGCGACCCGCGGCGCGAGGCTGGCGATGGCCTCGATCGCGAGTACCGCCTGCGGCAGTTCGGCCATCACCCAGACGGGCAGTTGTGCGCCGCCGGCCTGATCGAGGCGGCGGATGGTCTCGCGCAGTTGCTGGCCGTGCTCGACCTTCGGCAACAGCACGGCGTCGGCCTTGCTGCCGGCAACTGCCGCGAGATCGTCGGCACCCCAGGGGGTGTCGAGGCCATTGATGCGGACGACGACTTCGCGCTCGCCAAAGCCGCCCGCGGCTACCGCCTGCACGACGGCCCCTCGCGCGGCGACCTTGGCATCAGGTGCCACCGCATCCTCGAGGTCCATGATGATGACGTCGGCCGGCAGCGTGCGCGCCTTCGCCAGTGCGCGCGCATTGGAGCCGGGCATGTACAGCGCAGAACGGCGCGGGCGCGGGTTCATGTGGACTCCATCGGTTGAATCAGCGGGCCCGGTGGGTGGCAGACGAGGGATTATTACCCATTTGCACGCAATGCAGCCCGCGCGCCGCCGTTCGGCGGTGTGCGGGTTCGGCCGGTTTCTGGTGTCGAAATCGCAGGCGCGGAGCAGCGGCTGCTGGTAACCGTAAATGCCGCTCGACAATGTCCCCGGCTGCAGGTATTGGTTGCGACGCTGCAAAGGAGTCTTCAACCTGTCTCAGGGTCTTCGGCGGATGGACAAGTACGAACGGATTTTTCGTCTTCACCGCATTCTGGCGGTCCGCCGGACACCGGTTCCCGCAGCCAGACTGATGGAGCGGCTGGACGACTGCTCCAGGGCGACACTGTATCGGGATATCGCGTTCCTCCGCGACGAACTGGGTGCGCCGCTCCACACCGACCAGGAAACCGGCGGCTTCATGTATCGCGTTGATCCGGGCGACCGACCCTACGAGCTGCCTGGCCTCTGGTTCACGGCTGCCGAGTTGCAGGCCCTGGTGTCCTTCCATCAGCTCATCGGGCGGCTTCGGCACCTTCCGTCGCTACACGCTCAAGACTCCATACCGAGACGGCAGCACGCACGTCATCTTCGAGCCGCTGGACTTTATCGCCCGGCTCGCCGCGCTGGTGCCCAAAGCCCGGGTGCATCGGACCCGCAACCATGTAGATCCCGGCACCTTTCGCCGTACAGTGACCGATTGCGCACCAGCCGGTGGATCGCCGGAGCCGTTACATAACGCTGGTAGCGATCACTTCCGGCGCTTGCCGATGCTTGACAGGAGAATGAGGGGGGGGCGGAGGATCTGGGCGAGACGCAAGACGTACGACCATCTCGAGTTTATGAAGATGGCGCAAGAATTAAGAAACCCGAAGCATCGTCACGATTCGTGATCGGGGGAAGTTCCATGAATATCCGTTTCGGTCGGGCTGCCACAGCCCTGCTTGTTCTCGGTTCGTGTGCCGCGACGCTCGCTGAGGCCGCGCCCATCTCCGGCCAGGGCACCTGGGAGACCACGCTCCAGGCCCGCGATCTCGACGGCAATCTCGCGACCGCCGAGGCGTATTACGATACGGTGCTCGGCATCACCTGGCTCCATGATGCCAGCCTTGCGGGAACGGCGATGACCTGGGAGGAAGCGAGCGATTCGGTCGACATGCTCGATCCCTACGGCAGCGGTATCACGGGCTGGCGGCTGCCGGTGATCCGCTTTCCCGTTGACGGCACGGAGGCAGATGACTTTGACCGTTCTTATAACGGCACAGAAGACTGGAGCTACAACGTCAGCGCGCCCGGTACGCTGTATGCCGGCAGCACCTCGAGCGAGATGGCGCACATGTTCTACAACACGCTTGGCAACAAGTCATGGTGTGATCCGGTTCTCTCGACGGTCGATACTTGCGTGCCTCAGGCCGGGTGGGGCCTGACCAACGAGGGTCCCTTCAGCAACATCGTCTCCGACGGCTACTGGACCTGGACTTTGTTCGCGCCTGATGAGGATTACATCGACAGCGCGGACCACTACTGGGCCTTCGATCTCGCCGTCGGCGATCAGTATGCGTTGTGGGTTTACGGAACAACGCCAATAGGGATAGCGGCCTGGGCCGTTCACAACGGTGATGTCGGGACTCCAGTCCCTGCCGTGCCGGTTCCCGCAGCCGCGTGGCTCCTGGGCTCAGCCCTCGGCGTGCTCGGCTGGCTTAGACGCCGGCGCTTGACCGCCTGATTCCTATGCCCTCAGGTGCCGCTATACGCTGAGTTGCCTGTATCCGCAGAACGGACGACCGGGGTGACGCCTTCCCGCGGCCCCCGCAACGAGTCCCGTCGGGGCGGGGTTCTAAATCGCTCGTGGCGCCGTTGTCGAGCGCGTACTAGCGCATGTGCGTCCAGAGTTGCTGCTCGAACTCGAGCCGGTCGTGCTCCGCGCCGCGGAAATCCCCACGCGAAACCACGCCCCGGATGCGGCCTTCGTCGAGTACCGGCACATGGCGAAACCCGCCCTCGGACATCAACCGCAGTGCGTCGATCGCCTTCTTGCTTGCTGTGAGCGTCTTCGGAGCGGGCGTCATCGCGTCACCGAGCGTTGTGGTGCGGGCGCTTCGGCCAGCTGCGAGCACGCGGCTCACGGCATCCCGACCGGTGAAGATCCCGGCCAGGCGACCGTCCTCGTCCGTGACCAGCACCGAGCCGGCGTGGCGGTCGCACATTTGCCTGCACGCAGCCTGCACCGTGGTCGTACGCGGCAGGATCAGCGGATCCTGATTGAGAATAATGTCGGACAACTCGCGCATCGCGGCCTCCCCGGCATGTCTGGATGTGCGGCACATTATATATGTGGCGGGTTCGGAGTCCGCGCGCAGGGAGGCGCTCAGGGATGAGCAGCCGACGGCCCCGGCGCCTTGCCGAACAGGGAGCGGAAGAGGGCGAGGTCGGTATAGTTGACGATGCCGCCGCTGCCGTCGAAGTCGGCATTCGCGTTCCCGGTGCCGAACGCACCGCGAAATTGCGCGAGGTCGGCGTAGTTCACGAAGCCGTTGCCATCGAGATCGGCGTCGCACAGATTGCCGTAGCCGTCACCGTCAGCGTCGAGCTGGCTGTGACCCCCGGCGTCCCGGATCAGCGGCCCGTTGGGCGTCATCGTGCAGTTGTCGGCGATGTCGGCGCGGCCGTCGGCGTCGAGGTCCGGCACCTCCGCCCCGAGCGTTGCGTCTCCGGCCGTCGCGGCAGTCGCGATGGCCACGGCCGTTCCGGCGTGACCGCTGGCGTCCACGATGGGTACGTAGCCCGGGATGTCGTGCAGGAAGCCGGCATGGAATGACTGGTCCCAGTCGGATAGCCCCAGCGAAGTGAGGCCCGAGTTGAGCGGCAACGCGGCTGCCGACCCCGGGATGAGCACCGCATTCTCGCGGGTGCCCGCTCCGAATATCGTGACGAATCCCTCCAGCTCTTCGCGCAGGAAGGAATCCGGATGCAGCCACCATTCGGAGCCGGAGAACTCCGCGGCAACGAGCGATACGATGCCGAGGCCATCGCCACTGCCGGCCCAGTTGATGGCGTTGACGAGGTGGCCCAGCGCTCCGTCCCAGCACTCCGGTGCACTCAGGGCGGGCGCGCAGGCGCCACCGGCGGAGTCGGGTACGTTGCCGGTGTCGCCGCGTATCGCGTGGAAGTCGGCGTCGGCGTGCTGCCGAACTTAACCATGGGGTGCGGGTAGCTGAGCCCTCCCGCTGCCGCTCGCGTGACGAAACAATCGCTGCGGTTTCCCGGACGCAGGTCGTGCTTATTGTGAAAACGCGCTGGCGGCGGGCACTGTGCGCTGATTACAATGCGACTCACAACTCACAGGCCCGCAGCACACGAACAACCGCGGGTTCACGTCGCATCCGGCAGGGTGCGGCATTTGCCAGGGAAGGCCACATGCATCGATTGCTGCGATCTCGCTTTGTCCTTTCGATCGGCTTGCTGGCGTTGCTGGCTGGTCCGTTTGCGGCGGCGCGCGCCATGGTGATCGAGGGCGGGCCGACCCTGTGCTTCGAGTATGACGAGACGCAGGCCGCCATCGGCAGCCTGGGCGCGCCCGTGCTCGTGGGGGACGCCATGCGGTTCCTGCCGCCGGCCCTGTGGCTGGCGTCGGCCGGCGGCGCAAGCGTTCCGGATGCCTCGGCGGGCTTCGTGTTCGACCGGATCTACAGCCCCGCGGGCGGCGAAATTCTTGCGCTGCGCGCGCTGGCGGAAGGCGACTACGAGATCATCGGCAGCGGCTCGGTGGCCAGCCGTATCGACCTCGGCGTGAAGAGCAATCTCTCCGCTGAAGAGGTTGCGGCTTCTGCCGTGTTCAGCGATGCGGGTGACTCATCCGGCGCGCTCCTGTGGAGTCGCGATGCCCTGGCGTCCGTGGCAGGGGCGTTCGCGGCGCCGGCAACCGATATTCGCGTGACCGTCGGCAATCTGCTGCAGGTCAGGACCGCTGCAACCAGCGACCTCGCGTGGATCCAGAACAAGTTCCTGATCGTGACGGCGGAGGTCGGCGCGCCAGTGCCGCTCCCCGGCGCCCTGTGGCTGTTCATGACTGGCGGAGCCGCACTCGGTGCATTCCGGGTACGACGGGTGGCCCACAGCGCCTGACGGACACCGGCCGGCCGCCCCGGGCGCGGCGCGTCTGCGCCGGTACCCCACTTCGGTGGCGGTCGATCCCGGGTTCGGGCCGCAATGAACCGGCGAATTATGACAACTCAACTGCCTGACGGCGGTTGCAGTCGGCTATGATGCCCCCCAAGAATGCATTTAAACCACAAGCCAGGCCCGCCCCTAAGTATCTGGCGGTCAATGGCGGAAGTGCTTTCGGGGGAGGAAAACATCGTGTTATTCAAGCGTTCCGTGCCGATGCTGCACGATCATGTGTGTCATCTGGCGTGGCTGGCCGTTCTGGCGCTGGCTGGTGCCACATCGGCAAATGCCGCCACTATCACTGACTGCGGACCCAACGTCTGCTACGAGTACGACAACGCCCAGGCTGCGGTCGCCCTGACCGGCCTGCCGTCGCTGGTTGGCGATGACATGCGCTTTCTGCCGCCGGAGTTTCGCGCGCAGTCCAGCGGTGGCGCAGGCTGGGTGACGGCGACGGCGAGCTTCGTTTTCTCGCGGGTGTACACGGTCGATCCCAATGACGAGATCGCGACCTTCCACACCGCCGAGGAACTCGACTACGAGATCGTTACCGACGGCCAGGTCAGTGCGACTCTCTACACGCGGGCGCTCAGCAATATCCTCCTGACCGATGACACCAGCACCACCGTGAACTGGGGCCCGGTCAGCGGCGATACGGGTGGGGCGCAGGTCGACGATATCGCGGCCTACCTGTACCCGGCAGCGATGTTTTCCGCTGCGGCGAACGACCTGCGGATCACGATCGACAACACGATTCGCGCCTACACCGATGCGCTTGCCGAAGATGCCTTCATCCAGAAGAAATTCACGCTGTCGACGGTGACGCGGGATTCCATCAACGTGGTGCCGGTGCCGGCTGCGGTGTGGCTGTTCGGCTCTGCGCTCGGCCTGCTTGGTGGGATACGGCGCAGGGCGGTTCGGGGGGGCTGAATGCCGCCGGTACAGCCCTGTGTTTTAGGGGCTGATTATGACAAATTGGCTACCCGACCATCCCGGTGGTCCGGTAGGCTACAAGCGAGAACACTGTTTAAGCCAACAAGCCATGCCGCCCGAAGGGGCGTCCTGGTAATAAACAGCAAGAACACTCTGGGGAGGATCTCGTGATCAGCAGTCGCTCTGTGCATCTCCTGCAAGGTTTTGCCCGCCGTCCGCTGTGGCTGGTCGCCTTGGTGCTGGCCGGTGCCGCACCGGCAAACGCCGCCATCATCACGGCCTGCGGACCCAACGTCTGTTACGAGTACGACAATGCCCAGGCGGCGGTCGCCCTCACGGGAACGCCGTCGCTGGTCGGCGACGACATGCAGTTTCTGCCGTCGGCATTCAAGGCACAGTCCAGCGGTGGCGCGGGCTGGGTGACGGCGACGGCGAACTTCATTTTCTCGCGCGTGTACACGGTAGATCCCAATAACGAGATCGCGAGCTTCAAGACCTTCGAGGAGTTCGACTACGAGATCATCACCGACGGTCAGGTGAGGGCGGCGCTCTATACGCAGGCGCGCAGCAATATCCTCTCCTCCGATGGCACCAGCACCCTCGTCAACTGGGGCCCGGTCAGCGGTGACACCGGCGGGGCGCAGATCGATGACATCACGGCTTGGCTCTACCCGGCTACTGCGTTCACTGGCGCGGCGAGCGACATGGCCGTCACGATCCAGAACACGCTGCGCGCCTTCACCGATGCGTCCGCCGAGGACGCCTTCATCCAGAAGAAGTTCACCCTGACGACGCTGACGACCTCACCGGTACCGGTTCCGGCCGCCGTGTGGCTGTTTGGCTCCGCGCTCGGCCTGTTCGGCTGGCTGCGGCGCCGGGCGGCGCGGTTGTCCTGATCCGATCGGAGCTGGCTTCACCGGCGCTCGCGCCCCCTGCGGCGTGCCGCCGCCGGGTCGGCACTGAAGTGCCTCCTACAGGGCTTCGTTCGCTGCGGCACGCGCCGTTACCCGTCGCGGTTTCGCCAGCGCTCGTCAGCACCCGGTAGGAGCGACTTTAGTCGCGACCAATGCCGCGGCCTCGCGGTCGCGATGAATCTTGTGACACCCGCGCTCGCGACCCCTGCAGCGTGTCGCTTCTGGGTCGGCACTGAAGTGCTGCTACAGGGTGTTCCTGGCGGATCCCGGATCGTAAGCGGTCGGACCGTGGTTCGCGGCGTCCGGCCGGTGCGGATCGATGCCCCAGCGCTGCGCCAGGGTCTTCAGTTCCCGTCGCGTCAGCGCGCGCCGATTCGCCAGGGCTGCGGCAGCGGCATAGGCAATGTCGGCAGCGCTCACCGCGAAATGACGCCGCAGTTCCTCACGGGATTCGCTGAGCCCGAAGCCATCGGTGCCTAGTACGGTATAGGGGCCGGGCACCCAACGAGCGATGGACAGCGGCAGGGCCTTCATCCAGTCACTGGCCGCGACGAACACTCCGTTCTCGCCTGCGAGCAGGCGCTGCACATACGGCACGGACTCATCATCGGCGCCGGCGAGCCGCTCGTTGCGGGCGGCGCGCAGGCCGTCTCGTGCCAGCTCGTTGTAGCTGGTCACGCTCCACACGTCGGTTGCCACGCCGCTTTCCTCCAGCAACTGCGCGGCTGCCAGCGTTTCGGTCATGATCGCGCCGCTGCCGAACAACTGGGCCCGGCGGCCTTTTTCGGCCTTGAGTTGCGACGCCCGGAAGCGGTACATGCCGCGCACGATTCCTTCCGCCACACCCTCCGGCATCGCCGGCATGGCGTAGTTCTGGTTGTGGATCGTGATGTAGTAGAAGACATCCTCCTGCCGCTGGTACATGCGCTCGATGCCGTCGCGCACGATCACCGCGAGTTCGTAGGCGAATGCCGGGTCGTAGCTCGCCATGTTCGGCACGGTGTTGGCGATCACCTGTGAGTGCCCGTCCTGGTGCTGCGGGCCTTCGCCGTTGAGCGTGGTGCGCCCCGAGGTGCCGCCGAGCAGGAAGCCGCGGCAGAGCATGTCGCCCGCACTCCAGATCATGTCTCCGACGCGCTGGAAGCCGAAGATCGAGTAGAAGACATAAAAGGGGATGGTCGGCACCCCGTGCAGCGCATAGGCCGTGCCGGCGGCGAGGAACGACGCCATGGCTCCGGCCTCGCAGATACCCTCCTGCAGGATCTGGCCGTCCTGCGCTTCGCGATAGGGGCTCAGTGTCGTGCTGTCCACCGGCCGATAGCGCTGGCCTTCGGAGGAGTAGATGCCGGAACGGCGAAACAGCGCCTCCATGCCGAAGGTGCGGGCTTCGTCCGGCACGATCGGCACGACGAAGCGGCCGAGGTCCGGGTGGTCGATCAGCTTGGCCAGCATGCGCACGAAGGCCATGGTGGTGGACAGTGGCCGGCTGCCGGAGCCGTCGAGTTGCTCGCGGAAGAACCCCAGTTCGGGTGCGGCGAGCGGCGGGCACTGCACCGTGCGCCGTGGCCAGGCACCGCCCAGCGCCTCGCGCCGCGCCTTGAGATAGCGCATCTCCGGGCTGTCTTCATCGGGGCGATAGAACTCGGCGCGCATGGCGTCCTCGGGCGCGAGCGGGATGCCCAGCCGCCGTGCGGTTTCGACGCGTTCCTCCGGGGCCAGGTTCTTCTTCTGGTGTACGACGTTGGAGCCTTCATAGCCCTGCATGCCGTAACCCTTGATCGTCTTGATGAGAATCGCGGTCGGCCGGTCGCTCGTCTGCATGGCGCGGTGAAAAGCGGCGTAGATCTTGCGCTGGTCGTGCCCGCCGCGACGGATGCAGCGGATCTCCTCGTCGGAGAGCACGGCCATGATCTCGGCGAGGCGCGAGTCGTCTTCGACCCAGTGCTCGCGCACCTCCTGGCCGCTCGAGACCGAGTACATCTGGTAATCGCCGTCCACCGCACGCTGCATGCGCGCCTGCAGGACGCCGTCGTCATCGATAGCGAAGAGAGGGTCCCACTCGCCGCTCCAGATCACCTTGATGACATTCCAGCCGGCGCCGCGGAAACTGCGTTCGAGCTCCTGGATGATCTTGCCGTTGCCGCGCACCGGCCCGTCGAGGCGCTGCAGGTTGCAGTTGACCACCATGATGAGATTGTCGAGCCGCTCGCGCGCGGCGATATTGATGGTCCCGAGCACTTCGGGCTCATCGGACTCGCCGTCTCCGATGAAGACCCAGACCTTGCCGCCGTTGGCGGGCTTCAGTCCGCGGTTCTCGAGATACTTGGCAAACCGCGCCTGGTAGATGCCACTGGGCGTGGACAGGCCCATGGAGGCGCAGGGGAGTTGCCAGAACTCCGGCATGTTGCGCGGGTGCGGATACGAGGACAACCCGCCACCGGGTTGCAGTTCGCGGCGGAAATGATCGAGTTGCGTGCGCGTCAGCCGCCCCTCGAGGAACGCCCGTGCATAGATGCCCGGTGACGCGTGCGCCTGGATCGTGACCAGATCGCCGCCATAGTCGGCACTGCGGTTGCGGAAGAAGTGGTGGAGCCCGACCTCGAGCATGGTTGCGGCTGAGGCATAGGTGCCGATGTGCCCGCCGACACCTGTCCCGCCGTCATAGCCGCGCAGCACCATCGCCATGGCATTCCAGCGCAGGATGTTCTCGATGCGTTCCTCCACCGCAATGTCGCCCGGATAGGCGGGCTGCTGTGCGAGCGGGATGGTGTTGCGGTAGGGCGTGTTGAGCGTGGCTTCCTCGACGATCACGTGCTCGTCGGTGAGGTAATCGCGCAGCGCCCGGAAGACCGACTTGGCCCGGTCCGGCCCATCGGCATGCAGCAGCGACGCCATCGACTCGAGCCACTCGGCCAGTTCGACGTCATCGTGGAGAGTCTCGGTTCTGCGTGTTGCCATGCCTGCAAATCCCGTTCGAGCTTGTGGACCTGTGCGCACTGCGCGCAAGCGGGCATATTGCAGCGCATGAGGGGTTACGCCAAGAGTTGCCGTGCCGGCGCTGCCGCGGTGAGGACGCGGACCGACGCTTGCGACATCGACCAGGAAGCAGTTCTGAGACAGGTTCTAACATGTTGAAATCCCAGCTTGTTGGCGCAGCGGCCATCGGCAGCGATACGCCAGCAGCCGCTGTGACGCCGGGTTGCGTGACGAGCCCCGGCAACGGCATGCTTCCGCCCGATCCGCTTCGTCAGCGACACCGGAGGCGCAGGGCAGCCACGTGCAGGATGTAGACCACCATCGGCGAGGGGTGCTCGGGTTGGGGCTGGCCGGACTCACCGGCCTGCTGCCGCTGCGTGCCCTGGCGCGGCCGGAGCTGGCGATACCGGCTACGGCAGGCGAGGCGCTCGACGTCTTCCAGATCGAGCGTGTTGCGCGCAGCAAGCTCGGGCTGCCGACCGTGCACTTCATCGTGAACGGTGCCGACGACGGCAAAACCATGCAGGCGAACCGCGACGCCTTCGACGACTGGGCCATCCGCGTCCGGCGCCTGGTCGACGTGAGCCGCATCGACATGACGCGCGAGGTGCTGGGCGAGAAGCTCGCTGTGCCGGTGCTGCTCGCGCCGGCCGGCAACCAGCAGTCCATCCATCCTGAAGGCGAACTCGCCAGCGCCCGTGGCGCGAAGCAGGCGGGCAACGTGATGATCAGTTCAACCGTCAGCAATTTCAGCATCGGCGAGATCGCACGCGCCGGCGGACCACCCTGGTTCCAGCTCTACGCGTCGGCCGACCACCGCCTGACCGAAAAGCTGATCGGCGATGCGGAGCAGGCGGGTTGCCGGGTCCTGGTGCTGACCGTGGATTCCAACACCCGTGGCAACCGCGAAGGCGAACACTGGTGGGCGCGGGCCGCCGGGCAGGCGGGGGCCGCACAATCGGCGCTGCGACTCGGCAACCTCGAGAATTATCCCGGGCCGCCGCGAGTCGGCGATGTCGCGCTCGACTGGCAGGCGGTCGACTGGATACGTTCGCGCACGCACATGAAGTTCGTGCTCAAGGGCATCGTGACGCGGGAAGATACCGCGCTCGCGTTGTCGCACGGGGTGGACGGGATCATCGTCTCGAATCACGGCGGCCGGCAGGAGGAGAGCCTGCGCGCCACGCTCGATTGTCTGCCCGAGGTGGTGGCGGCGGCAGGCGGGCGCGTGCCGGTGCTGATCGACGGCGGTTTCCGGCGCGGGACGGATATCTTCAAGGCACTGGCGCTCGGCGCCAGCGCCATCTGTATCGGGCGGCCGTATCTCTGGGGGCTCGGTGCGTTCGGCGAGGAGGGCGTGGCGCGCGTGCTGGTGATCCTGCGCGAGGAACTGAAACGGATCATGCAGTTCGCCGGGACCACCTCGCTCGCGGCGATCGATGCTGCGTACCTCGAACGGCGGGGCCGCTAGAACCGATCCCGAGACTTCTGCGCCGACGTGACCCGAGGTCAGGCGGTGCCTGGCCGCCCGAGGCGGTCCAGCCCGTCGCCCGTGCGACGGGCGCTCGATCGGGCGAAGCAGCGCTTCGCCGGTTCCGCTCTCGCCCTCACATACTGGCGTGGATCCTGCGACTCCTGCGCGTCATCCCCCCTACGGCTGACGCCCCCACTCGTAACGTTGTGAGATGGGTTCCAAAGACATCCGCGACTTTCTGAAACCCGAAGTACCGGCACCTGACCTCGCAGCTACCGCTCAAAGATCGAGCGGGGCAAGCCGGATTGTCGGATGATGGAATGCAGCGTGCCGATGCGGATCTCGGCATGATCGGGGACGACTACCGTTCGGGTTCCGGCGCAATCGGGCTGTTGTAGCACGATGTGGCTGCCGCGCCGGCGGATTTCCGTGAAACCGTGTCGTATGAGTATGCGGCAGACTTCCTGTCCGGAAAGGACAGGGAGCTTACCCAACGGCCACCTCGACGCGGGTGACGAACACCTCGTTGCTCAGCCGGGTGCGGATCTCCTCGGCGGATGCTGTTTCGAAAAACAGTTCGAGGGCTTCGCGCAGGTTGTCGCGGGCTTCCTCGATGCTGCTGCCCTGACTGGCGATGTCCGCTTCCGGGCACAGCGCGACGTAGCCGTCGCCCTCGCGTTCGATGATGGCCGTCAGTTGTCTTTGCATGGGGCTGAAGTATACGGGAACCCGATTCTGGTGACGTGCGTCAGTCGGGCGGATTCGGGGTATCGGAATTCACATAAACCCGCAAATCCTGAGCCGGTACCGACTGCCATTTGCCGCCGCCTTGTCTGCGACCGGCGCCTCAGGGGCGAATGGCAGGCCGTCGGAATCCCTGACCTGACCGGCCAGCCGATCGGCTAGACTTACACGTCTGGTCCGATGGGCCGCGAGCGGTGGCCTTATCAGCCACTGTTGTTGTGGGAGCAACTTCGCCTCCTGCGGGAGGACTCCCATTCTGGACGTCGGCCCTCACTATTCCTGAATGCCAATGGTCATAAAAGTGATGCCCTTGGCTATCCTCTCGCACCGTCAACTTGACGCGGTAAAGCCGTCCGGCCATGCGCATCGGTGCGTAGAAGCGATGCACGGCGACGAAGCCTTTGTTCTTGGTGGCCGCCGGGAGCGGGGCGTAGGTGACCCGACAGGGACGATGAGTCTGGCCGGTTCCGCCAGCGCATCCGACTCCCGCCGGATTGGCAGAGACTGAGCAGCGCGATGCGGTGATGGGCGGGGACGGCGCCGTGTCAGGCTTCGCCCGGGGTCAGGATCGTGTCCCGCGCCTCGGCGTCGGGGAGCGTGTCGGGAAAATCCCGGTTGAAGTGCAGGCCGCGACTTTCGTGGCGCAGCTGCGCGCAGCGGATGGTGAGTTCGGCAACCAGTGTCAGGTTGCGCAGTTCGATCAGGTCGTTGGTGACCCGGAAATTGCCGTAGAACTCCGCGATTTCCTCCTGCAGCAGTTCCACCCGGTGACGGGCCCGCTCCAGGCGCTTGTTGGTGCGCACGATGCCGACGTAGTCCCACATGAAGCGGCGCAGTTCGTCCCAGTTGTGCGCGACGATGATCTGCTCATCGGGGTCGGTGACGCGACTTTCGTCCCATGCCGGCAGTGGTGGAGCTGCCTCGCCGGGCGTGGCGAGATCCCGCCCGATGCGCTCGGCCGCTGCCGCCCCGAATACCGCACACTCGAGCAGCGAGTTGCTGGCGAGGCGGTTGGCGCCGTGCAGGCCGGTGAAGCTGCACTCGCCCACGGCATACAGGCCGGGCAGATCGGTGGCCCCGTCGAGGTCGCTGACGACGCCGCCACAGCTGTAATGGGCCGCGGGCACGACCGGGATCGGCATGCGGGTGATGTCGATGCCGTATTCGCGGCAACGTTCCGCGATCGTCGGGAACAGTGCGAGGATTTCCCCGGCGGGCTTGTGGCTGATGTCGAGGTAAACGCACTCGAAGCCGCCGCGTTTCATTTCGTAGTCGATGGCGCGCGCGACCACATCGCGCGGAGCCAGTTCCGCGCGTGGGTCGTGGTCCGGCATGAACCGGCGACCGCCGGGCAGCAGCAGGCGCCCACCCTCGCCGCGCATGGCCTCGGAGATCAGGAAGGACTTGGCCTGCGGGTGAAACAGGCAGGTCGGATGAAACTGCACGAACTCGAGGTTTGCCACGCGGCAGCCGGCACGCCATGCCATGGCGATGCCGTCACCCGTCGAAGTGTCCGGATTGCTCGTATAGAGATAGGTCTTGGACGCGCCGCCGGTGGCGAGTACGACCACGCGTGCTCCGTAGGTATGCACCTGCCCGCTGGTGCGGTCGAGTGCATACACGCCGAGGCAGCGGTTGCCCGGCCCGGCCCGCAGTTTTGCCTGCGTGATGACGTCGATCGCGATCCTGCCGTCGAGTACCGTGATATGCGGGTGCTCGCGCACGCGCGCGGTGAGCGCGCTGATGATGGCACGTCCCGAGGCGTCGGCCGTGTGCACGACTCGTCGCCGGCTATGGCCGCCCTCGCGGGTCAGGTGCAGACCATCGTCCGTCCCGTCGTGCTGCGTGAAGGTGACCCCCTGTTCCTGCAGCCAGCGCACGCAGGCCGGCCCGCGGGCGGCGACGCGCTCGACGGTCTGGCGGTGACACAACCCCGCGCCCGCCTCGAGCGTGTCGGTGACATGCAGTGCGGGTGAGTCGTCGCTGGCGATCGCCGCGGCGATGCCGCCCTGTGCCCGGTAGCTCGAGCTTTCTTCAAAGCCCTTCTTGATGAGCAGGCCGATGCGCCGGTGCGGCGCGGCGAGCCGCAGTGCCACCGACAGGCCGCCCAGCCCGGCTCCCACGACAAGAACATCGAACGTATTTGAAGTCAATCAGTTATAGCGTGTTTTTAATTCAGATCGGCATGCGGTGGCTGGTGGCCAGGCGCGGTTCCATGGCTCGCGCCGGCGCACCGCTCAGGTGGTCGCCGAGGCACGACCGATGGCCAGCATGCGTTCCATGGAGCGTTTTGCCTGCGCTGCGATCCCGGGGTCCACGTCGATGGCCGGGCTCAGGGTCTGCAGGCTGCGGAGAATCTTCTCCAGGCTGATGCGCTTCATGTGCGGGCAGAGGTTGCAGGGGCGCACGAACTGCACCTCCGGGTGCTCGACCGCGACGTTGTCGCTCATCGAGCATTCGGTGATGAGTACGACCCGGGTGGGACGCGCCTCGGCGATATGGCGGATCATGCCCGAGGTCGAGCCGACGTAGTCGGCTTCGCGCAGGACCTCGGGTGTGCATTCCGGATGGGCCATGACGTGGATGCCGGGTTGCGAGCGCCGGTACTCGCGGATCTCCTCCGGCGTGAAGCGCTCGTGTACCTCGCAGGCGCCTTCCCAGAGAATGATCTCGACACTGGTCTTGCTCGCGACATAACGGCCGAGATACCCGTCGGGAATGAAAATGACGCGCTCGCTCTGCAGTGACTCGACCACCTTGACCGCATTGGCCGAGGTGCAGCAGACATCCGCCTCCGCACGCACGTCGGCGTAAGCATTGACGTAACAGACCACCGGCACGCCGGGATGCTGCGCCTTGAGTCGGCGCACGTCCTCACCGGTGATCGATGCGGCGAGTGAGCAGCCGGCGTCCATGTCCGGCAGCAGCACGGTCTTGTCGGGGCTCATGATCTTCGCGGTCTCGGCCATGAAGCGCACGCCGCACAGGACGATCACCGCTGCGTCGCTGGCGGCGCCCTGCTGGGCGAGCCCGAGCGAGTCGCCGCGAAAATCAGCGACGCCGTAGGCGATTTCGGGCGTCTGGTAGTTGTGCGCGAGGATGACTGCGTTGCGTTCCCGTTTCAGGTCGTTGATGGCGGCGATGAGCGGCGCATGCACCGCCCACTCCGCTTCGGGGATGACGTGGCGTACCCGCTCGTACAGGTGGTGCGTGGCGCGTTCCACTGCTGCGGTGTAGGGCAGTGCGTTGGCAGTGCTCGACATCTTTGCGCTCATCAGGCCGCTATATGCTCAATATGAGTATAAAAAGCCGGAAAAATACACCGGATTGCGCCGGTGCCGCGCCATCCTAGACGGGCGCGGCGCCCGCGGTCAACGCGCCGCGCGCCGCGTCGCTGCAACCGGCAATCGCACCCCGGGGCCCTGGCGTTCGCGCAGCACCTCGCGGCGGAACCGGAAGAGTTCGGCCGGACGGCCGGGGCCGCCGGAGCGGATGCTGCCGGTGCCCTCCACGAGTCTTGCGGCGGCGACGAGCCGGCGAAAGTTCTGTTTGTGCAGGCGCACGCCAGCCAGCGCTTCGACGACGCGCTGCAGTTGCAGCAGCGTGAAGGTGGTCGGCAGCAGTTCGAACACCAGCGGGCGATATTTCAGCTTGCCGCGGACACGACCGAGCGCGGTGGCGAGGATGCGTCGATGATCGAGCTGCATGCCGAGGCCGAAGTCGCGCGCCCGGGAGGAGCGTGCGCTGCGTGGCACGGATTCGCGCCGGGCTTCCCCGATCAGCTGCGCCTCGTAGAGCAGTTCGTAGCGTTCGAGCGCGAGGTAGCCGTCCCAGCCAGCCGGTGTCAGGCCGAAGCAGATCGCGCAACGTTCCTCGCGCAGCCGGCGCGTCGCGGCGGACGGCGCGGCGGTGGCCCAGGCGCCCAGCGCGGCCCGCAGGGCGGGTGGCCTGGTCGCGCCGCGACGGTCCTCCCAGGGCAGGAACTCGTAACAGTTCTGCCATTGCGCCGGCACGCCCGCCGCTACCGCCTGCTCGTGCACCAGCGCGAGGTAGGCGACCGAGACCTGTCTCGAGCCGCCGGAGCGCTCGCGCGGGTCGCGATCACGGTCGGCAAAGGTGTAGAGCTGCTCCACGTAGCCGACCTCGATGCCGGTCTGTTCGCGGATCCAGCGGCGCAGCGCCAGCTCCAGCGTGCGGTCGCTTTCGGGATCGAGCGGCCCCGCAGGCATCGCTGGCACGGAGTCGGGCGTACTGTGACCGGCGTCACGCCGCCGGACGGTGAGTACGCGGGGCTGGTCCGCCGTCACCGCCAGGATGACGGCGCTCAGGTCGAGGACGATCGGGCGGCTCACAGGCGCCTCTCGGTTTCCTGCCAGGGCGTCGCCACGCCATGATAGCAACCGGACCGCCGGCGCAGCCGCAACGCATGGCCCACCCGCGAACTGCGAGTGCGGTCACAGCCGGGAGAGGGCGCTCGCCGGCATTATGTCGGCACCAGCGCGGGGTGCACGGCGGGGTTGATGGCGGGCCAGGCGGAAAAAGACGAGGTCTTCAGCGACTACGCTGTCTTCCTGAAGGCGTTGCTGCCCCCGGCGCAGGGGTTCCTGTACCACGATCGCGGCGGCCGGCTGTTCTGGTCGGAGCTGCCGGTCGATGGCGCACCCGAGCTGACCGATGCCTATCGTGCCGCGCTCGCGGCCACACTCGGCGGGACTTCTGGTAAATGCGATACGACGCGCCTGCCCCTCGGCAACCTGGTTGCGGTCCTGCTGCCCTTGCAGGGCGATGCGGGTCGCATGATCGGTGCCCTTACCGTGCTGCTGGAGCGGAGCAGTGCCGCCATGGACGGCGAGTTCGTCCGCGACGTGCTCGGGCCCGCACTGCGCAGCCTGCAGCGGGAACTCACCCTGCGCTTCCGGGTGCTCGACAGCCAGCGCAAGCTGCAGGTGCAGGCTGCCGAGGAGCGGTTGCTGCACCAGGTGGAGAAGGTGCTGCACGATCAGCGCGGCTGCGATGCCGCCTTGCGACGCCTGCTCGCGCTTTGCCAGGAACACCTCGGCATCGAGGGCGTGACGCTCACGATCCCGGAAAAGCGCATCGCCCTCGCGCAGGGCGATGCGCTGAGCGCAACGGAGGCGGAGCTGCTGAGCCGGGGTCTGCTGGAGACCGCTGCCGCGGCGGGATTCGACCCGGTGGCGGTGCAGGAGAACGATGCATCGCTGTGGCTGCCGATCTATCGGCACGCGCGCACGGTGCAGGGCGTACTCGTGTTGCACGGCTGGCAGCGCTCCGGGTTCAGCCGGCGACGCCTTGCACGGGTGGCGCGTTACGTCTGCTCGCATATCGAGTCCCTGCTCGAGCGCGACTACGACCCGCTGACGGGGCTGATGGCCTGGCCGGCGTTCGAGCGTGAACTCGCCGCTGTCGCGGACGACGACAGTTGCGCGGTGATGTACCTGGACTTCGATCGCCTGCACGTACTCAACGACACCTTCGGGCGCGAGGCGGGTGACGAGGCGCTCACCCGGTTCGCGGCGCTGCTGCGCGAGATGTTGCCTGGCCGTTCCGTGACCCGCGTGACCGGCGACCACTTTGCCGTCCTGCTGCCGGCGACGGCGCTGGAGCAGGCGCGTAAGTTGGGCCAGGAGATCTGCGATCGCGTGCGCGAGGACGTCTACGTGCGCGGCGAGCAGACCTACCGCGCCACGGTGAGTATCGGCGTCGGGCCGGTCACGGTTGCCGCGGACGACGCCGCCGACGGTCTCGCCGCGGCACGGGTGGCCTGCAAAGCCGCCAAGGACCGCGGCCGGGCCCGCGTGGAAGTCTACGAGCCCGCTGACCTGAGCATCATCCGCCGCGCCGATGACATCCAGCTCGTCGGTTACGTGCGCAACGCCATCGAAAACAACCGGCTCGCCCTGATGGGCCAGCGCCTGCTGCCGCTGAAGGACGGGCGCATGTCGCATTACTTCGAGGTGCTGGTGCGCATCGTCGACGATGACGGACAGCACATGCCGCCGGCGGAGTTCATCTCGGCCGCGGAACGTTACCAGTTGATGGAAGAACTCGACCGCTGGGTCGTTGCCAATACCCTGCAGCTCATCGCCGACGCCGGTAGCAGGCTGTCGGGCGAGCACGCGCGCTTTGCGATCAACCTCTCGGGCCAGAGTCTCGGCAGCGATTCTTTCCTGCCGTTCGTCGAGACGGCGATCCGGCGCAGTGGCGTGGCGCCGGAGCTGATCGCGTTCGAGATCACCGAATCGGTGGCCGTCGCGAAAATGCAGCAGGCCCAGGCGTTCATGCATACGCTCAGGAAAATCGGCTGTCGCTTCTCGCTGGACGACTTCGGGACCGGGCTGTCCTCGTTCGCCTACCTCAAGCTGTTCCCGGTGGACACACTCAAGATCGACGGCAGCTTCATCCGCGACGTCACCAGCAACGTCGTGTCGCAGTCGGTGGTCGCGGCGATCGCCGAGGTGGCGCGCGTCATGCAGCTCGAGACGGTGGCCGAGTATGTGCAGGACCAGGCGGGGCTGGATCTGCTGCGCAGCCTGAACATCAGTTACGCGCAGGGGTTCGTCATCGGCACCGCGGAACCGCTGCAGGCGCAGATGGCGGCCATCGGCGGTGCGCCTCCGGCCACGAAGAAACGTCGGGCTGCACCGGCAGCGCAACGGGCGCAACCGTAAGCACCGCCACTGCGCGGACGCCAGGAAAGAAGCTCACGCAGTCACCAGTGCCGGCGCCACGCCGTGCCATACTCCCGCGTAAAACCTGATGTCGAACGCGCAGGGGGATGAATCATGACTCGCAGCATGCGGTCGGGTGCGTGGTTGCTGCTGGGGTTGGTGGCTGCGATTGCCGGCAGCGCCGTCGCCCGGGAAGTGTTGACCCGGGATGCGCTGATGCAGGCTGACTACGTCGTCGGGCGGCGCGCGTTCCAGATGCGCTGTAGTGCCTGCCACACGCTCGCCGAGGGCGGCACGCATCTCATCGGGCCGAACCTGTGGAGCCTGATGGGGAAGCCGGCAGGCACCCGCGGCGGCAACTTCAATTACTCCGATGCCCTGCTCAATGCCGATATCGTGTGGACGCCGGACCGCCTCGACCGTTTCCTCGCCGATCCGGCGCGCGATGTCCCGGGCAACCGGATGGTGGTTCCGGAAGGCGTGCCGAATCCGGACCGGCTCGCGCTGATCGCGTTTCTGATGCTCGAAACGGGCGGCGCGGACTGGCCGAAGCCGGAGTTGCCGAAAGTCGTGGTGGATCCCGATCGCAGCAAGCCGGTGTCGGAGCGCTTTCCGAGCTTCTGGAACCACATGATGTCGAACACCGTGCGCTATCGCATGGTCACGGCAGGCGGCGAACTGGTCTTCCGGGCGTATTTCAATCCCGACGGCTCCGTCGGCTCCGACCATGCGGGCATCCGGGGGTTCTGGCGCCCGGACGAGCGCGATTTCTTCTGCTACGCGCTCTACGGCATCCCGCTCGAGCCCGACCAGTTCGTCGAGTGCTTCCCGATGGTGGCAATGAGCATTCCGCGCTTCGCCGAGCAACTCTGGCAGTCGCAGCCGGCGAGGGGCGTGCAGCTCTACGGCGGTATCCTGCCGGGGCGGCCCTGACCGCCGTTCGCGTTCTGCGGTGCCCAACAGGCGTCGTGGCAGGTAGGGACCAGGGTCCCTGATGGTCGGGACTAAAGTGCCACCGGCACGCCTGCGTTCGTTGTGGCGTCGGGCAGCCCCCCTGTAGGGACTTCAGTCCCGACCATGAGAACGATTACGACTGCACTTGCTCCGGCAGCTGCACGGGTTCGGCGGTGTTCACGGCGCACAAGCGCTGGCGCACGGCCGGGCGAGGCGACTGCTCGGCGCCATGCTCGTAGGCCAGCACCTGCAGTTCGCGGCCGAATGCAGCCAACAGTTCACCTGGTTGCAGCAGGAATGCCGCGTTGCGCGGCCGGCCGAGGCGTTCGTTGCCGGCACCGAAGGTCTCGATGATCAGCACGCCTGTCGCGCGCAGCGCGCGGGCGAGGAGGGGGAACTGCGGCCGGTGCAGGTAATTGGCGACGACGATGCCGTCGAAGCTGCGGCCGGAGAGCGGCCAGTCTGTGCCTTCGAGGTCGGCCTGCAGGATCTCGATGGCCGGTGCACCTTGCAGGTCGGCGAGACCGGACACGTCGATGTCGACTGCCAGTACCCGGTAGCCGCGCGCGGCCAGCCAGCGCGTGTGGCGACCGCTGCCGCAGGCGAGGTCCAGGACGGTGCCACCGGCGCGGATCAGGGGTGCGAAGCGGCAGACCCAGGGCGAGGGGGCGATGTCGGGGTCGCTCGGGCGATCGAAGCTCGGCATCGCCGCAGGTTACCGCAACCGCACGCGGGACAGCGTCCGGCCGCACCCTGAAGGAGGCACATCGGTGCCGACGGTGCGCCCAGGCGTCGTAGGTGGTCGAAACAAAGATCCCTGATGGTCGGGACCAAAGTCCCGCCTGCACGGCTTCGTTCGTCGTGGTGTCGGGTAGCCCCCGGCAGGAGCGACTTCAGTCGCGGCCCGCAACCCGAAGCGTAGCGGTGCTCGGGGCTGAGCCGGTCGGGACTAAAGTCACTCCTGCACGGCCGAGCGCTACCCGCCGTGCCGCATGCGTCTGCGCCGCAGCAGCGGCACGGCCGCGAGCAAGGCCCCGAGCGTGACCCAGTCGAGGCTGCTGCCGGAAGGCAGTTGCGGACCGCTCACGCCGCCGCTGCCGCCACCGCCCGTGTTGCCGCTGACGCTGACGGTCAGGCTGCCGTCGTCCGGGTCGCCGTCCGCGTCCTCGATGGTGAAGGTGCATACCGCCGTGCCGTCTCCGGCGCCGGCAGTGGGCGTGAAGATCACCGTGCCACGGCTGCTGCCCGGCGCGCACTGGCCGAGGTTCGCGCCGCTGGTCATGGTCGTCGCGGTCACGGCGTGATTCGACACCGCGCCGGTCCCAAGCACGGTCGGCGGAGCCAGGACGTTGACGGCGGAACTCGGTGCACCATTGCGCGAGCTGGTCGTGAAGCTGCCGGCCTGCGGCAGGCGGTTGGCGACCGTGACGGTGACGGTCGCCTCGCTCGGCTGGCCGTTGTCGATGACGCGGTAGCGGAAGGTCTCGGTCCCCGAGAAGAACTGCGCCGGGGTATAGCGTACGCCGCTGCCGGCGACCTCGACCGTGCCGCCCTGATCCGGACCGGTGGCGATTTCGATCGAAATGCCATTGGTCTGGTTGCTGCAGGTGTCATTGGCGAGCACCGCGAGCTCCGTGGTGACATCCTGGTCCACGGGGAAGGCGTCGTCCACGGCGACCGGCGGGGAGCCGGTGGTGGCGCACACGCTGCTGGAAAAGCTGAAGCGGTTGGATTCCCAGGAGTTGTTCACGATGAACTGCAGCGGCGCGGGGACCTGCGACTCCATGCTGAACTTCGGGCCGTTGGTGAGGATGTACTCGCGCGTCCAGTAGGCATCGGCGCTCGCTATGCCGTCGTCGTCGGTGTTGACGATCAGGATCAGGTTGCTGAAGCCCGGGCCGAGCGGCACGGTCTGGGTATCCGGCCCCACCGCCCGGCCATCGGCGGTGAACCCGGCAAACGGCGCGCTGAACGGGTCCACGTCGTCGATGCCGTCGTCGTTCTTGTCGCGGTTCGGGCCGAACAACGTGGCGCTGCTGCGCGTGTTGTTGGACGCGAAGCTGCTGCCGGCGCAGTCGAAATCACCCGGGTCGTCGATGCACTCGTAGTTCACGAAGCTCGCCCTGGTGGTGGCACCGATGTTCTGCACGAAGCTTTCCGGCGAGCCGCCGGCGCTGGAAAATCCGAGGCTGCGTTCGATGCCGATACGTTGCGCCACATTGGCGTTGTTCGCGGCCGCCCCGTCCCAGATCGGGGGCAGGTCCAGCACGGTCTTCGCGTTCTCGGACGGAAACTTGTCGGCGGCGTTGCCGTCGATGAACAGCGGCGCCGGGCTGGGCTTGCCGCGCGCGCCGATCACGTACTCGAAGCCGCCGCCCGGCCGCGCGGTGGCTGCGTTGACTGCGGTCGGGGCCAGGACGTGCCGGAACTCGTCCCAGCGCTCCAGCGCGCGGTCACCATTGCCGGTCTGCGCATTGAACGCCGCAGCGCCGAAGACAAATGTGGCGCTGATGAGATCGTCCGTGCCGTCGGTCGGGGTGTCACGATCGTTGATGGTCACGCTGCCGGAAAGCGGCACGCTGATCTTGGCGTCGCCCGGCACCGGGATGTAGCTGATGTTGTCGCCGGCACTGCCCTTGGCGTAATACCCGCCGCCCTCGGCCGGGCCGCGCCAACTGAGCGCCGTCAGGCGGGAAGCGGTATTCGCATAGCTGCAGTCGTTGCCGGTCAGCACGCCGATGATGTTCGCGCAGTTGTTGTTGAGCTTCCCCATGGAGCCGTTGATGTTGTAGGTGACTTCTGCGGCACCGGCGGGCAGGGCGAGCGCCAGCATTGCGGCGGCGGGCATGCCCCGACGTACGAGATTCCTCATGACGAAACGTCCTCCAAGGCGAAAGGTCACGTGATGCCGGGCCGGTCAGGCCCGGCAGCGCTGCGCGAGCAGGCCGCGCGGGGCCGGTTCCTTGTTGTTCGACCTGCGGCGCCGCCACCCTACCGCGGGGCGGGGGCGCTGACAACACAACGGCAACCAAGCGCATCGCTCCGGCCACGGCGCGGATATGCACCCCCGGCGAGCGGTCGTGCCGGGGGTCAGCGCAGGCGCCGGACCCGCACTCCGCGCGGAGTGTTTTCGGTGCCGAGGAGGTAGGAACCGAAGGCGGCGCTGCGGATGCGCACTTCGGTGCCGGCGGTGATCCGGGGCATCGGTGAGTCGATCTGCTCCCAGACCTGCCCGTTGTCGAGGGTGATCACGAGCTTTCCGGCCGGATTCACCCGCGCTGCCACGACGCGCCGGTGGATCTCCTCGAGGCGTTCGATGCCGGCTGACTCACGCACCAGTCGTTCGGCCGCCACGGCGTCGCGCCCGAACAGCTCTTCCGGTGTCGGCGAGCCGGGTCCGGCGGAGGCCGGGCCGGGTGCCGGGCTCGCGATCGGGCTGGCAGCCGCCACTTCGGGTGCGTCGGGCGGGGTCTCCGCTGCGAGGGCAGCGGCGAACTGGTCGTAGCAGGCGAGGCGCTTCGCGTCGTCGGCCATGGCGCGGCAGTCCCGCCAGTCGGCGGCGCAGGCAAGCCCGGGCAGGACCGCGGCCAGCACGACGGCGCACCAGGTGGCGGCGCCCGGCCGCAGCGAATCCGGCGTAGCCGGGCGGCTGGTCCCCGTACTGCGCGGCGCCGTGCGGAACGAAAAACGGCGGGCCGGCAGGCCCGCCGTTCGCAGCAGAATCAGCCCGGGGCCGCTAGAACCGGGCGCTGGCGCCAAGGAAATAGCCGCGGCCGATCGACGGATAGGTGGCCGGGAAGGTGTTGCCGCTGTTCTCCGCCGTGCCGCCGTAGTCATTGCCGACGATCGGCGGGTCGCGGTCGAACAGGTTGGTGATGCCGCCGCGGATGCTCCAGACCTCGTTCACGTCATAGGCGCCGGTGGCGTCGAAGTAACTCTGCGAGGCGATGGTCGGCACGGCGAAGTCCGAGGCCGGCGCGCCACCGAGCGCGATCGCATCCTGGCTGACCGAGTCGATGTAGTGCCAATGCAGTTGCACCGTGGCCGGCCCCATGGTCCAGCGCGTGGTCTGGACGAAGGTCCATTCCGGATTCGGGCGGAGGCAGGTGTTGCCGACGAGGCCGGTGCAGTCGTATTCGTTGATGAAGTCGGCCGGCTGGGTCTTGCGCTCGATGACGTAGTTGGCATTGATGCCGACATCGACCGTGCCGCCACCGGCGTCGAACGCGTAGCGCACCAGGAAGTCGATGCCCTGGGCCGACTCGGAGGCGACGTTGGCGAGTTCGCGGAACACGCCGGTGTCTGTGCCGCCGACCAGTCCACCGGTCAGGGGGTTGCGGGAAATGAGCTGGCAGAACGGCCCGTTCGCGTCCTGCTCGCTGAAATAGCAGGCGTTCACGATGTCCTGTTCCGTGAGTTCGACGATGGCGTCGTCGATGTCGATGTCGTAGTAGTCGACGGACACCGAGAGGCCTTCCACGAAGGCCGGCGTCCAGTCGAAACCGGCAGTAATCGTATCGGCTTCCTCCGGCTCCAGGTTCGGGTTGCCGCCCAGGAAGTTGTTGATCTGGCCCGCGATGATGCTCGTGAACGTGCCGGCGAGGCCGACGGGAACCCCGGTCGCCTCGCAAAGTGCGGTGAGGCCGGCGACTCCCGGCAGCGTGCCGTCGTTGTCGCAGGGGTCGTCGGTCAGGTCGCCTGCGCTCGGGGTCTTCGGCAGACCGATCTCGCGCAAGGTCGGCGCGCGCACGGCACGCTGGTACATGAGGTTGAAACGCAGGTCGTCGACCGGCGACCAGTCGCCGCCAAGCTTCCAGCTCGTGTTGTAGAAGGTATTGTCGTAGCTGCCCGCCGTGGTGTTCACGTCGTTGCTGTACTCGGCGTAGCGCACGCCGGTCTCGATGTTGATCGAGCGGGCGAAGCGCGCATCGGCCAGCACCGGGATCAGCAGTTCGCCGAAAATTTCCTCGACCTCGATCTCGGCGTCCACCGGGGAACTCGAGCCGAAACCGGGAGAGTTGCCGCTGGCATAGTTGTCGTCCGGGCGGTTCTCGCCCTGGTCGCGGCGGTACTCGACGCCGACCGCATAAGACAAGGCGCGATCCGCGATCGGCAATTGCGCCGGCAGGTCGCCCGAGAGCGAGCCGCCGAACACCATCTGGTCCGTCTTGTTGGTCTCGTTGAGGTTCAGGCGGATGAAATTGCCGACGTCCGCCGCCAGGTTGCCCGCGCCGAAGAAATTGCCGGGTATGCAGCCGCCGCTCGGGTCGGAGCAGACAATGTTGCCGCTGCCGTCGTCGACGGCGAGGAGGGATTGCTGCACGCGCGAGGCCGAATTGTCGTTCAGGAAGTTCTGGGTGCGGGACGTGCGCCCGTACTGCCCGAACAGTTCCCAGTCCTGGTCGTCCCAGATCGAGCCGCGAAAGCCGCCCACGAACTGGTAGGCGGTGTTCTCGTAGAGCGAGTCACGGGTGCCAAGTTCGACCAGGCGCCGGCCGAGGCTGATGTCCACCATGCCGTCGCCGGCGCCCGGCGACAGCGTCAGGCAGGGGCCGGTGAACTCGCCGGTGACGGGGTCGACCTGCGGCTGGTCGCACTCGTTCGCGTCGATGGTCTGGAAGTAGGAGCGCGTCGCGGGGGTCAGGAACGGATTGCCGCCGCTCGCCACATCCGCGACATTGAGCTGGAACGGGAAGAAAAAGGTTGCGGTTGGCGCGATGATCGTGTCCACGCGGTTGTTGGCGAACGAGCCGCGCGTGAAAAACTCCACATCCTCGTTGATTTCATAATGCCCCAGAGCCGTGGCGGTCCACTTCTTCTGCGGCACCTGGAAGAGGTTGTAGGGATTGAAATTGAAGTCCGAGTCGCAGGTGAGGCGCGGGTCGCCGCTGTCTTCGAACTGGACACAGCCGCCCTGTGCGTCGTTGTAGAAACTGCTGTACAGCGCCGTGCTGCCGGCGTTGCTGGCGCTGCCCCACGGGCTGAGATCCTCGGCGGTCAGGGCCTGGAAGCTGTACGAGCGGTCGCCCTGCGAGATGGGATCCTGCTTGGTGTAACCGACATTGAACACGAGGTTGCCGCGCCCCCCGGCGAAATCCCCGCCGGCGGTCACGTTGAAGTCGTAGGTATCGCCGTCGCTCTCGTCGGTCTGGCTGTAGGAGCTGTTGAATTCCAGGCCCTCGAACTTATCTTTCATGATGAAGTTGACGACACCGGCAACCGCGTCGGCGCCGTACACCGCCGAGGCGCCGCCGGTGATCACTTCGACGCGCTCGATCAGGCTCACCGGGATCATGGAGACGTCCACGTAGCCCTGGTAGTCGTAGGGCACGAAGCGCTTGCCGTTGACCAGCACCAGCGTGCGCTCCTCGCCGAGGTTGCGCAGGTCGATGGTCGCCGAGCCGTCGTTGCCGTTGTTGGTGCTGCTGCCGATGGCCTGGGCGAACTGCGGAGAGTTGCGCAGGAAGTTCTCGATGTTGGTCTGGTTCGAGAGCTTGATCTGCTCTTCGTCGAGCACCGCGAAGGGGCTCATGGCAGTGAGCTCGGGCCGCGCGATGCGCGAGCCGGTGACGATGATTTCGTCGATCTCGTCCTGCGTGAGCGTGGTGGTGGGTGCGGGCGTGTCGGCAGGCGCCTGCGCGAGCGTGACGGCAGAAACCAGCGTACAGGCCCATCCGCAGAGCCCTGCGTGACGGCGGTGAACTCGGTGCATAAAACCCCCGGTTGTCAGTCAGACCATCAACGTCTGGACAACCAAGCCACTCGCGTCGGCCACAGTGCGCACGTCCCGGTTGCCGCGATCCCCGGGCCGAATGTACAAATGTTCACCGGCCAAATACAACCCCTGCCGGTCAAGAACGGCGTGTAAAGCCCCCCGGACGCGACAAATGTGCGACGCGGTGACGGTCCGGCCTTGCGTGGAGGCGAGGTGCTGCGCTGGTCGGGACTGAAGTCCCTCCTACACGGCTCCGATCATGCGGTGGCGTCGTTCATGCGGCGCCGTGTGAGGTGGCGGCTGACAGCACCCGGCAGGAGGTACGGCGTCGTTCATACGGCGTGGCGGCTGGTAGTGCCCTGTAGGAGGCACTTCAGTGCCGACCCGGCACCAGCAGATCGCAGTGGTCAGCGCCAGCAGGTCGCAGTGTTGTCGGTACCGCCGTCGTCGGTGGCGGCGCGCTGGCCCTGCTCGTTCACCGTGAAGGTCTGGCAAGCGTCGTCGTCGGCCTGGGCCTCGCCGGCAGTCACGGTAGCGGTGAGGGTGTAGCCGTTCTGCCAGCCACCGGCGCCGGCTGCGAGCGCGATGTCGTAGAACCCTCGCTCCGTGCCGCCGAAGCCCAGGCCTCCGGGGGGCGCGGTGGCGAGCTGGGTGTCGGTGGCGTAGGTATTGTTCTGTATGTAGAAGCGTTCCTGCGCGCCCGCGAGGCGCAGCAGCGCCGTGGTTGCGTCCGCCCGGTTTGCCCGCTGCACGTACTGCCGGTAGGAGGGCACGGCCACCGCCGCGATCACCGCGACGATGCCTACCGTGATCATCAGTTCCGTCAGGGTAAAGCCGCTGCTCTTCGGTTTCATGTCAGGCATCCTCCGACGTTACTCGGCGCCGTCCTGGTTCCAGCGCGTGCGCACCGGCGGGTTGGTGAGCTGCACCGGCGGGCATTCGCCAGCCACGCAGATGGGCGTCTCGGGGCCGCCGCCATTGCCGCTGCCACCGCCGTCGTCGTTGAAGAAGAAGATCACCGGCTCGGGCGCGAAGCCGCCCTGGGCAAGCGTGTAGTAGCGATCCTCCGGCTGCGGCTCCGTGGAGCCGTCCTGGTTCGTGCGCGGTGCGCCGTCGAGGACGCTGATGTGGTAGAGCCGGTTCAGCCCGCCAGCCGCGACGCAGGCATCGCCGCTGCCGCCCGGGGAGAAGCTGGTGAAGAACACGCTGTTCTGGAACGTGATCGACTCGCTGCCGACTTTCTCGCCGGGGCTCTGGTCGAGCGTCAGGCGCCAGCCGAGAGAGTCGTAAGGCAGCTCCGGGGCCGTGTCGCTGGTGATGTCGGTGAGATCCGAGCGCGTGATCGGCGTGCCATATTTGTCGTTGGTGAGCTGCTTGAACACGTTGTAGTCGCGGATCGAGTAGAACTCCTCGTTGGTGCCGGTGTCGAGCGGGTGCTCGCGGTGGCCGGAGCCGAGGCTCACGCTCAGGAACACGCGCTTGTGCGAGACCACCTGCGCCACATCCGGCGTGGCGTAGAAGCGGCGCACGTCCGCGACCGGCGGGGTGGGGCCGAGATCCGCGGCGCCGAGGCTGGCCAGGACGCCGCCCTGCACGAGGTCGGCGCCCGTCTCGCCGTTGAAGATGTCGAAGCGCCACACGCGTCCGCCCATGTCGGCGGCGTACATGCGGTCGGCGTGGCCGTCGAGGTCGAGGTCGATGACCTTGATGGCGGCCGGGATGGAGTGTTCCATGGCGGCGAGGTTGAGGTCGTGGTTGCTGCCGTTGCCGGCGCTCCAGAGGAGCTCCCCGGTGAAGGCGTCCACCATGTAGATGGCGTTGCCGCGCGCGTCGGTGCGGTAGCCGACCAGATCCTGGCCGTCATCGTACCCGCCGCCGAAGATCGCGACTTTCCTTTCCGTGCCACCGATGTCGACCTTGACGATCGACGGAGTGGACCAGGTCTGGCCGAGGTTCTCGAAGCCGGTGTCTGCGCTGCTCACCTTCCACAGCAACTTGGGCTTGCTGCGGTCGGTGACGTCGAGCGCGAACACGGTATCGCCGCCGCGGCGCATGCCGAAGTACAGGATGACGCGTTCGCCGCCGGCGACATCGACGCCGGGCAGGTAGTCGTTGTTGTCGATGTACACGCGCAGCTCACCGTCGAGCCCGTAGGAGCGGCTGGTCGTCGTCTCGTTCAGGTACAGGCCATAGAGCCGGCCGAGCATCTCGGACGGCACGTAGGACCAGAGCTCGGAGCCGTCGTCCGGGTTGAACGCATGTACGTAACCGTCGTTGGTGGCGACGTACACGGTGGCGTCCGGCGCCGCCTCGGTGCCGCCGTAGATCACCACCGCAGGCGGCACGTGCAGCGGGTCGCCCATGACGTGGCGGATGTCGGTGCTGTCGCCGTCGTCGTCGTCGTCGGTGAGGTCCAGGCCGCGCGCCCAGTTGATCACCGCGTCGCGGTCGGCCGGCGGCGCGCCGATCAGCGCTGCCGTAATGCTGCTGTTGACGGTGGTGACGGCGTTGTCGGCGGCGGTGAGGTCGCCGCTGCCGACGTCGGTGTAGAGAGTCCGCGCCGTGTGCACGGGCAACTCGTTGGCCGCGCCGCCCTTGGGCACGCGGTCGCCGTCGACTTCATCGGACCAGAAGCTGCGCGACGTGGTCTTGAAGAATCCCGTGGCCGGGTCCACGGCCGCCACGTTGTTCTGGTCCACGAGCTGGCCGCCCGAGAAGCGGTACTTCTTGAGATTGCCCGGCCAGTGCCGGTTGATGGAAGGCGCGAACACCGAGACGAAGACCTCGGAGAGGTTCTCCGTGCGGTTGAAGGCGTTCACCGGCGCAGTCGGCGTCGAGTACGTGCTCGCGTCGTCGAGGATATCGAGCACGATGGAGGTCAGTGCCGCCTGCAGCGTGGAGGTATCGGTGGCCGGAAAGTACTTGCCGCCGCCGAGTTCCGCGGTTTTCTCGAGGAACTTGGTGTCGCCGATCAGCAGGTCCACGCCGAATCCGACCGTGTAGGTGGTCACGTTCTGCAGCCCGGCGAGCGAGCCGTCGAGATCGTGCCGGTACAGGTATTCGGCGAGGTCCGGCAGGCACTCGCCATCGCTGCCCGCAGCGCCGCTGCAGGTCGGGTCGGTGACGTTTGCGGCAAAGTTCGGCAGTGCCTTGATCTTGCCCGTCGCGCCGACGTCGCGGGTGGGCTGTCCGTCGGTCAGGTACACGATGTAGTTCTTCTGGCAGGCGAGCGTCGCCGGCCGCTTGTAGGTGGCGCCCCAGACTGTGCCGCTGGTGCGCGAGGGCCCGACGCTCAGCACGGGACCGACGTTGCCGTACTCCACGTTGCGGCCCATGTAGTAGTTGGCGCCTTCGTACATCACCTCGGAGAGCGGGGTCCAGGTCTCGGGAGCCAGTGCGTTGACCGCGTTCTTCATGCTGGTGCGCGACGTGGCGATGTCCTCGATGGCATGGGCTACCGTGCCGCCCTGGTCGTAGTTGAAATGCATCAGCCCGACATTGACGCCGTTCAGGCTGTCGAGCAGGTTGACGGTCACCTCGTGCACGATTTCCATGCGGGTTCTTTCCACCATGCCGCCGCTCGTGCTCCAGTTGAGCCAGTTGCCGCTCCAGACGGTGTAGTCGGTGTTGAAGTTGGGCTCGTTGGTCGAGTTGGGATCCCAGGGCCCGCTCGCGCCGTTGGCCGCGAAGACGTCGCTCGCGCCGCCGGAGTTCCCGCCATGGAGGCCACGGTCGTCCTGGCACTCCAGCGGCCGGCTCCTGGAGCCGCTGTTGAGCGCGACCCAGCTATTGCCCGACCAGTGTGTCCGCCAGGCCAGCATGCGGTCGGAGAACGCGCCGATGGTGCGCAGCGGCGTCACCGAGGCCGCGCAGTTGTTCGCGCTCGCATTGACATAGCTGCTGCTGCCGCACGCCGGCGTGGTGCCGGTGGTGGAGAAGTACAGGGCGTCGGACCTGTAGCAGCCGGTGAACGTCACGTCCGGGTCCCAGTCCTGCTGGGTGAGTACCTTGCTGTCCATGCTGCCGGAGTTGTCGTAGATGAACAGGATGTTCGGCTGCGCCCCGGTCAGCAGCGGATTGGAAGTGGCGACGAAGATCTCGGTGTCGTCCGCGGCGGCCGGCGGTGCCGTGGCGAGGACGGCCAGCGTGCCGAGCAGCACGGAAGCGATGCGGGTGGCGAAGGTGTTCATGTCACGAGACCTCGTTGCGCAGGCCGGCTCCGCCGGCGGGGCTCAGCACGACGCGGGTCACGAACCCGGTCTGCAGGTCGTAGAAGACGGTGAGCAGGCGGTCGTCGTCGTCGGCCGCTTCGATCGCCGCGCGCAGCGCCTCGATCCCGACCGGCTCGCGCGATGGCGCCAGCAGATAACGCGTGTTCGCGTCGACCCGCAGCACCACGGGCTTGCAGCCGCTGCATTTGCGGATCACGAGCTGGCCGCGCGGATTCGATGGCAGTCGGACCTCGCCGGCGGCGGCCTCGTAGGCATCTTCGATGTTCCTCACCTCGGCAAAGGCGGCGGCGCTCGCAATTGCTGCGGCGGCCACCACGGCGAGGCGAATGCGGTTGTTCATGGCTTGGCTCCTTGGCTTGCTCACGCGATCTAGGACCCACCGGGGCAGATCACGTAGAACTCCTGGGTATTCGTGGACGTGGCGTTGCGGCTGGAAGTGCCGGTCGCGACGGTCTGGAAGTGACAGGCGTCGAAGGTGGCGCTGCCGCTGCCGATGCTGAAGCCGCCGCGCAGCGGCGGGGTGGATTCCTGGTACGTCGTCCCGGCCTGGTAGCTGCCGATGAAATCCCCATTGGGATCGCTGACGTTGGTCGCGGCGATGGCCGTGCCGCCCGGCGCGCTGGTGAAACCGCCGGCGGCGAGCGACAGCTCCACGCCGGTCTCGGCCATCTGGAAGGCGTTCTCGGAGTACTGCGCGTTGCCGACCATGGCGAGGCCGAAGGTGGCGCCGCTCATGGCGGAGATCGCGAGCACGGAGAGCACCAGCAGCAGCACGAGCCCGATGATCAGGGTGGCGCCGCGTTGCGTGTGGCGGTTCGACTGTTGTCTGTTCATGGCATTAGCCCCGGGCATTTCTCAGCAGCACGGTGCGGTTGACGAGCACGCGGCGGAAGTTGTCGTTCGGCGTGACATTGGCCATGTCCGCGTAGTTGTAGACATTGCCGTCGACGAATCCCTGCTCGGGGTGTTCCGCGCGGAACATCAGCCACAGGCGCACGGCGACGATCTGCGCGCCATCGACGAAGCCGGGATTGGCCGGGTCGAGGATGGTGAGTGCGCCGTCGTTGGCGTGCACGAAGCGCTCGACGTCGTCGTCGCCGTCGGCGTCGAGCCCGAGGAGCACCTGGAAGTCTTCCACGCCCGGAATCAGCTCCTGGTCCTGGAGCACGCCACCGGGGACGAGTACCTGCCGGCGCAGCGAGGGCACGTTCGGCCCAAGCGAGGATTGCGACGAGACGTAGTAGGCCTGCGTCTGCCAGTCGAAGGTGCAGGCGGGTGTCGCGGCCGGGCAGGCGAAGGGCACGGCACCGGTATCGAATACGGTCGAGCCCACACGATTGCTCTGCAGCTGGATCACGGTATTCGCCGCAGCCTGCGGCTGCCCGCTCGCATGACGGACCACCAGCACGTCGCTGCCGGGCTGGAAAGCATTGGCGAACACCGGGCAGGGCAGGGTGTTGACGCCGTTGGAGGCTTCCACGCCAAGCTGCGGGTCGAGCGCCCAGTTGGTGATGTCCGTGCCGTCCTCGCAGGTCGCCGTGGTGCCGTTCGGCGCGGTGACGAAGGTCGGATCGCTGTGCAGGCCCCAGTTGCCGGCCAGACGGATGTCCGGCTGCATGGTGTTCAGCGCGAAGCGCACGGCTTCCTGCATGCGCTCGACCGCGTCGTTGGTGCGGAAGGTGGTGCGCGACTGCGCGAAAATCGAGATGACTCCGATCATCAGGAAGGCGCCGATCACCATCGTGACCAGCATCTCGATCAGGGTCAGCCCGGTCTCGCGACCGGCCGCGCCTGATGCGCCCTGCCGTGAAGTCATGCCGGCGGTCACCTTGCTCATAGCTGCACCGTCAGGGTGTAGTCGAGCGGCTGGGGCACGGCCGGCTCGGTCCAGAGGATCGCGATCGTGTAGGCATTGCTGCCTGCGCCCGGGACCACGCCGATGTTGGCGTTGCCGGCCGGCAGTCGCGCCTGGACCGCCTGCTGCCAGCAGAACAGGTCGTCGGCGGCAAGCTGCGCGGGTGCGAGATTCGCGGCATCGTCGCGGCAGTCATTGACTGCGCTGGCGCCGGCGTAGGCGGCGCCGGCAGTCGGATTGGCACGGATCCGGTCGGCCATGTCGGCGGCAAGCCCGATCGCCGTCATGCGATAGATCGAGGTGCGTCCGGCGCGCAGCCCCTCGACGTACAGTGCGGCAATCCCCAGCATGCCGACGGAGATCACCACCATGGCGACCAGCACCTCGACCAGGGTGAAGCCGCGCTGGCGACGGGAGCCGGTGCGGCCGGTCAGCGTGTGTTTGCGGGTATTCATCACCATCAGTCCTCAACAGCCGCCGACGGGATTGCCCTGCACCTCGGCGCGGGTGCGGTAGACCTGCGGGCGGCCGGTTACGCCGACGGCGATCCAGCGACCGGCAGCGATCTCGGCGCCGTCGACGTCGGTGCCGGTGCTCGCGTCGCCGCGATCGTCACAGAGCTGGATATTGCTGAACGGCAGCCCGACCGCTGCCGTCTGCGGGAAGCCGTTGCCGCCGTACTGCATGTAGTTCGCGGCGCCCGGGTCGATGCCGTAGCTGACGCCGTCGGGCAGCGGTGCGTGGGTGAGCACCACCGCGTCCCCCGCGTCCACGCCGACATTGCCGTTGGCATCGAAGAAGACGATCCAGCCGGTGCCGCCGCCGAGGTCGCAGTCGGGGTTCGCGCTGTCCCAGCTGCTGCTGCCGCAGATCGTGACCGTGCCGCGGCGTTTCACTGCCTCGGTCCGGGCGACATGGATGGAGGTCACCAGGTCGTTGGCGGAGGCTGCCATGCGGTTGCCGGCGAGGAATGCCCTGAAGTTCGGCACGCCGATGCCGAGCACCACGGCGGCGATCGTGATCGTCACCAGGAGTTCCAGCAGGTTGAAGCCCTGCTGGCGCCCGAGCGAAGTGGTGGTAAGCGCGTTCATGCTCCGGAGGTCCTGCACGGTGCGAGGGATCCGTCACGCCGCTTTTCGGCGAGCGCCGGCAGCCCGTTCGGCCGCACGATCACCACGCGCGCAGCGGCGTCTGCGCCGGGTTCGCAGAATGCGAATTCGCCGCTCAGCTGTTGCGGGGTTGCGCCCATGGCGCGTCCGTTGGGGCGGTAGCTGAAGGCGCGCGGGAATTCGCTCGAACTCAGCTCCTGTCCCGGCAGCGCGCCTACGGCGTCGAGCAGCAGGTCGCCGGGGTCGCGCGCGCCGTCGTGGTTCTCGTCCAGGAACGCGATCCAGCCGCGCTCCCAGTGTTCGTTGCCGCAGTGCTCGCCATCGGCGCTCGCGCAGACGAGCACCGGCCGGTTGCGGGTCAGCGCTTCGCTGCGGGCGAGATGCATGGTCGCGACGAGTTCGTTGACCGCGGTCGCCTGGCGATTGCTCTCGACCAGCGCCTGGGTGCCGGGCACGGCCAGCGACAGGCCGATGCCGACCACTGCGAGGGTGGTCATGGTCTCGCCGAGCGTGAAGCCGCGCTGTCCATGGCGGAATGTCATGCCTGCCGTGCCTTGCCTGCTGGCCTTGGGTCGGGGCGCAGAGTAGGCAGCCGCGGCGGCTCAATCTTTGAAGCAGTTCACGCCGGGTCTCGCCCCGAGCGGTGGTGGGCCCCTGGCAGCGAAGCCCGGACAGCCGTTGAATGGGCTGGATTGGTCGTAAAAGAAAACTAATGGAATAAATGAGTTAGAGGATTAACGAAGAAATGTCCTGACGCATGCCCCAGGCATCCCCACGGCCCGCCTTTGTGACGGCGATCACGAAATGAACCTGCGCCGTCGCGTGACGACGGGCGTCGCCTGCACCCGGACGTGCGGTCGCGCGCGAGACATTCTGTAATCCGCGGCGGCGCGCGCTGCGCAGTTGCCGGCCGGCGTTTCGTCCCCGCTGGCGCCGGCATGAGGTGGGTAGCGATTGGTATTATCATCATGACAATAGGTTTAAGTGGCGGAAGGCGGCGCGGCGGAGCGCCGGTTCGTGACGGCTCGTGTTGGACTCTTATGACTGGCTGCGCTTCGCGCACGTGGTTCTGTTTGCCTACTGGCTCGGCGCGGACCTCGGTGTTTTTCTCGCCGGCGGAGGGATGTCGCGGCGCGGCCTGCCCGTGCCCGAGCGCAACCGGGTGCGCAGCCTGCTGATGGACATCGATCTCGCTCCGCGCATCGCGTTGATCGGCATGCTGCCGGTCGGTTTCCAGATGGCGCTCGCCTGGGGCGCGCCGCTGCCTGCCGCATGGCTGCCGGCATTGTGGCTGCTTGCGGCTGCGTGGATCGGCCTGGCACTTCTCATCCACTTCGGCCATGCACGGGTGCCGGTTGCACGCCTGCTGTCGCTCGATCTCGGGTTGCGGGTGCTCCTGCTCGCAGCGTTCACCGCGCTCGCCTGGCGCGAGTGGGGTGGCGGCGCGAGCGGCGAGACGCCACGCTGGCTGGTTCTCAAGTTCCTGGTGATGGCGGCGATCGTGGTGGACGGCATGGTGCTGCGCGTCTACAGCGGCCAGTGGCGCCTGGCGATGGCGCGTTTCGCCGCGGGCGACGTTGCCGGTGGCGAGGCCCTGCTGAAGGTGCGACGACGCAAAGCGGCGGCTGCGGCACTGGTGATGTGGGGGCTGGTGGCGGTGGCGGCGTTTCTCGGTGCCGTCAAGCCGCTATGAAGGCCGGGCTGCCGTGAGCGCAGGCGAGAACGGCGGCGGGCAGGCCGCTCTGTCGGGCCTGCGCGTGCTCTCGATCATGAGCGTGCTGCTGCTGGCTACCGCCATGGCGAGCCTCGATTCGAGCTTCATGCCGCTCGCTTTCCCCGACATGATCGATGACCTGGACTCCAGCACCAACGAGATCGTCTGGGTGGCGCTCGGTTACCTGGTGACGGCCACAGGCCCGATGCTGCTCGCGGCGCGGCTCGGCGACGCCTTCGGTCACGCGCGATTGTTCCAGTTCGGCACCGTGGTGTATTCGCTCGCGATGATCGCCTGCACGTTTGCGCCGGACGTCGCGGTGCTGATCGGCCTGCGGCTGATCCAGGGTTTCGGCATGGCGCTGTTCCTGCCGGCCACCTTCACGATCGCTACGCGCATCTACGGGCCCGAGCGGCGCGGGCGCGCACTCGGCTGGCTGCAGGCAGCCAATGCGCTCGGCTTCATTCTCGGGCCGATCTTCGCCGGCTGGCTGCTCGACGCCTACGACTGGCGCGCGACGTTCGCCAGTCGCATCCCGCTCGCGCTGCTGATCATCGTGCTGGCGCTCGCCTCGTTCGGCGCGCACCGTACGATGGCCCTGCCGGGCGCGAGCCGGCGCTTCGATCTTGCCGGGGCGGGTTATCTCACGCTCGCGCTGTTCGGCATTCTTTTCGGTTGCACGCAACTGCCCGTGGAGGACAACCACCTCGATCCCTGGTCGTGGCTGGTGTTCATCGCGGGGTTCGCCTTTGCGGTGGCGTTCCTGCGGCACGAGCGGCGCGAGGCCGAACCCCTGATCGACTTCAGGCTGTTCACGGCGAATCCCGAGTTCACCCGCGCTGCAGTGGCGTTTACCGCGATGTTCGCGAGCCTGCCGTTGACGCTGTTCGTACTGCCCATCGTCCTCATCAACGCGCTCGAGATGCGCGCCTGGGAAGTGGGCATGCTGATGGCGATCTCGGCGTTCTTCACCACGTTCATGAGCCCGGTGGCTGGCTGGGCCTCCGATCGCTTTCGTCCGGAACTGATGAGCAGCACCGGCGCCTTGGTGCGCGGCACCGGCTACCTCCTGCTGCTCGGGATCAGCGCGCAGTCCGGTTTCAGCGCGGTGCTTCTGCCGCTGGTCGTGATCGGTATCGGCACCGGATTGTTTTTCTCACCCAACAACGCATTGCTCCTCGCCCATGCGCCGCCCGAGCGGGCGGGCATGGTCTCGGGGTTGTTCGGCACCCTGCGGCAGACAGGCTATGCGACCGGCTTTGCGCTGATCGCGAGCCTGTTCACCGTGATCCAGTCTGCGTTCGAGACCAACTGGGCGTATTCCGCACTGGGCCGACTGCCGGAGACCATCGCCGGGCAGCTCGCAGCGGTATTCGAGGGCGGCGGCATCTGGTCTCCCGAACTCCTGATCTTCATCCTGCGCGTTGCCGTGCTGGTCTGCACCGCGATCGTCGGCATGAGCCTGCTCAATTCCCTGCCGGCGCTGCGCATGAACTGGCGCCGTCAGCTCGCCGGCGCGACGACGCTGGCGCTGCTGGCAGGTGTCGGCAGCTATGCGCTCGCCGTCATCGTCCCCGGTGCGCTCGCGGTCACCGCGGCTGACCGGGCGGTCGCAGCTGAGCAAGCGCCGCCGGCAGTCGCTGCGTTCGGGCAGGCCCAACGGGCAGGCCCGGGAGAAGCAGCAGTTGCGGCGACGTCAGAGGAAGTGGCCACGGCCTACGCGCAGTACTGCGCGGCCTGTCACGGGCCTGATCGTCGGGGGCTGCCCGGTCTTGGCGTCAGCCTGCGCGATTCGGCGCTGGTCAGGGGAGGCGATGCCGGCCGACTGGTGGAATTCCTGCGTGCGGGCCGGGCGGCCGACGCTCCGGCGAGCCGCACGGGCCGTGCGATGCCGGCCTTTGGCTGGCTGCCGCAGGAAACGCTCGGCCTGATCGTGGCCGAAATCAGTGGGGCCAGAACGGCAGACGACAAGTGATGCGCGGGAGCACCCGATGGCCGCCCCCTCGCAATGTTGCCGCCGATGGATTCTGTGCGGCGGCTCCTCGCGGCCAATGCGGCAGTGGCCCCCGGGTTGCGTGGGTCACTCGTCGCTGGGCGGTGGTTCCTCGCGACGCCGCGGGCGCACGCCGGGCCGGTTGCGGCGCGGCGGCTCGTCGTCGTCGTCGTGCTCGTGCTGGGCGTAGAAGCGCTCGACGACGTGGTCCGAAGACAGCTTTTCCTCACCGTCCTCCCACAGTTCCTCGTCAATTTTGCGCGGGCGGTTCATTGCCGTATGCCTCCCTATCGGGCTTGCTCCAGGAAGATTTCGCAATGCTGATGGTGCATGGGTGGCCGGATGGCGGCTGGCAGCCGGTGGGCCGTATTGCCGACGGACGGTGCGGCGAGGTCCGGGAGGAGGTGCAGTTGCATGTCGTGTCGCGGACGCGGCGGCCAGCGCCGGCGAGTCATGGCCTCACACCTGGTAATCCTCGAAGTCAGCCAGCGACCGGTTGAGCTCGCGTTCCTCGTGCGCCTGCTCGATGCGGCGGCGGTTGGCCAGCCACTGCGCCGTGGCGGCGCGAGTCGGAGGGATGGGGGTGTCGACCGCCGCGAGGTTTTCGCTGACCTCGTCGAACTCATCGGCCGTTTGCATGACGCTCTCGGTACCTGGCCTGTTGTCCCGTGCGGCTCCCGCGGCCGGTTCACTGCCGGCCCTGCTGCCCGGGCGCCTTGCCGGAAAAGATTAATGGGCGCCGGTTTGTTGTCAAGCGAATAGACGTAATCCGGTGCCGTCGCTAATCTACGGCCAAGGTGGACGATGATGTCGACAAGCTCCTGCGCCAGTGGGCGCACGAGCGCCCGGAACTCGATTGCTCGAGCCTGAGCGTGGTGGTGCGGGTGCTGTTCCTGTCCAAGATCCTGCGGCAGGACGCCGAGCGTGCGCTGACGCGGCAAGGCCTGAAGCTGTGGGAGTACGACGTGCTTTCCGCCCTGCGCCGCCAGGGCCCGCCCTTCCAGCTGCCCGCCACCGCGCTCGCGCGGGAATCCATGCTGACCTCGGGCGCCATGACCAACCGCATCGACCGGCTTGAATCGCGCGGGCTGGGCGCGCGCGCCCCCGATCCCGCGGATCGCCGTGGTGTCATGGTGGGTCTTACCGACAAAGGCCGCAAACTCACCGATGCGGCGATCGAGGCCCGCCTGCACGCCGCCAACGAGCAATTGCGCGCGCTGTCGGCGGCGGAACGCCGCACGGTTGCCGACGGCCTGAAGAAAGTGTTTCTCGCCGTCGCACGCCGGGAGAGTGGCGCCTGAGCCCGCCGCGACAGGCGGCGGGCGCCGCGCGGTTTTCAGCGGGCCTTGAGCAGGTCGCGAATTTCCCCGAGGAGTTTTTCTTCGGCGCTCGGGCCGGGCGGCGGAGCCGGCGGCTGTTCCTTCTTCATGCGATTGATCGCGCGCACCAGCAGGAAGATCGCGAAGGCGACGATCACGAAATCGAGCATGGCATTCACGAAGCTGCCATACCGGATCACCGGCGCGCTGGCCGCCTCGGCTGCGGCGAGCGTCTCGTAGTCCGTGCTGCTGAGGTTGACGAACAGGCTGCTGAAATCGACCTTGCCGAGCAGCATGCCGATTGGCGGCATGATTACGTCGTTGACGAAAGATGTGACGATCTTGCCGAACGCGCCGCCGATGATGATGCCGACGGCGAGGTCCACCACGTTGCCACGCATGGCAAATTCCCTGAACTCTTTCAGCACGGCACTGCCCCCTGGTTGGTGACGGAATCGGCGCGATGATGCAGGCGGCTTTTGCTGCGGGTCAAGCATGAGCACCCGGATGGAACTCCCCGGCAGGCCGACCCTGCGGGATTACCCCGGACGGAGCGGGCCCTCGCAATCGGCGCAACGGCGTCCGCGGCGCGCGTTGGCTGCGCGATGCGTCGGGCGCATCGAACGGGGTTGACGATGCTCGCATGGTGGATTCTCGGCGCCTTCGCGCTCGGCCTGCTGGCGCGGCAGATCGGGCTGCCGCCGCTCGTGGGTTTTCTCACCGCCGGGTTTCTCCTGAAAGGCTTCGGGTTCGAGTCGGTGCCGGAGATCGCCGAGATCGGCGAAGTCGGGGTGTGGCTGCTGCTGTTCACGGTCGGCCTGAAGCTGCGCTTGCGCAGTCTCATCCGGCCGGAGGTCTGGGGGACCGCGGTGTTGCACCTTCTGGTGAGCGGCGGCATCGCTGCGTTGCTGGTGCGCACGCAGGTGGACCTGTCATGGACAGCGGCCTGGATGCTGGGCGCCGCGTTCGCCTTCTCGAGCACCGTATTCGCCGCGATCGTGCTCGAGCCGCGCCGTGAGCTGCGCGCTTTCCACGGCCGCGTCGCGATCGGCATCCTCATTCTGCAGGATCTGGTGGCGGTCATGGTGCTGGCCGCCGGGGAGCACGTCACGCCTTCGCCCTGGGCGCTGATGCTCCTGGTATTGCCGCTTGCCAGGGTGCTGCTCGACCGGCTGGTGAGCATCACCGGCCACGGCGAGTTGCTGCCGTTGCTCGGCGTGTTGCTTGCGGTTGCGGCGGGCGGTTACGGGTTCCGGGCGCTCGGCCTGAGCGCGGAACTCGGTTCGCTGGTCCTCGGCGCCATGCTTGCAGGCAATCAGCGGGCGGGCGAACTCGGCAATGCCCTGTGGGGAATGAAGGAACTGTTCCTGGTCGGTTTCTTCGTCAGTGTCGGCCTGACTGCAACACCTACCCTCGAAACGGTCACTGCTGCCGCCGTCCTCATACTGGCGCTGCCGCTGAAGGTACTGCTGTTTTTCGTGCTGCTGCTCGGCATCGGGCTGCGGTCGCGCAGCAGTTTCCTCGCGTCGCTGAGTCTCGCGAGCTACAGCGAGTTCGGGCTGATCGTGATGCAGATGGGCGTGCGCGGCGGGCTGCTCGAGCCGCAATGGATCACGCTGGCGGCGCTGGCCGTGGCCGGCTCCTTCATCGTCGCCGCACCGCTCAACCGCGCGGCGCACCGGCTCTATGCCGGCAGCGAGGGGTTCCTGCAGCGTTTCGAGCGCAGCCGCCGGCATCCGGACGACGAGCCGGTATCGGTCGGCAGCGCCGAAGTGCTGGTGGTCGGCATGGGGCGCGTCGGCAGCGGCGCCTATCGCTACCTCAAGGACCTCGGTCTGCATGTGGTGGGCATGGACAGCGACACGGCCAAGGTCGAGAAGCATCTGCAGGAGGGCTGGCGGGTCGTGTACGCGGATGCGGAGGACCCCGAACTCTGGCACCGGCTGCGACTCGGACGCGTGCGTGCCGTGATGCTGGCGCTCCCCGACCTCGAGGCCAAGATCATCGCCAGCCGACAGTTGCGGGCACGTGGATTTCGCGGCTTGATCGCTGCGACCTACGTCTTCGACGAGGAGCGCGAGCCGGTCATTGCGGCGGGTTGCGACGTCGCCTACAACTACTTCAGCGAAGCGGGCACCGGATTCGCCGCGCATATTTCCGATGCGCTGACCAGGTCCGCGGTGGCGCCGGGAACACGTCGCGGCTGAGGCTGGGGCCGGCTGCAACGCGCAGCCAGGCGCCGTCAGCGGACCTGCAATCCCGGTCACGGGTTCCGGTCGCGGTACGTGCCCTGGCCGGCGAAATACGCGGCGAGCGCGGCTCCGGTATGCGAGCCGCGCTCGCGCGCCACGGTGGCCGGCGCGCCGGTCGCAACCACCCGGCCGCCACCCGTGCCGCCCTCGGGGCCGAGGTCGATGACATGATCGGCCTGCGCGATCACGTCGAGGTTGTGTTCGATCACCAGCACGGTATTGCCCGCGTCCACCAGCCGGTGCAGCACGGCGAGGAGCCGCTCCACGTCGGCCATGTGCAGGCCGACCGTAGGCTCATCGAGCAGGTACAGCGTCTGGCTGCTGCCGGGTTGGGCACGGGCGAGTTCGGCGACGAGCTTCAGTCGCTGCGCTTCGCCGCCCGATAACGTCGGGCTTTGCTGCCCGAGCGTCAGGTAGCCGAGCCCGACGTCGTCGAGCAGTTGCAGTGTATGGCGCAGCCGCGCGTGCGCGGCGAAGAATTCCGTGGCGGCGCTGATGCTCATGGCGAGAACGTCGCCGACGCTGCGATCGTGGTAACGGACTTCCAGTGTCTCGGCGCCGAAACGTGCGCCATTGCAGGCTTCGCAGCCGACGTGCACGTCGGGCAGGAAGCTCATCTCGATGCGTCGTGATCCCTGTCCGTCGCAGACCTCGCAACGCCCGCCCGCCACGTTGAAGGAGAACCGGCTCGCGGAGTAGCCGCGAATGCGTGCCTCGGGAAGCCGGGCGAAGATCCGTCGCACCTCGTCCCAGATGCCGACATAGGTGGCCGGGCAGGATCGCGGCGTCTTGCCGATCGGCGTCTGGTCCACCTCGAGTACCCGCCGGATCTGTTGCCAGCCGGCGATCTGCCCGCAGCCGCTGAGTGGCGCGCGGCGGCCGCCCTTCGCCAGACGACGGCGCAGGTTGCGGTAGAGCACGTGGCGCACCAGCGTGCTCTTGCCGCTGCCGCTGACGCCGGTGACGACGGTCAGGCGTCCTACCGGCACGCTGACATCGATCTCCCGCAGGTTGTGCAGGCGCGCGCCGCGGACCACGATTTCGCCCGCAGCGGGCTGCTGTGTCCGCGTTGCGGCACCACCGCGCGTCTTCGCGGCGAGGTAGCGTCCGGTGAGGGAGCGCGGCGAGCGCGCGAGTTCGGCCGCCGTGCCGATGGCGACCACTTCACCGCCGTGGGTGCCCGCTCCGGGTCCGAGGTCCACGATGCTGTCGGCTGCGCGGATCGTGTCTTCGTCGTGTTCGACGACGAGCACGGTATTGCCATGGTCGCGCAGTTTCATCAGCGTCTCGAGCAGGCGCTGGTTGTCGCGCGGGTGCAGGCCGATGGTGGGCTCGTCGAGGATGTAGCAGACGCCACGCAGGTTCGAGCCGAGTTGCGCGGCGAGCCGGATACGCTGGGTTTCGCCACCGGAGAGCGTGGTGGCGGCGCGGTCGAGTGCGAGGTAACCGAGTCCGACCTGTTGCAGAAACCTGAGGCGCGCGCCGGTCTCGCCGAGGGCGTCGCGGGCGATGGCGGCTTCCCGGCCTGCGAGCTGCAGCGTGTCGAGGAAACCCGCGGCGCGATCCACCGACTTCGCGGTGATGTCGGCGATGCTCTGTTCCCGGAAACGGACGGCGAGCGCCTCCGGACGCAGGCGCCGCCCTTCGCAGGTGGCGCAGGGCTCGGCTTCGTCGGTCTGCGCCTGGGTCCAGGCCGGCTCCTCGCCGGTCTGTTCGGCGTCGAACCCTGGCAGTTGCAGGCCGGTCCCGAAGCAGCTGCCGCACCAGCCGTGGCGGCTGTTGAAGGAGAACAGGCGCGGGTCGAGTTCGGGGAAGCTGCGCCCGCAGCCGGGGCAGGCACGACGAATGGAGAACAGTTCCGCCTTGCCGCCGTCGGCTGGCAGGACCTGCACGCTGCCCTTGCCGAACTCCAGCCCCTGCTGCAGCAGTTCGCGTGCTCTTGCCATCGACTGTGGCGTCATCCGCAGCTGCCCGATCGGCAGCTCGATATCGTGTTCGATGAAACGGTCGAGCCGCGGCCAGCGGGCGGTGGGCGTCATCTCGCCGTCGACGCGCAGCTCGTCATAGCCACGTCGCGCGGCCCAGCGGGCGAGCTCGGTGTAGTAGCCCTTGCGGGCGATCACCAGCGGCGCGAGGACCTGCACGGTGCGGCCGCGGTGCTGGCGCATGAGGCGTGCGAGGATCGCCTCCGGGCTCTGCGGGGCGATGCGCACATCGCATGCCGGGCAGTACTGCGTTCCGAGCCGGGCGAAGAGCAGGCGCAGGAAGTGGTATACCTCCGTCATCGTTGCCACCGTGCTCTTGTGCCCGCCGCGGCTGGTGCGCTGCTCGATGGCGACCGTCGGCGGGATTCCGAAGATTGCGTCCACGTCGGGACGTGCGGCCGGCTGCACGAACTGCCGTGCGTAGGCGTTCAGCGACTCGAGGTAGCGGCGCTGGCCCTCGGCGAAGATGACGTCGAAGGCGAGTGTGCTTTTGCCGCTGCCGCTGACTCCGGTGATCACGGTGAAGCGATCGCGCGGGATCGCGATGTCGATGTTCTTCAGGTTGTGTTCGCGGGCGTTGTGGATGCGGATGCTGTGGTCGCGCTCCCCGGCCGGGAGTGCGGCGCGTTCCGGCTCGATGGCGCGGCCGGGAACGGAGCCTGGTTTCCTGCGCAGCGTGCGCCGGTGCGCCTTGAGGGCGCGGCCGGTGTGCGAGCCGGCCACCGCTGCGATCTCGCGCGGCGTCCCCGCGGCGACGAGCTGCCCGCCCGCTTCGCCGGCCTCCGGTCCGAGGTCGATCACCCAGTCGGCCGACCAGATTACGTCGAGGTTGTGCTCGACCACCACCAGCGAATGACCCTGGGCGAGCAGCGCGCGCAACGCGGTGAGCAGGCCGGCGATGTCGTGGAAGTGCAGGCCGGTCGTCGGTTCGTCGAGCAACAGCAGGTTGCGGGCGCCACCCGCGCGCGCGAGCTCCCCGGCGAGCTTCAGCCGTTGCGCCTCGCCACCGGAGAGTGTCGTGACGGGCTGGCCGAGACGCAGGTACTGCAGCCCGACGGCGCTGAGCGGTTGCAGTCCGCGCAGCACCTCCGGGTGGCCGGCAAAAAACGCCAGCGCCTCGGTGACCGTCATGTCGAGAACATCGGCAATGGACTTGCCGGCACCGCCGGCGCCGGGGAGCTGTACCTCGAGGACGTCGGAGCGGAACCGGCGCCCGTCGCAATCGGGGCAGCGCAGGTACACGTCGCTCAGGAACTGCATCTCGACGTGCTCGAAGCCGTTGCCGCCGCAGCCGGGGCAGCGCCCGTCGCCGGAATTGAAGCTGAAGGTGCCGGTGGTGTAGCCGCGCACCTGCGCGGCCGGGAGGTCCGCGAACGCCTTGCGGATCGGCGGTAACGCGCCGACGTAGCTGGCAGGGTTCGCGCGGGTGGTGCGGCCGAGCGGCGACTGGTTCACGAGGATGATCTCATTCACGTGCTCGTGGCCGCGGATCTCGCGGTGCGGGCCGGGTGCCTCGCTGGCCTCGCCCTTGAGCTTGCGCAGTGCCGGGTACAGGACGTCCTCGATCAGCGTGGATTTGCCGGAGCCGCTGACGCCGGTGACGCACACCAGCCGCTGCAGGGGAATGCGCAGGTCGAGGTCCTTCAGGTTGTGGGCGCTCGCGCCGAGCACCTCGAGCCAGAAACCGTCCGTATCGGCCGGACGGCCGCGGCCGGAGGTGTTCGCGCTGACCAGCCGCTCGCCGCGCAGGTACTCGCCGGTCAATGTGCGGCCGCGCGCGGCCAGCACCTGCGGCGTGCCGAAGAAGGTCACGCGCCCGCCGGCCGCCCCGGGTCCCGGCCCCATGTCGAGGATGCGGTCCGCCGCAGCCATGACCGCGGCGTCGTGCTCGACGACCAGCAGCGAGTTGCCGGCGTCGCGCAGTTTGCGCAGCACGGCGATGACCCGGCCCATGTCGCGGGCATGCAGGCCGACGCTCGGCTCGTCGAGGACGAACAGCGTGTTGACCAGCGAGGTCCCGAGTGCGGTGGTGAGATTGATCCGCTGCACCTCGCCGCCGGAGAGCGTGCGCGATTGCCGGTCGAGCGTGAGGTAGCCGAGACCGACTGTGACGAGGTAACCGAGGCGGCTGCGAATCTCCGCGAGCAGGAGATCCGCCGCTTCGTCGAGCGGCGCGGGCAGCCGCAGCCGCGTGAAGAACTGCTGGCAGCGCTCGATCGGCAGCAGCATGAGGTCGTGCAGGTTGAGGCCCGGCAGTTCGGCCAGGATCGCGTCGGTGCAGGTCATGCTGGCGGGGCGGAATCTGCCATCCGCGGGCAGGACCGCGGTGGCGTCCGCCTGCGTGCCCACCCGCCAGAGCAGCGAGTCGGGTTTCAGCCGGGCGCCGTGACAGCTTGCGCACTGCGTGTAGGCCCGGTAGCGGGCGAGCAGCACGCGCACGTGCATCTTGTAGGCCTTGGTCTCGAGCCAGTCGAAGAAGCGGCGTACGCCGTACCACTTGCCGTCCGCGAGACGGCCCTCGCCCTCGATGACCCAGTGGCGCTCCGCGGCCGTGAGTTCACGCCAAGCCGTCTGAGTGGGGATGCCGCGACGGCGCGCGAACCGCAGCAGGTCTGACTGGCATTCCTGGTAGCTCTTGCTCTGGAACGGCTTGATGGCGCCTGTGGAAAGGCTGCGCTCGGTGTCCGGGATGACCAGGCCGTAGTCGATGCCCATGGTGCGGCCGAAGCCACGGCAGGCTTCGCAGGCACCGACCGGCGAGTTGAACGAGAACGCGCCCGGGCCGGCTGCGTGGTAGTGAATATCGCAGGGAGCGCAATGCAGGTCGGCGGAGAAGGGCATCGGCGCGGCCGGTTCGCCCTCGGCCAGCGGGTACACCCGCAGGTGGCCCCGCCCGAGCGCGAAGGCCTGTTCCAGCGACTCGACGAGACGGCTGCGCTCGGCGGGTATGAGCCGGACGCGGTCCTGCACGACCTCGAGCCGGTCGCCGTCCTCGCGGTGGATACGCGTGTAGCCCTGGCGGGCAAGCAGCTGCAGCACCTCGTCCTTCTGGAAATTCTCCGGCACCCGCACCGGAAAGGTGACGAGCAGCCGTGTCTCCGCCGGCAGCCGCCCGGTGAGTTCCGCCAGCACCGTTGCGGGGGTGTCGCGTTGCACCGCACGGCCGCAGTTGCGGCAGTACAGCCGCGCTGCCCGGGCGAACAGGAGCTTCAGGTGGTCGGCGAGTTCCGTCATGGTGCCGACCGTCGAGCGCGAGGTGCGCACCGGGTTGGTCTGGTCGATGGCAATGGCAGGCGGAATGCCGTCGATACGATCGGCGGCGGGCTTGTCCATGCGGTCGAGGAACTGCCGCGCGTAGGGCGAGAAGGTCTCGACGTAACGGCGCTGCCCCTCCGCGTACACCGTGTCGAAGGCGAGGGAGGACTTGCCCGAGCCGCTGACGCCCGTCACGACGATGATCTCGCCGAGCGGCAGGTCGACATCGATGTCGCGCAGATTGTTCTGCCGCGCGCCGCGGATGACGATCTGCCCCGCGGTGGGCGGCTGGCGGCGCGGTCGGGTTCGGCGTGTTGCGGGCATGCGTTCTCTTCGGGCGGAATCCTCCGATATTACGGATGCAGTGCGCTCATTTATATGCTTCTTCGTTGGTGTGCGCGGACGGCCGCCTCATCGACCGACAGGTGCGGGCGGCGGTGGCCCGGTGTCCGCCGAGCGCCGCTCCTCGCACATCCCTGTGCTCGTCGCTACGGGTTACGCCGGCTGCTGCCCTCCTGGCAGCCGGCTCCACACGT
>JAJTYX010000195.1:0-222907 GCA_021462865.1 Gammaproteobacteria bacterium | reverse complement strand
CGCCGTAAACCAAGGGCCTCGACTCATGATGCAGCCTCCCGTCCATCGTCATGTTAGGGTGTTGCATCGACCAATTGAGAGCGCCGCCTTTTGACATTGCCTTCGTCGACAAGAAAAGCAATTCCGCAGGATTGCAGTTGGCCGATCTGGTCGCGCGGCCGGTGGGCATGAATATCCTGCGTCCAAAGCAGGTGAATCGCGCGTTCGATGCGGTGCGCGGGAAATTCTACGTTAACCAGACCGGCAAGCTGCCTGGATGGGGTCTGAAATGCTTCCCCTGAAAAGCAACAGGCCCCGATGCTTCCACCGAGGCCTGATACCGACCGGGAATCCCCAATCCGAAAGTCTAGCGAAGCTAAATATAGGGGTTGGTTCTAAGAATCGCAACGGCCCGCCGCAGCAGACGTGCCGTGACCGTGACCGACCTCTCAGAACGATGGCGGGTGCTGTCTCGTGATGGGCGCGAGGTTTTCCGAGTCCGTCGTCGAAGACGCCGCCCTCGCCTGGCTCGAAGCGCTCGGCTATGCGGTCAGCCACGGCCCCGAGATCGCTGCCGATCAAGTGTATGGTCCGATGGTGTTCGCCTCGGACGTCGTCCAGACGCGGAGGGTCAGGTGATGGCTGCGGCGCCGGGCGGCGAGGTCATTGTTTATGAAGCGCCGGGCGGCGAGGTAAGGGTCGATGTCCGGCTCGAGCGCGACACGGTCTGGCTCAACCAGGAGCAGATGGCCGAGCTGTTCGGCCGGGAGCGCTCCGTGGTCACCAAGCACATCCGCAACGTCTTCAAAGAGGGCGAACTGGACCCGGCGGCAGTATGTGCAAAATTTGCACATACTGCTGCGGACGGAAAAACCTACCAGGTCGATCACTACAACCTTGACGTGATCATTTCGGTGGGCTACCGCGTGAACTCGAAGCGCGGCACCCAGTTTCGCATCTGGGCGACCCGCACGCTGCGCGAGCACCTGGTCCGTGGCTACACCCTCGACCGCCAGCGTTTCGCGCACAACGCCGTCGAGCTGGAGGCGGCGCTTTCCCTGGTGCGAAAGGCTGCGGCCGGCGAGGCACTGACCACGGATCAGGGCCGTGGGCTCATCGACGTCATCTCGCGCTACACGCAGACGTTCCTGCTGCTGCAGCGCTACGACGAGGGGCTGCTCACCGATCCGAAGGGCAGCCCGGGAGGCGTGTTGCCGGCGGCGGACGAGGCACGAGCCGCCATAGCGCGTCTCAAGGCTGATCTGCTCGCGCGGGGCGAATCCACCGATCTCTTCGGCCGCGAGCGCGAGAACGGGCTGGCTGCCCTGCTCGGCAATCTCGACCAGAGCGTTCTCGGAGCACCGGCCTACCCGACGATCGAGGCGAAGGCAGCGCACCTGCTGTATTTCGTCATCAAGAATCACCCGTTCTCGGACGGCAACAAGCGCATCGGCTCTTTTCTGTTCGTGGACTTCCTGAACCGCAACGGTCGGCTGTTCCGCGACGGCGAGACCGTGATCAACGACGTGGGGCTCGCGGCGCTCGCCCTGCTGGTCGCCGAGTCGGCGCCCAGAGACAAGGACGTGATGATCCGGCTGGTGATGAATATGCTCGCGGGACCATCCACATGACGGCAGGCTTTAGCGAGTCTATTGTCGAAGACGATGCCCTCGCCTGGCTCGAAGCGCTCGGGTACGCGATCAAGCACGGTCCGGAGATCGCCGCGGGCGAACCGGCTGCGGAGCGGAGCGACGCTAACTACCGCGATGCCTTTCTCGAAGGCCGCCTGCGCCAGGCGCTCGCGCGGCTGAATCCAACGTTTCCGACAGAAGCGCTCGAAGACGCATTCCGCAAGCTCACGCGGCTGAGCGTGCCGTCACTACTCGAACGCAACCGCGCCGTGCACAGGATGCTGGTGGATGGCGTGACGGTGGAGTACCGCCGTGCGGACGGGTCGATCGCCGGCGATCAGGCGCGGCTGATCGACTTCGACGATCCCGCGAACAACGACTGGCTGGCGGTGAACCAGTTCACCGTGGCCGAGGGGCAGCACACGCGCCGGCCGGACGTGGTGCTGTTCGTGAACGGCCTGCCGCTGGCGGTGATCGAGCTGAAGAACGCGGCGGATGAGAATGCCACCGTCTGGTCGGCGTGGCAGCAGCTTCAGACCTATCAGGCACAGATTCCCGCGCTCTTCGCCACGAACGCGACGCTGGTCGTCTCGGACGGCGTTGAGGCGCGCATTGGTGCGCTCGGCGCCGGCAAGGAGTGGTTCAAACCCTGGCGCACGATCACGGGTGAGGCCGATGCGCCGGGCTCATTGACGCAGCTTCAGGTATTGCTGGAGGGCATCTTCGGGAAGCGGCGCTTTCTCGACCTCCTGCGCCACTTCATCGCCTTCGAGGACGAGGGTGGCGGGAAGGTCATCAAAAAGATGGCGGGCTATCACCAGTTCCACGCCGTCAATGCGGCAGTGGAGGAGACGCTGCGCGCCGCGCGGGAAGCAGCGGGTGATGCGCGCGGCACGTATCTCGCCGGGCATCAGCACGGCGGCGAGCCCGGCGATCGCCGCGTGGGCGTGGTCTGGCACACGCAGGGTTCGGGCAAGAGCCTGACGATGGCCTTCTATGCCGGGCGCGTGATCCTGCACCCGGAGATGAAGAACCCGACGGTTGTCGTGCTCACCGACCGCAACGACCTCGACGACCAGCTCTTCGGCACCTTTGCCCGCTGCCGCGATCTCTTGCGCCAGCCGCCGGTGCAGGCGGCGGACCGCGCCGACCTGCGCGCGAAGCTCCAGGTCGCCGGGGGCGGGGTGGTGTTCACGACCATCCAGAAGTTTTTCCCGGAAGAGAGGGGCGACCGCCACCCCGTACTCTCCGAGCGGCGCAACATAGTGGTCATTGCCGACGAGGCGCATCGCAGCCAGTACGACTTCATCGATGGCTTCGCGCGGCACATGCGCGACGCGCTGCCGAACGCCTCATTCATCGGCTTCACGGGTACGCCCATCGAGCAGACCGATGCCAACACGCGCGCGGTGTTCGGCGACTACATCAGCGTTTACGACATCCAGCGCGCCGTGGCCGACCAGGCCACCGTGCCGATCTACTACGAGAGCCGGCTCGCGAAGCTCGCGCTCAAGGAAGAGGCGAGACCTCGGTTAGACCCCCAGTTCGAGGAGGCCACCGAGGGCGAGGAGGTCGAGCGCAAGGAGAAGTTGAAGAGCCGGTGGGCACAGCTCGAGGCCGTGGTCGGCACCGAGCAGCGCCTGCAGCTCATCGCGCGCGACCTCGTGGAGCACTTCGAGAAGCGCTGCGAGGCGCTGGACGGCAAGGCGATGGTGGTGGTGATGAGCCGCCGCATCGCCGTCGAGCTGTACCGCGAGCTTACGGCGCTGCGAGCCGCCTGGCATGGTGAGGGCGACGACGCAGGCGCGCTCAAGGTCGTGATGACCGGCTCGGCATCGGACCCGCTCGACTGGCAGCCGCACATCCGCAACAAGCCGCGGCGCGAGGCGCTGGCCCAGCGCTTCCGCGATCCGAAGGACCCGTTCCGCATCGTCATCGTGCGCGACATGTGGCTCACCGGCTTCGATGCCCCGAGCCTGCACACCATGTACGTGGACAAGCCGATGCGCGGCCACGGGCTCATGCAGGCGATCGCGCGCGTGAACCGGGTGTTCAGGGACAAGCCGGGCGGGCTGGTGGTGGACTACCTCGGGCTCGCGGATCAGCTCCGGCAGGCGCTGGCCACCTACACCGAGGCCGGCGGCACCGGCAAGACGGCGCTCGACCAGGCCGAGGCCGTGGCGGTGATGCAGGAGAAGGCGGAGGTCTGCCGCGGGCTCTTTCACGGCTTCGACTGGTCGCCGTGGACTACGGGCACGCCGCAGCAGCGGCTCTCCGTGCTGCCGGCGGCGCAGGAGCACGTCCTCGCGCAGGAGGACGGCAAGGCGCGGCTGCTGCGGTCGGTGACGGACTTATCGCACGCCTTCGCGCTCGCGGTGCCGCACGCCGAGGCGCTCGCGATCCGCGACGAGGTTGGCTTCTACCAGGCGGTGCGCGCTGTGCTCGCCAAGGGCACGCCCGGTGAACGGAAGACGGACGAGGAGCTGGAGCACGCGATCCGGCAGATCGTTTCGACGGCAGTCGTGTCGGACGCGGTGGTGGACATCTTCGCGGCGGCCGGGCTCAGGCGGCCGGATATCTCCATTTTGTCCGACGAATTTCTGGCCGAGGTCCCGGGCATGCCGCAGCGGAACCTGGCGGTGGAGCTGCTGCAGAAGTTGTTGAAGGGCGAGATTCGCTCGCGCGCGAAGCGCAACGTGGTGCAAGCGCGCTCCTTCGCGGAGATGCTGGAGCAGGCGCTGCGCAAGTACCAGAACCGCGCGATCGAGACGGCCAGGGTGATCGAGGAGCTGATCCAGCTCGCGAAGGAGATGCGCGAGGCCGGCCAGCGCGGGGAGAAGCTGGGGCTCACTGAAGATGAGGTTGCCTTCTACGATGCGCTGGAGACCAACGACAGCGCGGTGAAGGTCCTGGGGGATGAGAACCTGCGCGCGATCGCGCGTGAACTCGTCGCCACGGTGCGCGCCAATGTGAGCATCGACTGGACGGTGCGGGACAACGTCCGCGCGCATCTGCGCGTGCTGGTGAAGCGCATCCTGCGCAGGCACGGCTATCCGCCCGACAAGCAGGAGAAGGCAACCCAGACGGTGCTGGAACAGGCCGAGGTGCTGAGCGAGGGCTGGGCGGCGATCTAGCGCGTCACCATCTCGGCCGGCGTAGCGGCGTCGGCGGCAGCGCGAACTTCGCGTGGGCGCAGCACTTCGTCGCAGTCCTCAGGGCCGGATGCGCAGGGGCAAGCCAAGCTTGCCAAGCAGGATCGCGTAGCGTGGGTCTGATTCCAGCCGGGCGAGATGCGTGCTGGTGTGGATTTCGGTCAGGCCGCCGTCGCGCTGCCGGTAGGCGCGCTCGAGCCACTCGAATGCCTGGTCACGTTCGCCTCGTTCTGCGCAGATCTCGGCGATCTGGTATGCGGCATCCGAGCCATGGGTTTTGACCAGTGCATTCAGGGCTGTGTCCGCCTGCGCGCGCCGGCCTCGGGCGAACTCGACCAGCGCATCGCCGTAAGGCTTCCAGATGGGATCCGTTTCCTGCGCCATGGCGCTGGCGGCGTCGGCCGTTTTTCCCTGTGCCAGCAGCGTTTCCGCCAGCATGACGTGGGCGCCGGCGCCAGTCGGCAGCAAATCCACGACGTGCCTGGCGAGCTGTTCCGCCTCGCGGCTCCGGCCGAGTGCCAGGTACACGCGCGACAGGTTGTACTGCAGGCCAGGCCGAAGCGGGTCGAGCTCGATCGCCTGACGGTACCGCAGGACCGCGCGCTCGAAGCGACCCATCGTCTGGTCCTGCAGGGCTGCCTTCATCAGCACGCCCGGGTCGCGCGGTGCCAGCTGCACAGCACGGTCGATGCTCGCATCGGCTGCCGTCCAGTTCCAGTCGTAGACCAGGTAGATGTAAGCCATCGCTGCATGCGCATCGGCAAGTGCCGGATCGAGATCGAGCGCGCGCTGCGCCGCCTCGCGCCCGAGCCGATATCCTTCTTCGAGCGACACCTGGGAGGTGTAGGCGGCGCGTGCAGTGTAGGTTTCCGAGAGCCCGACCCAGGCGAGAGCGTCGCGCGGATCGCGCTCGACGGCCGCGGTGAAGTGTTCGAGCGCAAGGTCGAGCGAAGTGCGCGTGCGCAGCTCCAGTTGATAGCGACCCTGCAGGTAGCGGTTGTAGGCTTCGAGGTCGCGCTGCACGCGCGGCTCGGCCGCCGCCGGTGCGATGAGGCGCAGCTCGAGCGCTGCGACGACGGCGGTCGCGATCTCGTCCTGCAGGGCGAAGATATCGTCGAGCTTGCGGTCGTAGGTCTGGGACCAGAGTTGCGAACCGTCGACGGCCCGGATGAGCTGTGCATTGATACGCAGGTCGTCGTCCGCCTTGCGCACGCTGCCCTCGAGGATATGGGCAACGCCGAGCGAGTCGCCGATGGCACGCAGATCCTCCTGACGTCCCTTGTACTGGAACGAGGAGGTGCGGCCGATTACACGCAGCCCGTCGACCCGCGCCAGCACGTTCATCAGTTCTTCGGAAAGACCGTCGGCGAAGTACTCCTGGTCTTTCGACTGGCTCATGTCCACGAACGGCAACACGGCAATGGAATGCACGTCGACGACGGCCGCAGTGGTTGCCGTGCCCTCGCGCTCCGGGACCATGCGGTCAATGGCAATGCCGGCAATCGCGATCGCAGCGATGACGCCGATCGCGATATCCATTCTGCGGCTTGTGGCTGCGGTGTCCGCCCGCCCGGGCGGTGCCTGCCCCTGTTTCCTGAGTCCCTCGGGCGTGAACTCGTATATCCAGGAAAGGGCGAGCGCGACCGGCAGACCGAGCACAAGCAGGGCAAGGACGAACTTGCCGGTCCAGCGAGGAAGCTCGAGCACGTCGATCAGGACGCCTGACACCCGGAGTATGACCCAGGCGGCGGGCACGTACAGCGCCGCCATGCGAACGACGTTTCGACGCTTCAACTCGCCAAGTAAGCCCACGGTTCCTCGGTCCCCGGAGTCCCGCGTTGTTTGCGGTACTGTAACCGATCATGTGCGTCGACAGGCTGCGTGCGAACGGTGCCAGCGGCCGATCGGCGCGCGCACGCGACGGCGAAGCCGTACCATTGGATGAAGAACCGGCAATGGACAATCCGGGAAACCCGGTCACCGGATGGAGAGCGCAAATGCCCACGCGGAGTGACTTCACGACGGAACAGTGGCGAGCCCTGCGCAATGCTCCGCAACTCGTGGCGCTCGCCACGGCGGCAGCGGGCAACAGCGGCCTGCTCGGTAGTCTCGCGGAAGGGCTGACAGCGGCCAGCGCCTTTGCCCAGGTCGCACACGCCCGCAACCACCTGATCACCGAACTGTTCGCCCGGGAGGAGATCCGCGCGGCGCACGAGGACATCCAGGCCCTGCTGCGGCCGGCAACCGACCGGACCCATGCGGACCACCGTCTGCAGGACGCAGCCATCGAGGCCACGCGTGCCGCGCTCGATGCCTTGCTCGACCGGAATGCGACCGCGGACGCGGATGACTTGCGCAAGATGCTTGCCTGGCTCGCCGAGAAGATCGCCAACGCCTCGAAGGAGGGAGACTTCCTCGGCTTCGGCGGCGAGCGCGTCAGCGAAGGCGAGCGGAAATTCCTGAGCCGCCTCTACGGGGTCGTCGGCCGGCCGGATGTTGGTGCCGGGGCGTAGCTTCTGCTGTCCGAACTGCCGGGACGTGGGGCTCGCGGGCGGCTGATCGACCTCGACGACCCCGCGAACAACGACCGGCTGGCGGTGAACCAGTTCACCGTGGCCGAGGGGCAGCACAAGCGGCGATCTAGCGCGTCACCATCTCGGCCGGCGTCGCGGCACCGGCGGCACCGCGTCGCGCCTGCCGCCGCGCGTGGCGGCGATCGCGCCAGTCGGTCATGACGGAGTACGCGGCGGGCACGACGACGAGCGAGAGCACGGTGGAGGTGAGCAGGCCGCCGATGACCGAGATGCCGAGCGGCGCCCGGAAGTTGCCGTCGGCGCCGAGCGCCAGCGCCACGGGCAGCATGCCGGCGCCCATGGCGAGCGTGGTCATGATCACGGGCCGGGCGCGCTTGCGGCAGGCGACGATGATGGCGTCGTGGCGCGAAAGCCCCTGGTCGAGCTCGCCGATGACGGCGTAGTCGACGATCAGGATGGAGTTCTTGGTCGCCACGCCCATCAGCAGCAGCAAGCCGATGAGCGACGGCAGGGACAGCGCGTACTTGGTCGCGAGCAGTGCGCCGAACGCCCCTGCGGCGCACAGCGGTATCGCCGCGAGAATCACCAGCGGCAGGGTCGCGCTCCTGAACAGGAGCAGCAGCACCAGGTAGACGCACACCAGTCCGGCGAGCATGGCGGCGCCGAAGCCGAGGAACATCTCGGCGAAGGCTTCGGCATCGTCGCTGTCGACCACGCGCACGCCGGGCGGCAGGCTCTGCAACGCGGGCATTTTGCGCAGCGCGGTCATGACCTTGCCGAGCGGCTGTCCATTGAGTTCGGCGGTCACCTTGATGTTGCGCTCGCGGTCGAAGCGGTCGATCTGCGACGGCCCGCTGCTTTCGTGGATGGTGGCGACTGCGGAGAGCGGCACGCTGCCGTTGCGTGCGGGGACCCTGAGCAGGGCGAGCAGTTCGGCCCTGCTCAGCGACTCATCGTCGAGCTGCACGCGGATCGGGATCTGGCGTTCGGCGAGATTGAGCTTGGCCAGGCGCTGACGGAAGTCGCCACTGGTGGCAATGCGGGCGGCCTCGGCGATGTCCACCGTCGAGACGCCGAGATCGGCGGCGAGCGCCGGATCGGGCGTGATCACGAGCTCCGGGCTCAGCAGCGAGGCGGTCGAGGACACGCTGCCCATGCCCGGCAGGGAGCGCAGCGCAGCCTCGACTTTCTGCCCGGCAAGCGTGAGCTGCGCGGAGTCCCGGCCGGCGAGGATGACGTCCAGCCGGTCGCCGGGCCCGCCCGCGGCGAAACTGCTGCGCACGCCCGGCAGCTCGCGCAGGCGCTCGCGCGCCTCGGCTTCCAGCTCCTGGATGGTGCGCCGGCGATCGCTCGTGAACCGCAGCGTCAGCGTGGCGTTGCGCACGGCGCCGACCATGGTCGATTCGATGCCACCGGCGGCGGTCCCGCCGACGCGGACCAGCACGCTCTTGAGCTCGGGTATCGGCTCGAGCAGACGGCGGGCCTGTTCGGCCACGGCCACCGTGTCGGCAAGGCGCACGCCTGGCGGCAGGCTGATGCGCAGATCCGCCCGCGATGGATTGGCAGGCGGCACGAAGGTGGTGGGGATCAGCGGCACCAGCGCCAGCGAGAGGATGAATATGAGCAGCGCGATCAGGAGCGTGCGGCCCCGGTAGCGCAGCGACTGCTCCACGAGCCGCAGGTATCCGGGCATCCAGGGCGGCGTGCGCTGCTCGACGGGGCTTGAAGACAGGTACCGCGATGCCAGCATCGGCGTCAGCAGCCGGGCAACCAGCAGCGAAAAGAGCACGGACGCCGCGGCCGTCCAGCCGAACTCGCGGAAGTACAGCCCGACTTCGCCCGGCATGAATGCGACCGGCGCGAACACGGCGACCAGCGTGGCCGAGGTCGCGATGACGGCCATGCCGATCTCGTCAGTCGCGTCGATGGCGGCCTGCCGCGCCGATTTGCCCTGTGCCCGGTGCTGCGCGATGTTCTCGATCTCGACGATGGCATCGTCCACCAGCACGCCGATCACGGTGGCAAAGGCGAGCAGCGACAGCAGGTTCAGGCTGAAGCCGAACCAGTGCATGACCGCAAAGGTCGGCACCACGGACAGCGGCAGGGCGAGGGCGGAGATCCACGTGGCACGCCAGTCGCGCAGGAACAGCCACACGACGATCACGGCGAGGATGGCGCCTTCCAGCAGCATGGAAATGGAGGCGTCATAGGATGCCTGCACGTCCTCGATCGAGGAGCTGACCTCGACGATGTGCACCTCCGGGTGCGCCGCCGCCAGGCGTGCCATCTCGGCGCGGATGCCCGCACCGACCGCCACGGTACTGGAGCGGAAGGCCCGCTGGGTGGAGACCACGACCACCGGCCGGCCGTCGAGCAGCGCCATCTCGCGCGGCTCGGCCGTGCCGTCGCTGACGGTGGCGATTGCCGACAACCGGATGTTGCGGCCATCGGGCAGGAAGATCGGGTAGTTCGCGAGTTCCGCAGCGGTCTGCACGGTCGCCACCGTGCGCACGGCCTGCTCGGCGCCGCCGATCGTCGTGCGTCCGCCCGGCAGCTCCACCTGCAGCCGGGCCAGTTGCGCGGACACCATGCCGGCAGTGAGGCCGAAGCTCTGCAGGGCGCTCGGGCGGATCGCGACGCGCACTTCGCGATCGACCCCGCCGTTGCGCACCACCTTGCCGACGCCGGGCACGCTGTAGATCGCCTTGCGTACGGTGTTGTCCACGAACCAGCTCAGCTCGTCGAGGGCGAGGCGGTCGGACTCGAAGGCGTAGGCGAGCAGCGTCGGGCCGAGGACCGTCCCCCGCGTGATCAACGGTTCCTCGACGTCCGCCGGCAGGTCGATGCGGATGCGATCGACGGCGTCGCGCACGTCGTCGAGTGCTTCGTTGACGTCGCGGCCCAGGTGAAAACGGATCCGGGTCTGCGAGATGCCTTCGTTGATGGTCGAGTTCAGCTTGTCGACGTCGGCCAGTCCCGCGACGGCGTCTTCCACGCGGCGCGTTACTTCCGTCTCGAGCTGGCTCGGGGTTGCGCCCGGCAGGTTCACCGTAACGATGACCTCGGGCACCTCGACGTCGGGAAGCTGTGCGATGGGCAGCTGGCGCAGGCTGACGATACCGGCGAACGAAAGCACCACGAATGCCAGCGCGGCCGGAACCGGGTTGTGGATGCCCCACAGCGAGACGTTCACGATGGCTAGCCTTCCGGGCTCTGCACCGACGGTGCGCGGGGTGCCGCAGCGGGCTCGGATGCCGGCGCGTGCGCCTGGCGCACGAGGTCGCCGTCGCTCAGGAAGCCGGCGCCGGTCACGACCACGCGTTCCCCGGCGGCGAGCCCCGCGGTGACCTGTGCCACGTCGCCGTGCTGGATGCCGACGGTGATGCGTCGCTGCTCGACCGTGAATGGATTGGCCAGCGCCGCATCGGTGGAATTCACCCTGGCTACGAATACGTACGGAATGCCGTCACGGAACACGATGGCGTCGCGCGGCAGGACCTGCGCCGGAACTTCGCCGAGCAGCACGCGGCCCACGGCGAACATGCCGGCGCGCAGGTTGCCCGGCTCCGGCAGGTCGGCATAGAGCAGGCCGGCGCGGGTCAGCGGATCGACCGCCGGGGCAACTGTCCGCACCTGGCCGGAGACCTGCTCACCGTTTGGTCCCGTCACCACGACGGGCGTGCCCACGCGCACGCGCCCGAGATCCGACTCGGTGACTTCGGCACGCCACTCCAGGCGCCCGCGGCGAATCAGGCGCAGCAGTTCGGTGCCGCTGTTCACGACCTGGCCCGGCTGCACGGACCGGGCAGAGATCACGCCGTCGTCGGGGGCCCGCAGTGTTGCAAAGCCGAGACGCAGGCGCGCCGAGTCCTGATCGGCTACGGCGGTGACGAGCTGCGCCTGTGCACTCGTCTCCTTGGCGCGCAGCTCGTCGGCATCGCTCGAGGAGATCAGGCCCTCGGTGACCAGCTTTTCGCCACGGGCAAGGTTCGCCTGCGCCAGCTGCAGGTTGGCGCGCGCCTGCTCGAGGCCCGCCTCGGCCTGCCGCGCCTGCACGTCGAGCGTGCGCGCATCGAGCCGCAGCAGCGGCTGGCCGGCACGCACGCGATCGCCCACTTCCACGAGCACCTCTGCGGCGCGTATGCCCGAGAGCTCCACGCCGAGCGACATCTCCTGCCAGGCGGCGACGGAGCCCGATACCGTCAGCGCCCGGTCGAGGTTGCGTTCGACCAGCTCGGCCGTGGTAACGGTCAGGCTCGGCTCCTGGGTATTCTCAGCCGCCGGTTCGCGGGCACAGGCCGTTACGAGGAGTGCAGCAGCGAGCGCGATGCAGACAGCGCGAAGCAACGCGGAGGGGAATGGGGCTGGCAAGAGCGCGGGACTCCGGGGGAGGGGAACGGTTTTCGAGGAATTCGCCAGCTTAACCCGCAGGGCGCCTGAACGGTAAGGCAATACGGTGCGTCGAATTGACGCCTCCCGGTTCGGACGCCGCCTTGCTGTCCGAGCCCGCATTACGCTCGCTGCGGCGCCCTGCCGCCATACCGGATAACCCGTACTTCAGATGCTGGCGCTGCAGTTGCGGCCGATGGTGCGGGGTTGACGGCTTGCAGGCCGGCACCGAAACTGCCCCGATTCATCCGGAGGACCGCACCATGCCTGACCTGCGCCTTGCCCGCCTGACTTCCAGTCTGTTGCTCCTGTCCCTGCCGTTTTTGCCGGCCGTCGCCGCCGAGCAGGGCGCGGCCCCCGCTGCCACCGACCATTCGCAGCACGCCGGGCACCACATGGAGCCCTGGATGTACAAGGAGCTGCGCGAGCGCGTGGACGTCTACCGCACCCGCACGGATGCGGAGATCGACGCGAGCATGACGGCGATGGGGCCCGATTACCTCTCCTACCTCAGCAGTCCGGAGCTGAAAGGCGACGTCGGCGTGCTGGTGCTGGCGCACGGCTACGGCAAGGTCGGCGACGAGGCGTTCCGCCAGGGGCTGAAGCGCGTGGCGGAGGGCTACCCGACGGCAGTCGGCTTCGGCATGAGCATGACCAGCTCGAGCCACGTGCAGGAGGGGGTCGACCGGCTGACGGCAGCCGGGGCGAAGCAGGTCGTGGTGGTGCCGGCGCTCAGCTCCTCGGCGAGCGACGATCAGTTACGCCAGTGGCAGTACATGTTCGGGCTGGCCGCCGAGCCCGGCTACATGCGCACGCCGCCCATCCACACGAACGCGAAAGTGACCTGGACGCCGGCGCTGGAGGATCACCCGCTCGTGGTCGGGATGATCGCCGACTACGCCCGCGAGCTGAGCCAGAACCCGGCGAAGGAAGTCGTCATCGTCGTATCCCACGGGCCGAATCTCGACGCCGACAACCAGCGCAACATCGCGCTGCTCGAGCGCATTGCGGCGAAGTTGAAGGAGCGCGACGGCTATGCGGCGGTGCGGGTGATGTCCATGCAGAACGACACCCCGCCGGAGCAGCGCGCCGCGAACGGGCGCAAGCTGCGCGCGATGGTCGAAGAGGCCAATCGCGCGGGCCAGCGCGTCATCATCGTCACGAACCTGCAGTCCCCGAAGAGCATCCAGCACGAGGTGGAGAAGGACATCGAGGGGACGCAGTACGTGTTCGGCACCAAGGGGCTGGTGCAGCACCCGAACTACTCGCGGTGGGTCGCGGCGATGGTGGCCGACGCCCGGCAGTGAGCGCCGGCGCGGCGTTCAGCACGCGCCCGCTGACTGCTCCGTGCAGGCGGCCGACACGCTGAGCGGCTGCAGCGCCGGCAGCGTCCCGGCGCCTGCGAAGTTGCGGCGGTAGTAGGGCTCGTCGAGACTCGTGATCTCGACCGTGCGCCCGGTGTTGGGCGCGTGCACGAAGCGGCCGTCGCCGAGATAGATGCCAACGTGCGAGTAGTCCTTGCTCCGGAAGAACACCAGATCGCCCGGCGCGGCATGGTCGAGCGGTACCGGGGCGCTCACGCGGAACTGCTCGCGCGAGGTGCGCGGCACCGCCAGTCCGGCATTGCGATAGCTGTACTGCACCAGTCCGCTGCAGTCGAAGCCCTCCGGCGTGGCGCCACCGTAGCGGTAGGGCACGCCGACCATCTGCAGGGCGGTGAAGACGATGCGTGAGCGCAGCGGGTCGGGCGGGCTGGCCTCGTCGATGGGGGCGGCCGCTGCCGGCACCGGTGCGTCCGGCAGGCTCGCTGCCTGGAAGCAGCCGCCGAGCGCCAGCGCCAGGACGGCGGTCAGCGCGCGCAGCGCGGTAGTGCCATAGGCCCGGCCCATCAAAGACCTCGCGGCGGAACGAAAACCGGATTCTAACCCCGGCGCGGCCGGCCTGCGCTGCGACCCGCGTCGCGAATCCCCGGCCCGCGTGCTGGCAGAATCGCAGCGGGCCGATCGGCAGAAAAGGGGCGGGGCATGACTCGGATGCGGTGTTGGGCTTCGATGATGGTGGCGGCGAGCGCTGCGCTGGCGGCGGCCGGCTGCGCGACTCCGCCTGCGGCCCCGGCGGCATCGGCGCCGGTTGAAACCACGGCGCTGCCGGTCGGGCGCAGTCTCGGCGAGCCGGGGCCGGGTCGCGTCGTCGCCTCGCTGCGCGCGCCACAGCTGGCGATCGGCACGGATCCGGTACTCGGGGCCGCCGATGCGCCGGTCACCATCGTCGAGTTCATCGATTACCAGTGCCCGTACTGCCAGGACTTCGCGCAGAAGACTTTCCCGCAGCTGAAGGCGAACTACATCGACACTGGCCGGGTGCGTTACGTGGCGCGCGATTTCCCCCTCGCGAAGCACGAGCGCGCGCGCCCGGCGGCGATCGCCGCCGCCTGCGCGCGCGAGCAGGGCCGCTTCTGGGAGATGCACGAGGCGTTGTTCGCCGACGCCGGCCGGCTGACGGATGCGGATTTTCGTCGCCACGCGGAGCGGCTCGGCCTCGACCGCGCCCGCTTCGACGCCTGTCGGGCCGAGTCTCGCCATGGCGGGCGGCTCGATGCGGACTATGCCGCCGCCCGCGCGGTCGGGGTGAGCGCTACGCCGAGTTTCCTGGTCGGGGCGAGCAGGGATGCGCTGGCCCAGGGGCGGCTCTTGCAGGGGGACGAGGACTACGCGGCGTTCGAACGGGTCTTGCAGGAATACCTCGACTAGCACTCAAGCCTGGTTGCGCAACTGCGCCTCGCCGCCGGCGGCGATCGGGCCATCGGGATGTGATCAGCGTCGCAAACGGCTGTCTGCTCCGTACCCCATCGTGCATGGCTGATGTACCGTACGGCCACCATGTTGGAAGTCATCGGCTGGATCGTCGGGCTCATCCTGCTGGGTCTCGCGCTGCTGAGCTTCAGCGGCAAGTCAGTGGTCCGCAAGACTGCGCGGATCGGCGTCGGCATTATCTTCGCGCTGACGCTGCTGCTCACCGTCGCGCTGGTGGTGGGCAGCGTCGTGCTGTCGAGCCGGGGTGGGGGGGTGCTGGTGCTGTTCGCGATACCGCCGGCGCTGGTCGCATGGATTTCGGGCAAGGCGTTCTTCGCCAGCCTCGAGCACGAGGCCTATTTCGATCTCACCGTGCCGCAGAAGATGGCGTACAACCTGGCCGAACACGATGCGCTCCAGGCCCGGCTCGAGGCGAGCGTCGCACGCAAGAAGCAGGAACGCGCGAAATTCTGGACGAGCGCCAGGCGGCGCGAGGAGCTTCGGCGGGAGATCGCGCAAGAGCTCAAGACGCTGAGCGAGCTGCCGAAACTGCGCCCGGCTCTCGAGGATCCGCGGACGTACGCTGGCGACGAACCCTGAGCGCGGATCCTGCAGGAAGACCTCGAGTAGCGCTCAGGACTGGTCGAGCAGCTGCACTTCGTAGCCGGCGGCGCGCAGGTCGCGCAGGACTTCCTCGAGGTGACGGCGGTCGCGCGTCTCGAGCGTGATCTCGAGCCAGGTATCGCGCGCCGGCAGGGGCGTGAAGATGCGCTGGTGCTGCAGGTCGATGAAGTTCGCCTCCAGCCCCGCGACGATGGTCGCGATGCGCGCGATTTGCCCCGGTACGTCGGAAATCGTGATCCGCACCCGAGCGATACGGCCTTCGCGCACGAGTTCGCGTGTCAGGATGGTGGCGAGCAACCGCGGGTCCATGTTGCCGCCGGAGAGCACCACGCCGACCTTGCGGCCGCGGAAGCGATCCGGGTATTGCAGCAGCGCCGCGATGCCGGCCGCGCCGGCGCCCTCGACCAGGGTCTTCTCGACGTTCAGGAGCAGGCTCACCGCGCGCTCGAGTTCCGTTTCGCCGACCAGCAGGATCTCGCGCACGTGTTCGCGCACCAGCGGCAGGGTCAGCCGGCCGATGCCCTTCACGGCGATGCCCTCGGCGAGCGTGTCGCCGCCGCAGGAGCGCGTGACCTCGTCCAGCGCGGACTTCAGCGAGGGGAACAACACCGACTCGACGGCGACCACCTCGATTGCCGGCCGCCGCGCGCGGGCGGCAAGGGCGATGCCGCTCACGAGACCTCCGCCCCCGGCCGGCACGACCAGGCATTCGAGCTCCGGTGCATCCTCGAGCATCTCGAGCGCGACCGTGCCCTGCCCGGCGATGATCAGCGGGTCGTCATAGGGGTGAATGAAGGTGAGGCCTTCGCGCTGCGCGATTTCGCCGGCGAAGGTCGCGGCGTCCTCGAGCGTGCGGCCATGGAGCAGGACGCGCGCGCCGTGGCCCTCCGTGTAACGCACCTTCACGTAGGGCGTGTTCTTCGGCATGACGATGGTCACCGGGATGCCGAGTCGCCGGGCGTGGTAGGCGACGCCCTGGGCGTGGTTGCCCGCCGACATGGCGATCACCCCGGCGCGCCGCTCCGCGGCGCCGAGGCCGGCGAGCTTGTTGTAGGCGCCGCGCTCCTTGAAGGAGGCCGTGAACTGCAGGTTCTCGAACTTCAGCCACACCGTCGCGCCGGTGATCTCGGAGAGCGTGAGCGACGGCCGACAGGGCGTGCGCTGCACCTGCCCGGCGATGCGGCGGGCTGCTTCCTCGACCTGCGCGATGGTGATGGCAGTGGCGGTCACGGCGCGAATACTGCCTGCTATTGACACGTCCTGCTACTGACCTATAGTGCGCGGCCTCTTTCAGGCCCCCTTGCAGGAAGCTGGTCATGGGAAGCGAGAGTTCCACGACGACGCCCGCCGCGCAGGGTTACGCGATGCCGCCCGAGTGGGCGCCGCACCAGGGCACCTGGCTGTCCTGGCCCCACAATCCGGAAACCTGGCCGGGACACCTGGAAGCGGCCGAGCGCGCGCTTGCCGGGGCGGTTGCCGCCCTGGCGGCGGGTGAACTGGTGCATATCAACGTGCGCGACGCAGCCCACGAGCGGCACGTGGCCGGGCTGCTCAGCGGGCGGGCGGACCCGGCGCGCCTGCGCCTGCACCGCGTGCCGACCAACGACGCCTGGTGCCGCGATCACGGGGCGATCTTCGTCACGCGCCCCGGCTCCGCGGCGCCGTTGCTCGCGCTGGATTTCGGCTACAACGCCTGGGGCGGCAAGTACCCGCCGTTCGATCTCGACAACGAGGTGCCGCGGCGCATGGCCGAACTGCTCGGCGTGCCGCGCCAGGTCGGCGACATGATCCTGGAGGGTGGTTCGATCGAGGTGAACGGGGCCGGGACGCTGCTGACCACCGAGCAGTGCCTGCTCAACCCGAATCGCAATCCGCAGCTCGACCGGGCCGGCATCGAGCGGCGGCTGCGCGATTTTCTCGGGGTCCGCACGGTGTTGTGGCTCGGCGAGGGCATCGTCGGCGACGATACCGACGGGCACGTGGACGACCTCACCCGCTTCGTGGCCGAGGATACGGTCGTCACCGTGGTCGAGCCCGACACGGCGGATGCGAACCACCGGGCGCTCGCCGAGAACCGGGAGCGGCTCGCGCACATGCGGCTCGCCGACGGGCGGGCGCTCCCCGTGCTGGAGCTGCCGATGCCCGCGCCCCTGCTGCGCGACGGGCAGCGGCTGCCGGCGAGCTACGCCAATTTCTACATCGGCAACCGCGTGGTGCTGCTGCCGGTGTTCGACTGCCCGCAGGACGACGTGGCCGCGGCGGTGCTCGCGCGCTGCTTTCCGGGGCGGCGCGTGGTCGGCATCGATTGCCGCGACATCGTCGTCGGCCTCGGCACGCTGCACTGTCTGACGCAGCAGGTCCCGGCTGTATAGAACCTATCTCAAAACTGCTGCGCGGGCGTGATCCGCAGTCGGGCGGGGCTCGGAATCCTCACATACTGGCGTGTATGCTCCGGTTCCTGCGCTCCGGCCTCTCGCGGCTGACGCCCGCTCGCGACGTTTTGAGATAGCTTCTGGTTTTAGTTGTAGGATTGGCGCATGAGCACGATCAGCAAGTTTGTCCGCCACCACTACCGGCATTTCAACGCGGCGGTGCTGGTGGATGCGGCGGATGCCTGGACACGCCACCTCGGGCAGGGCGGCCAGATGCTGGTGACGCTCGCCGGCGCCATGAGCACGGCCGAGCTCGGGCTCTCGCTCGCCGAGATGATCCGCAGGGACAAGGTGCACGCCGTGTGCTGCACCGGTGCGAACCTCGAGGAGGACATCTTCAACCTGGTCGCACACGAGCACTATGTGCGCATCCCGCACTACCGCTCGCTCACCGCCGCGGACGAGGAAAAGCTGCTCGCCCGCCACCTCAACCGGGTCACCGACACCTGCATCCCCGAGGAGGAAGCCATCCGGCGCCTCGAGAAGGCGGTGCTCGACGAATGGGTGGCGGCAGACCGCAAGGGCGAGGCGTATTTTCCCCACGAGTTCTTCTACCGCATCCTGCGTGCCGGCAAGCTCGAGGAGCACTACCAGATCGCCCCGAAGGACAGCTGGCTCGTGGCCGCGAGCGAGAAGAACCTGCCGGTAATCGTTCCCGGCTGGGAGGACTCCACGCTCGGCAATATCTTCGCGAGCCACGTCATTTCCGGCGATATCCGCAATCCGCACACGGTGCGCGGCGGCATCGAGTACATGGTGGAACTGGCCCGCTGGTACCAGTCGATCTGCCGCAAGCACTCCATCGGCTTTTTCCAGATCGGCGGCGGTATCGCCGGGGACTTCCCGATCTGCGTGGTGCCGATGCTGGAGCAGGACCTGCAGATCCGCGACATCCCCCGCTGGGGATATTTCTGCCAGATCAGCGACTCGACCACGAGCTACGGCTCGTACTCCGGTGCGGTGCCGAACGAGAAGATCACCTGGGGCAAGCTCGCAGCCGAGACGCCGAAATTCATCATCGAGTCGGATGCCACGATCGTGGCGCCGCTCATTTTTGCCTGCGTGCTGGGCCAGTAAGGCCCGGAGGGTCGTCCGCCATGGCCAAGTCACGCGCCTCTGCCGCCGCCCGCGAGGAAGTCGTCCCGCAGCCCGAGCCCTGGAACGCCGAGCGTTCCTCGGAGCTGTACCGGCTGGACGCCTGGGGCGAGGGGTTTTTCTTCATCAACGAGCACGGCCACGCCGCGGTGCGTCCGTTCCCCGAGAACGGGCTCGCGATCGACATCGTGCAGGTGGTCGCCGAGATCCGCCGCCGCAACGCGGGCTTCCCGGTGCTGATCCGCTTCCAGGACGTGCTGCGCGCGCGGGTGCGGCGCCTGAACGAGGCGTTCGCCGCCGCGGTCGCCGAGGCGGGCTACGGCAACGTGTATCGCGGCGTATACCCGATCAAGGTCAACCAGCTCCACGAGGTCGTGGAGGAGGTGCTCGACGCCGGCAAGGCCTGGAACATGGGCCTGGAGTGCGGCTCCAAGGCCGAGCTCGTGGCGGCGCTGCCCCACCTCGACGATGAGCGGCTCCTGCTCTGCAACGGCGTGAAGGACCGCACCATGCTGTCGCTGATCCTCTCCGCGCAGCAGCTCGGCCAGAACGTGCTGCCGATCGTCGAGAAGTACTCGGAGTTCGAGCAGTTGCTGGCGCTCGCCGATGCCGCGGGCGTGCGCCCGCGGCTCGCCGCCCGCATCCGCCTGGCGACGCAGGGCTCGGGCCGCTGGTTCGAGTCGGCCGGGGCGCGCTCGAAATTCGGTATCACCATTCCCGAGCTGGTGCGCCTCGTGCAGGAGCTGGAACGGCGTGACTACCGGGACTGCCTGCAGTTGCTGCACTTCCACCTCGGCAGCCAGATCGCCGACATCCAGGTCCTGAAGACCGCGGTGAAGGAGGCGCCCCAGGTGTACGCGAGCCTCGTCCGGCAGGGGATCACGGTCACGCACCTCGATGTCGGCGGCGGCCTCGGCGTGAACTATGGCGTCGGCTATGCCCGCGACGAGGACGGCATCAACTACGGCTTGCAGGAGTACGCCAACGCCGTCGTCTACGCGGTGAAGGAAGTCTGCGACGCCCGCGAAGTGCCCGCACCCGTGCTGGTCTCCGAGAGCGGGCGGGCCATCACGGCGCACCACTCGGTGCTGATCGTGCCGGTGCTCGGCACGCCCCGGCCGGACTCGCCGCTCGAGGGCGACCTGCCGGAGAAGCCGCACGCCACGGTGAAGAGCCTGAAGAAGATCCTCGATCACCTGCGGCGCAAGAACCCGCCGCCGGAGGAAATGCTCGAGGCCTATCACGACGCCAAGGACGCGCGCAACGAAGCCGACCAGCGCTTCAGTCTCGGCTACCTTGCGCTCGAGCAGCTCGCAGCGGTGCAGCGGTTGTACTGGACGGTTTGCGCGGAGCTGCTGCCGCGGCTGCGCGCCGCCGAGCTCGACCCGGTGCCCGACGAGCTGGCCGAACTCGAAGAGCGCCTGACGGATCTCTACCTCTGCGATTTCTCGGTCTTCCAGTCCATGCTCGATCACTGGGCGATCGGCCAGGGTTTCCCGATCATGCCGATCGACCGGCTCGAGGAGAACCCGAACCGTCGCGGCGTGATCGTGGACCTCACCTGCGATTCCGACGGCAAGGTGAGCCACTACATTTCGGCGCTCGACGACAAGAGTTTCCTGCCGGTGCATCCGCTGCAGCCCGAACAGCCCTATTACATCGGCGTGTTCCTGGTCGGCGCCTACCAGGACATCATGGGGGATACCCACAATCTTTTCGGGCGCGTACCCGAGGTGCACGTGTACGCCGATGCCGAGGAACCGGGCAATTTCTGGATCGAGAAAGTCATCCCGGGCATGACCGTGCACGAGATGCTCGCGCAGGTGCAGTACTTTCCGAACGACCTCAATCGCCGCATGAGCGAGCTGGTGCGCCGCAAGATCGACGCCGGAACGGTGCGGCCGGGCGTGGCGATGCAGATCCTCGACCAGTACACGGCGTGCTTCAACGAGAGCACGTACTGCTCGGCAGGTTGAACACGGTGGCGACGCCGGGCGAACAGCTCAAGCTCGCGCTCGTCCAGATGCGCATGGACGAGGACCCGGCGGCGAACCTGCACCGGGCGCTGGCGTTCACCCGTGAGGCGATCGCAGCCGGCGCGCAGCTCGTCTGCCTGCCGGAGCTGTTCTGCTCGCGCTATTTCTGTCAGTCAGAGGACGCGGCGCACTTTGCGCTGGCCGAGCCGGTGCCGGGCCCGACGACGGCGGCCTTCCAGGAGCTGGCCACCGCCCACGGCGTGACCATCGTGCTGTCGTTGTTCGAGCGGCGCGCGGCCGGTCTCTATCACAACACCGCCGCCGTCCTCGATGGCGGCCAGGGCCTCGTCGGCAAGTATCGCAAGATGCACATCCCCGACGATCCGCGCTATTACGAGAAGTATTACTTCACGCCCGGCGACCTCGGCTTCCGCACGTTCCAGACCGGCGCGGGCAGCCTCGGCGTGCTCGTGTGCTGGGACCAGTGGTACCCGGAAGGCGCGCGGCTCACGGCGCTTGCGGGCGCGGAAATCCTCCTCTACCCGACCGCGATCGGCTGGCACCCGGAGGAGAAGGCCGCGCTCGGCGAGCGCCAGCACGCCGCCTGGGAAACCATCCAGCGCGCGCACGCGATTGCCAACGGCTGCTTCGTCGTCGCCGTCAATCGCACCGGCTTCGAGCCGGATCCGCGCGGCGAGGGCGGCATCGAATTCTGGGGGCAGAGCTTCGTCGCGGCGCCCGACGGCCACATCCTGGTCAAGGGACCGCCGGACCGCGAGGCGCTGCTGTTCGTCGAAATCGATCGCGGCGAGATCGAGCGCCAGCGCCAGGGCTGGCCATTCCTGCGCGACCGGCGCATTGATGCCTATGGCGAGATCACGCGACGATTCCGGGACCAATGACGTTGAAGCCGCAGAAGGAGAACAACAATGAGCGTTGCCAAGACGATTGAAATCAGCGCCAGCTCGAAGAAAAGTTTCGACGACGCCCTGCGCACCGGGCTGAAGACGGCCGGCAAGACACTCAAGAACATCACCGGCGCCTGGATCTGCGACCAGGAGGTGGTGCTCGCCGCCGGAAAGATCACCGAGTACCGGGTGCGGATGCGGGTGACGTTCGTCCTGGAGTAAGACCCTCGACGCGGCGCTCCTCCAGCGTGGCGCGATAACGGCCGGAAGCATCGCGAACGGGCGTGGCGAGGGCGCAGCCCGGGTCGTGCGTGAAAAAAAGTTTCAGCCCGCGCGCGATGCACTCGTCCAGGAACGCGCGCTTTTCGTCGATCAGCCGCTCCGGGTAGCGATCGAAGCCCATGGTGACCGGCAGATGCACCCAGGGCCGGCCCGGGATGAGGTCGGAGCAGAACACCACGCCACCGTCGCCGCCGATTTCGGCGAGCATCAGCCCGGGCGTGTGGCCGTCGCTGAAATGAAAGCGCACCGCATCGCCGAGCAGGGCGCAGCGGTCGGTCGCGATGGTCTCCAGGCGTCCGCTCGCCTCGAGCAGTTGCGGCAGCTCCGGGATGAACGAAGCATGATCGCGCGGGTGCGGATGGCTCGCGCGCTCGAACGCGGCCTGGCTGACGATAAAGCGCGCGCGCGGGAAGAGCAGGCGCCGGGGCGCGCCCTCCTGCCACGCCGCCAGCAGTCCACCGGCATGATCGAAATGCAGGTGGCTCAGGACCACCACGTCGATGTCCGCGTCGCCGAGCCCGCGCGCCGCGAGCGAGGCGAGCAGCCGGTGCCCTGCGTCGAGCACCCCGTAGCGCTCCCTGAGGCGCGGTTCGAAGAATGCCCCAATGCCCGCCTCGAAGAGGACACGCTGGCCGTTCAGGCCTTCGGCGAGCAGGGTGCGACAGGCGAGCGTCACCCGATGCTGCTCATCGGCGGCGAGCCAGGTCTGCCAGAGCGCGCGCGGTGCGTTGCCGAACATCGCGCCGCCATCGAGACGCTGTTGGTTTCCCTCCAGAGACCACAGCTGCATGGCGCTGTCGGGCAGGTTGTGTGGTGTGATGCGTGGCATGCGGGTCGGCTGGCGGCGGCGGGATATCATCCGCGCGCACCCGTCGCGCGGCAAGGGCGCTATGATGCGGGGGCGGCCATCCACGCGGAATGTCGCGCGCAAGTCGCTGCCGCCGGGCTGCGGGAGCCCGTCCCGGTACAGCCGCTCCTGCACGGCGAGGAATCAGGTAATGGCGGAAAGCATTCTCATATTCGGCGCCAGCCGCGAGACGGGGCTGGAGGTGGCCAGGATTCTCTGTGGCCGCGGCGAGTCGGTGGTCGCATTTGCGCGGCCCGGGTCCGACCTCGGCGAGCTGAAGCAACTGCCGCTGCGCCACATCGTGTACGGCGACGCGCTCGACCCGGTGGCCGTCGGCAAGGCCCTGGCCTCGGACCGGTTCCGGGCCGTGGTGTGCACCATCGGCGGCAAGCGCGGCCAGGTGCCGCGGCCGGATTTCGAGGGCGTGAAGCAGATCGTGGATGCGGCGAAGGCGCTCGGCCCGAGCGCCCCGCGCATCGTGCTCGTGACCGTGATCGGCGCCGGCGACAGCCGCGCAGCGGTGGCGCCGAAGGTGCTCGAGGTGCTCGGCGAGGTGATCCGCCTGAAGACGCTCGCGGAGACGTACCTGGTCGCGAGCGGGCTGCGATACACCATACTGCGGCCGGGCGGAATGAACGACGATCCGGCGAGCGGCACCGCCATCCGCAGCGAGGACCATTCCCTCATGGGCGTCATCCACCGGGCCGACCTGGCCCGGCTCGTGGTGGAGTGCCTGGACGACGAGTCCACGGTGGGCCGGATCTATCACGCGGTGGACCCCGCGATTAAGTGGCAGCCGCCGCTGCAGCGGGGCGAAGACCTGCCGAAGAGCTGACCGGCGCCGCCGGCTCAGCGCGGTTTGGCTGCGAAGTACAGTTGCTCCGCGCGCTGGCGCAGGCCCATGCCCCAGCGGCGGGCAAGGCGGCGGACTTCCTGGCCGGCCGCGACATCGTTCGCGCGCACGGCGCCGAATCCCGTGAGGCTGCCGGCCGGTTCTGCCACGCGGCGGTCCGTGGCCGTGGCGAGCGTGCGCCCGGACGCCGCATCGACGAACTCGAGCACCAGCGTGGCTTCGCCGACGGTGTCCACGAAGACGGCCGAGCGGCCCACCGGTTCCTGCGGGGGCACCCGCGAGACGATGTCGCGCAATGCCGGTTTGATCAGCAGCACACCCGCGCCGGGTTCATCGACGAGGGAAAAGTTCGCGCTCGCGGCGAGTTCCTCGCGGAAGATCCGTGCGAACGTTTCGGCAAGCTGCTGCTGATCGGCCTCGGCGACGGGAAACTCCGTCCGGGTGCCGGGGAAGTTCGCCGTGCCGGCCATCGGTGCCACGGGCCGGAACTGCAACTCGAACGGCGCCAGCAACACCTTGTCGAACGGCGGCAGGTGCACATCCGGGGTGAGCCAGCTCACTTCGAGCCGCGGGTTGCGGACCTGCAAGGACGGGTCGGCTTGCTGCTCCGCGTCGGCGGTGGCGGCAGCGAGCAGCAGCGGCAGCATCGCAGCAATGATGATTCGGGCGTTCATGAACGGTGCACCTCGGCGGTGAGCGGCGGGTCGCGTTCCGTGGGACTGCGGCAGTGCCGGCGCGGTTCCCCGGCCGCAGCGGCCCATCGTAGGTGATATTCCGGGTGCCGTGCTGCGGTAAGCAGGGTATGATCCGGCCGGTTTCCGCAGCTGACCGCTCGGCCTTTGCAATGAAGACAGGCAATCACCGGTTCGTGGCAACGCCGCGGCGCGTGCTCGCGGTCGTGGCGCTTGCCTGGCTGAACCTGCTGGTGCAGCCCTGCCTGGCGGAGCTGCCGCTCGTGACTGCCGGCATGGAGCAGTGCGACCACGACGGTGGCCCGCATCACGAGCAACCCTGCCCGGAGATGCGGGCAGTGGACTGCGAAGCGCCCGCCGACCTGGCCGGCACTGCGCCGCAGGGTGACGGCGCGGCGCGCACGGGCGCGCTGCTCACGGTCCTGCCAGTCGCCGGGCCGGAGCCGGGTTTCACGACGGGCCCGCCCGATCCAGGCGACGCCACCCCCATTCACATCCGCTTCTGCAATCTGCGCAACTAGATCGCTCTTCGTTCGGACCGATCGTTTCCGGTTTTCGACGAGGAGAGCGTCATGCGTAATTTCCCGGAGCCCATGGGCTCCATCATCAGGCCATCGACTACGAGGCGGCGCTTCGTGCTGGGCATGGCCGCCAGCGGCGTTGCCGCCGCACTGCCGCGCGCGGGTGCCTGGGCGGCAGCCGGCGAGCCCGGCGCCCTGACCGGCCCCGAGGTCGATCTCGACATTGCTCCCTTGCCGGTGAACATTACCGGCCAGCCGCGCATCGCCACTGCCATCAACGGCTCCGTGCCGGGGCCGCTGCTGCGCTGGCGGGAGGGCGATGAGGTGCGCATCCGCGTGGGCAATCGCCTCGCGGTGCCGACCTCGGTGCACTGGCACGGCATCATCCTGCCGGCGGCCATGGACGGCGCGCCCGGCTTCAGCTTCACCGGGATCGACCCGGGCGAGTCTTTCGAGTACCGCTTTCGGCTGCGCCAGAGCGGCACGTACTGGTACCACAGCCACTCGGGATTCCAGGAACAGACCGGGCACTACGGCCCGATCGTGATCCTGCCGCGGGATCCCACGGAGATCGGCGCGGAGCGCGACCACGTCGTGATGCTGTCCGACTGGAGTGACGAGGATCCGGTCGCAGTGCTGCGCAAGCTCAAGAAGCAGGCCGATTATTACAACCGGCACCAGCGCACGGTCGGCGACTTCCTGCGCGACGCACGTGAGCAGGGCTGGCGCAAGGCCGCGGCCGACAGCCGTGCCTGGGGTGCGATGCGCATGAACCGCACCGATCTCGCCGACGTGAGTGGAGTGACCTACACCTACCTGGTGAACGGCGTGACACCGGCCGGCAACTGGACCGCGCTCTATCGGCGCGGCGAGCGCGTGCGCCTGCGCTTCATCAACGCCGGCGCCATGAGCATCTTCGACGTGCGCATCCCGGGTCTGTCGCTGACGATGGTTGCCGCCGACGGCAAGGAAGTGCACCCGGTGACGGTGGAGGAGTTCCGCATTGCACCGGGCGAGACTTACGACGTGATCGTGAAACCGGCCGACGAATCCGCGTACACGATCTTCGCCCAGTCCGCGGATCGCAGCGGCTATGCCCGCGCGACGCTGGCTCCGCAACAGGGCATGAGTGCGCCGGTGCCGGAGCCGGACCGGCGCGTGGCGCTCAGCATGGCCGACATGGGTCACGGCGAGTCCGCGGAACATGCCGGTCACGAAGGCCACGACATGGGCCCGGCGGGCTACGCCGTGCTGCCGTCGGGCATTCACCACGCGCCGACGGAGTTCGGCGTGTCGGTGGACATGCGCGTGGAGACACCGAGCGCACGCCTCGACGTTCCCGGCGTGGGCCTGCGCGACAACGGCAGGCGCGTGCTGACCTATGCCGACCTTGCGAGCCGATTCCCGGATCCCGACGGGCGCGAGCCCGGGCGCACCATCGAGCTGCACCTGACCGGCAACATGGAGCGTTACCTGTGGTCATTCAACGGCGTGGGCTTCATGGAGGCCGAGCCCTTGCGGTTCAATTACGGCGAGCGCCTGCGCATCGTGCTGGTGAACGACACCATGATGGAACACCCGATCCACCTGCACGGCATGTGGTCGGACCTCGAAAACGAGCAGGGGCATTTCCAGGTGCGCAAGCACACCATCAACGTGCTGCCCGGTCACCTGAACTCCTTCCGCGTCACCGCCGACGCGCTCGGCCGCTGGCCGTTCCATTGCCACCTCATGCTGCACATGGAGAACAGCATGTTCCTGCCCGTGATCGTGGACGAGGAGGGCCGCCATGAAGCTTGATGCGACAGGACTCGCGGGCGTGCTCGTCTGCTGGGCGTTCGCGGCGCAGGCCGCGGGGTCGCTGCCGCCGGTGACCGACGCGGAGCGCGCCGCAGCGTTTCCGGATGTCTCGGGCACGGACCTGCACGCCCACATGGAGCACGATCCGCTGACCGTGATGCTGCTCGCCGAGCAGTTCGAGTGGCAGGCTCGCTCGGGCGACAACGCGCTCAAATGGGACGCGGTCGGATGGGCCGGCTATTCCATGAACCGCATCTGGCTGCGCACGGAGGGCGAGCGGCCGTCCGGCGCATCGGGCGAAGCGCAGACCGAGCTCCTCTACGGCCGCCCGGTCTCGGCCTGGTGGGACCTGGTCGCGGGAGTCCGCCACGACATCGGCCCGGGGCCGTCGCGCAGCTACGCGGCGATCGGCATGCAGGGACTCGCGCCGCAGTGGTTCCACGTCGAGGCGACTGCCTACTTCGGCGAGGGCGGCCAGGCCGGCGCGCGGCTGCAGACCGATTACGACTGGCTCTTCACCAACCGCCTGGTGCTGAACCTGCGCGTCGAGGCGCACGGCTGGCGCGACGACGACGAACGCGCGGGCATCGGCAGCGGACTGGCGGAGGTCTCGAGCGGGTTGCGCCTGCGATACGAGTTCCGCCCGGAGATTGCCCCTTACGTCGGCGTCGAGTGGCGGGGTTTGTTCAGCGACACGGCAGACCTCGCCCGCGAGGCCGGTGAGGACCGGCGCGAGACGAGCGTGGTCGTGGGACTGCGCTGGTGGTTCTGACCTGACCGCGGGACGCCGCAGGGTGGAGCCGCGGCTCAGCCGGCCTGACAACCGGGATCGCGATCCGTTACGGTGCGCCGACCTCCATCCGGCCTGTCAACGAGGGAGCCGAGGCGATGTGGATCTCCGTGCGGCGTTTGCTGTGGACGGGTGCGGCGTGCCTGCTGGTGGCCGGTTGCTCGGGCGGTAGTGCCGCGCGACAGGACGCCGAGCCCGCCCGCGGCCGCGAGCAACTGGTGCGCGCGTTCGATGCCGCGTGGATTCGCGTGATCGCCAGCGGCAGGGACCAGGAGATCCTCGCCACCGAGCCGCCGAATAAGCCGGGCCTGGCGCAGAGCTACATGGTGCGGCTCGCCGACTGCCTGCCGCAGCCCGAACTCGCGCCCTGGCCGGAGCAGCCCGTGGGGCTGTTCGCAGAGATCCTCGAGCGCGGCACGATCCGCCGCCTCGTGCAGTCCGTGCCCGAGAGCCCCGCCAACACGTCGTATTATTTCTCGGGCATCGGCGAGAAGTACCTGCGGGCGGTGCTCGACGAGATCGGCAGGCACTACGGCGTCACGCTGAAACTCGAAGACGTCGCGCTGCCGCCGGGCCCGCTGCCGAGCACCTCGATGCTGCTCTCCGGAAAGGTGGATTTCGTGGACCAGCTCAACGCCACCGGCGGTGGCACGCAGGGATTGCGCCGGCGCATCTCGCGGCGTTTCACCTGCACCATGAGCGCCTCCGGCCAGTACATCCACATTCCGGCCGGTTCGCCGCTGGCCGGGCAGATCGACGACCTCAACGACCTGATCGCGCGGCCCGAGGTGCGCATCTGCGCCGGGCCGCTCACGACCCAGACGGCACGCGCCTACATGCCGCGGCACCAGGTCAGCACGAAGTACGTCAACGACCTGCCCGGGTGTGTCGCCGACATCCGGGGTGGCAAGGCCGACGTGATCATGAATCCGCTGCCGAGCCTGGAGATCGCCGGCATCACCGGCTACACGGCGGTGGACACCCGCATCGCAGCCGGCACGCCGCTCTGGGTTGCGGCAGAGGGCATCGTGTGCGGCGACGACGGCAACCCGCGCACCGAAGATCCGTGCACCGAAGTCAGCCCACCGTAATCAACGGCGTCCCGGAAACGGGGACGGGAGTCGTGTAGGCCCGGCCGCCCTCAGGGCGCCAGCCGCTCGATGCGCCAGTCTGCGCGCTCCCGGGTGTAGAGGAAGCGGTCGTGCAGGCGATTTTCCTGGCCCTGCCAGAACTCGATCGCCGCGGGCTCCACCCGGTAGCCGCCCCAGAACGAGGGCAGCGGCACGTCGCCGGCCGCAAACTTCCGGCGCATCTCCGCCAGCTGCTGCTCGAGCAGCGTGCGCGAGGAGATCGCCCGGCTCTGCTGCGACACCCAGGCGCCGAGCTGGCTCTCGCGCGGACGGCGCGCGAAATACGCCAGGCTCTCCGCCGCCGAGGTGCGGGTCGCGTTGCCGCGGATCTTCACCTGCCGGTGAATTTCCGGCCAGAAGAAGAGCAGCGCCACCCTGGGGTTCGCGCCGAGCTCCTGCGCCTTGCGGCTGCCGAGGTTGGTGTAGAAGACGAAGCCGCGTTCGTCATAGAACTTCAGCAGCACCGTGCGCGAGGAGGGCTGTCCGGCGGCATCGACCGTCGCGACGCTCATCGCGTTCGGTTCGAGCGCCTGCGCGCGCACGGCCTCCTGGAACCAGCGGTCGAACTGACGCAGCGGATCGCCGTCGAGGTCGGCCCGGTGCAGCGCCCGGCCGGCATATTCGCGGCGCAGGTCGGCGAGATCCCCGGCGATGTCGCTCATGTCGCGGCCCGCGCTGATCCGCCGCTGCGGGACTCAGCGGCGCACCACCACGCAGTCCTGGCCGGAGCCCTTGAGTTTCTCGCAGGCAGAGCGGGCGGCCGTTTCCGCCATCGCCGAGGTCCGGACGCGATAGACCTGGTCGCCGCCGGAGGGATTCTGGATCGCCAGCGTGCCGAGCAGCGCGTGGTGGCGTTTCTCCAGCCGCGCTTTTTCACTGCGGGCCTTGGCGAGCGTGCTGAAGGCGCCGAGCTGCACCTGGTAATCACCCTTGGCCGGTGCCACCGCTTTCTGGCTGGCCGCGCGGGCGGCGGGTTTCGGCGCCGCCTTTGGCTGCGATGCCTGCTTCGGCGGCGCTGCCGGTGCGGGCGGCGGCGCTGCCATGGCGGCGAGCTGGCTGCGGGCCTGCTCGGCCTGCGGCGCGTCGGCGTAGCGGACCAGGAAGTCTTCCAGCGCCTCCCTGGTACCGGCCGCGACCGCTGAATCCCACGCGGCGCTGGTCTCGAGTTCGGCGATGCGCTGGCGTGACTCGCCCATGTGTCGCCCGGTGGGGTGCGCCAGCAGGTAACTGTTGTAGGCCTCGATGGTGTCGGTGGCGAGCGCGCTGTCCCAGTCGCGCTGGTCCTTGATCGCGTCGAGCTCGGCCTGGGCCTTCTGCGCCCACTCGCCCTTCGGGTGCTTCTCGATGAACGCCTGCCAGGCTGCCTCCGAGTTTTCTGCCTGCGCCCGCTGCCAGTCGGCTTCAGGATTCGCGCAGGCCGCAACCAGGGCCAATACCGCGGCGGCCGCCAGCCACTTGGTGGTCTTCATAAAGGAGTACCTCCCGGGCACTCAGACAACAACGGCGCGATTATCGGCCGGTGCCGGATCTTTGGCCAGAGCGGCGCTCAGCGCAGCACGAGGCGGTTCAACCGCACTGTCACCTGTCCGGCGATGCGCACCCGGCCGCTCAGTTCCAGCGGGGCGCGGGTCTGCGGGTCGAGCAGCAGTTCCAGGTCGCCGTGCAGGCCGAACAACTCGAAGTCCTGTTCCTCGGCGGCCGCGTCGAGCGGGTTGGCCGCAAGGCGCAGGACGAGCGCCGGCATCCGGCCGTCACGACGCCTCGATCCGGCCGGGCCTTCTTCCATGAAGTTCAGCGCGACCGTGCGTTGTCCCGTGACCTCGATGTCCACGCGACTGACCTGTCGCCGCGAGAAGGCGAGGACGTCCATGCGATCGCCGGGCCTGGCGAGGTCCGCGGCGGCAATCAACCACAGCAGGGCGGTCGGCTCCGTGACCGGTTGGTCGATGTCGCCCGGCACATAGGGCCGCATGCCCTGCTCGACGTGGGTCCAGTGCTCCGGCGCCAGGGCCTCCTCCCTCCGGGTGGCCGGCCAGCGCGTGAAGTGGAAGGCGCCGCGGTCGGTGAACCGATAGGTGCGCAGTCGCGGTCGCGATCCGGTGTCGTGCTGGGTGCGCTGCAGGGTCCCGCCGGTGACGGGATCGAGCCAGAGTTCGGTCCGCGACTCGCGCCCGAACCCGCTCATGGCATAGACCAGGTCCACCACCTCGGCTCCCGGCATCACGGGCTGGCCCGTCGGCGTGGTGCGCAACTGCGTGACGATCGTCCCGGCCGGCACGAGTTGCGCTGCGATGCTCGTGCGCGCGGTGAACATAAACCGGGAGGCGCTGAACTCGAGGCTGGCCCAGCGCACGCGCCCGGGGTCGAACTGGCCGGCCGCGCCCGCGGCCGGGCTCGCGATCAGCAGCAATGCCAGCGCAAGGATCTTCCGGTCCGCAAGGGCGATTCGGCGCATGGCGGCAGTTAAGCGAAGGGCAACGCGCGGGTCAACGGTGCCCGGTGTGCCGGCTGCGGGTATGCTTGCCGCCGATGCGCCTTTCACTGTGTCTTGTCATCGCGGCCGCCTGCGTAATCCCCTGGGCCGCAGCGATGGCCGACGTGAAGGTGGAAGGGGTGAGCGGCGCGCTGCGCGACAACGTGTTCGCGCACCTGACGCTCGACGAGGCGCCCTGCGATGCGCCGGCCTGGCGGGTGCGCCGCCTGCGGCGCAGGGCCGAGGCCGAGATCCGCACGGCACTCGAGGCGTTCGGTTACTACGAGCCGACGATCGCGATCGCGCACGAAATCCGCGACGACTGCTGGGCCACCACGATCCGCATCAAGCGCGGCAAACCGGTGCGCCTGCGGCAGATCGACGTGGCGGTGCTCGGCGACGCCAGCGGGGAGCCTGCCTTCCAGCGGTGGCTGCAGCAGAACCCGCTCAAGAGTGGCGCTGTGCTCAAGCACGCGGAATACGAAACGTTCCGACAGGGATTTGCCCCCCTGGCCCGTCGCTACGGCTACTTCTCCGCCCGGTTCACCACCGCCCGCATCGAGGTGCATCCGCCCGAACGCGCCGCAGACGTCACGCTGCAGTTCGACTCCGGCCCGCGGTTTCGTTTCGGCGACATCCGCTTTGAGCAATCGGTGCTGCGCCCGGAACTGCTCGGGCGCTTCCTGGATTTCCAGCCCGGCGACCCTTACGACGGCGGAAAGATCGAGGAGCTGTACGACGCGCTGCTCGCCACTGGTTACTTCTCGGTGGTGGACCTGCGTACCCAGCCCGGCGTGCTGCCGGACGACACCGTGCAGGTCACCGTCACGCTCACCGGCGCGAAGCCGAAGGTCTACACGGCCGGTATCGGCTACAGCACCGACGTCGGGCCCAAGCTGCGCGCGGGCTTCACCAACCGGCGGCTCAACGATCGCGGCCACCAGTTCGACGCGAGCCTGAGCCTGTCGCGGGTGCTGTCGGAGGCCGGCGTCAGCTACCGGCTGCCGCGCGACAATCCACGCGTGGAGTGGCTCAGCGCGGACGCCGGCATCCAGCACGAGGACACCGACACCAGCGAGTCGTGGATCTACAAGATCGGCGTCAGGGAGCTGCACCGCCGGCCCCGCGGCTGGATCGAGACCCGATTCATCGACGCGAGCCTCGAACGCTTCGAGATCGCCGACGAGCGCAATCGCGAGTTCATGCTGACGCCGGGCGTGAGCTGGAGCCACAAGGTTCCCGAAGGCGCGGCCGTGATGCGCCCGGAACGCGGCCATCGTGTGTCGCTCAAGCTGAGCGGCACCGGCGGCATGCTGGCGTCGAACGCGGAGTTCCTGCAGCTGGGCCTCAACGGCAAGCTGGTGTTGCCCGCCTGGAAGGGCGCCCGGGTGCTGCTGCGCTCCGAGTTCGGCGCCACCGCCAAGGAGGAGTTCCGCGCGTTGCCGGCTTCGGTGCGTTACTTCGCCGGCGGCGACAACAGCGTGCGCGGCTACGATTTCAAGACGCTCGGCCCGACCGACGAGAATGGCAACGTGATCGGCGGCAGCCACCTGTTCGTCGCGAGCCTGGAAGTCGACCAGCGCGTCCGCGGGAACTGGTCGGTCGCAGCGTTCTTCGACAGCGGCAACGCCTTCGACAGCTTCTCGAGCGTGCGCCTGAAATCCGGTGCCGGCGCCGGCCTGCGCTGGTATTCGCCCCTCGGCCCGGTGCGCATCGATGTCGCCGTGCCGCTCGACAAGGATGCGCCCGACGACTGGCGCCTGCACGTCACCCTGGGGCCGGACCTGTGATGCTGCGCATCGTCGGCGGCTTTGTCATGACCGTGCTGCTGCTTGCGGCGGGGTTCGCCGTCTTCGTGCTCGACACCGCTGCGGGCGCCCGCTGGGTCGCCAGCCTCGCCGGGGAGTTCAGCGACGGCGTCCTGCGAATCGAGGGCATCGAGGGCAGTCTGAGCGGTACGCTGCGGGCCGATGCGTTGCTGGTCGGGAGCGGGGGCACCCGGATCCGCGCCGACGAAGTCGTCCTCGATCTGCATGTTTCCCGGCTGCTGCGCGGACAGGTGGTGGTGGCGGCGCTGCGTGCCGCGCGCCTCGTCGTCGTTGCGCCGCCGGCGAGTGATGCGCCGTCGGAGCCGTTTCGCATGCCCGCGATCACGACGCCGCTGCCGGTGCGCATCGGCGCGCTCGACATCGGCGAGATCGAATGGCGTGGCGAGCCCCGCGTCGTGGTGACCGGTGTGCATTTCGCGGGCAGCCTGGCGGGTTCGTCGCTCGCGGTGCGCGAACTGCGCGGTGCCGTGGATGGCTTTGCCATGCGCCTGGCGGGCACCGCCGGATTGCTGCCGGAGTTGCCGCTCGATGTGCGCGTCGAGTGGCGCGCCGCCGGCACGGCGTTGTCCGGCGCCGGGACCATCCGTGGCGACCTCGATGCGCTCGCGATCGAACAGTCGCTGCGCGTTCCGCAAAGCGTGCAGGTATCGGCGACGCTGAAGGATCCCGCGGGCGAGCCGCGGCTCGAGGCGGCAGCGGACTGGAAGGCAGTCGCGACCACCCTGGCCGGCGTCGGTGAGGTGACCGCGCGCGAAGGCCATGCCGAACTGCAGGGCTGGATCGCAGACTGGACTGCGACGCTCGGGTCCCGGCTGGAGGGCCCGGGATTTCCGGCGCTGTCGCTCACGGCACGTGCGCATGGCGACGGCGAGCGGATGGTGTTCGACGAGGCGCGCCTGGCCGGCGCTGCCGGCACGCTGCGCGCCACCGGCGATATGACGCTCGCGGCCGGGCCGCGACTGCAACTCGCCCTGACGGCGAGCGACGTGGACACGGCCGCGTTCCGGCCGGGCCTCAGCGGCCGCCTCTCCGCCCGGGCGACGCTCGATGCGCAGCTGCCGGGCGAGTTCCAGCTGCAGGTGCTGGAGTTGCGCGGGCAACTCATGGAGCGGCCGCTCACGGGCACGGGCCGGCTCGGCTACACCGACGGGCTGCTCCGCTTCGATGGCGTTCGCCTGCAGGCCGGCTCGAACCGGTTGCAGGCTGACGGCACGCTCGGCGACGAGCTCGGCGGGCGCTTCTCGCTCGATGCAGACGACCTGTCGACGCTGTGGCCGGGTGTGTCGGGGCAGCTCACGGCCCAGGCGACCCTGGGCGGCACGCTCGCACGGCCCGAGGTGACGCTCGATGCCCGGGGTGGGGCGCTCGTCGCCGGCGATGCCGCGGTCGGGCAGTTCAACCTGCGCTTGCAGACCGACGCGCGTCAGGCGCTGGACGCGCGGGTCACCGCCACCGGCATCGCAGTCGCGGGCCGGCAACTGGGTGCGTTCGAGGCGGAGGTGGAGGGCAGTCTCGCCCGACATCGCGTCGTCGCCACGCTCGGCCGGGGAGAGGTGAGCGCGAGCATCACGAGCGCGGGCAGTTGGGATGGCGCTACGCTGGCCCACGACGTCGAGGCGGCCGGGATCGCCTTCGATCCGCTCGGCGAGTGGCAACTCGCCGGCACCCCGCGCGTGCGGCTGCGCGCGGGTTCCGTCGAGGTCGGCGCTCATTGCTGGGCCCAGGCGCCTGCCTCGTTGTGCGTCGATTCGCTCGCGTGGTCGGAGCAGCGCGCCGGGATCAAAGCGCGCCTGCGGGAGTTCGACCTCGCGCCGTTCGCGCCGTGGCTGCCGGCGGGATTCGCGCTCACCGGGCGCGCCAACGCCGACGCGGACCTCGGCATGGACGACGGTGTTCTGGTCGGGCGGGCGCAATGGGAGCAGGACGGCACGCAGCTCATCTTCACCGGTGGTGAGGGCGAAATGACCGTCGCCTTCGACACGGCGCGCGCCTCGCTCGAGTTCGCGCCACAGGAGGCGAAGGCGGCTCTTGCCGTCGTCACCGGGGCCGGCACCCGCCTGGATGGTGACGCGCGCATGAGCACGCCGCTCGGTGCGCAGGCGCCCCTCGAAGCGCGCGTGAGCGGCCGGCTGCCCGACATCGCGCTGCTGGTGCCACTGCTGGCCGGCAACCTCGACCTCGCGGAGGTGGCCGGAGAGATCACGCTCGACGTCAATGTCGGCGGCAGCCTGGACGCGCCGCAGATCGGGGGCAACGTGCAACTGGCTGGCGGCGAGGCAGCGTTCACGGAAACCGGCGTGACGCTGGACCGGATCAACGTGACGGTTGCCGGCGACGGCAGCAACGTCCTGCGGCTGCAGGGTACCGCGTATGCCGGCGCGCCCCTGGCGCTGGAGGGCGAGGTGCAGCCGCTCGCGGCGGGCGGCCCCGCGGGCGTCGTGCGCATTCGCGGCGAGCGGGTGGATGCGGTGCACCTGCCGAACCGCCATGTGCAGGCCTCGCCGGACCTTGTGCTCAGCTTCTCGCAAGGTGCGGCCCGCATCGACGGCGAGGTGCTGATTCCGAAGGCGGACGTCGTGGTGCGGGAGTTGCCGAAGAGCGCCATTTCGCCCTCACCCGATACCGTGGTCATCGGCCGCGAGCAGGTGGCGAAGCAGGCGCCGGGCGCGGTGATCGGCGGTGAGATCGACGTCACCTTCGGCAACGAGGTGCGCCTGCGCGGCTTCGGGCTCGACACCAGGCTGGAGGGCAGCGTGAAGCTGTCGCAGGCCGCATCCGGCGAGCTGCAGGGGTTCGGCGTGGTGCGATTGGTGGAGGGGAAGATCGGCAGCTACGGCAAGGAGCTGACCATCGAGCGCGGCACGCTCGGTTTTGCCGGGCCGATCGACGACCCGCTGGTGGATCTGCGCGCCACCCGACAGGTGGACTGGGAGGGACGCAGGGTCACGGCCGGCATTCTCGTGCGCGGGCCCGCGACGCGGTCGCAGACGACGGTGTTTTCCGAGCCGGCCATGTCAGAGGCCGACGCGCTGTCGTTCCTGATTGCGGGCCGCCCCATGCAGAACACGGACAGCGACCAGCGCTCCGCGATCTCCGGCGCGGTGTTCGCGCTCGGCCTGCAGCAGGCTTCGCCGCTGACCGAGCGTGTCGGCAGCGCGGTGACGCTCGACGAACTCGGCGTGCAGGGCAGCGACGTCGACCAGGCCGAGGTGGTCGCCGGCAAGCAGTTCGGGTCCGACCTCTACGTGCGCTTCACCTACGGGCTGTTCAACCAGATCGGCACCGTGCTCGCGCGTTACCGTCTCAGCCGCAGCCTGAGCATCGAAGCAGCGAGCGGTGAAGACCAGTCGCTCGACCTCGTGTGGTCCGTCGAAACAGAGTAGGAGGGACTTTAGTCCCGACCGCCGCGGCGCTGACCAGGGCTTCCGGCCCGCCCGCCTGATCTACTGCATCTTGGTCTGCGCTTTTGCGATCAGGCCGGCGATCTCGGCCTGCCGGCCGGCGTCGGCCGTCGCCCGGCCCGGGCGCGGCGGCGCCTTGCGCGCGGTTTCGAGGTGCTGCAGCGCCTTGGCGTACTCGCCCTCGTCGTAGAGGAACTCGCCGTAGAAATAATTGGCGTCGATCGATGCGGGCGCGATCCCTACGGCCTTCTCGAGGTGCTCGCGCGCCTTCTTGTCGCTGCCGAAGCCGATCGGCCAGCCCGGCACCTTGTGATACAGCGTGCCGAGGCTCGTGTGGGCGGAGCCCGCCAGCGCGTCCTCGTCGATCGCGAGCGCCGCCTCGAAGCGCGAGCGCGCTTTCTTGGCGGCGCCGAGCGCGCCGAGGCCGCCGTTCACGCCCGCGTAGGTGCTCTGCACGATGCCGTCCCAGATCAGCGCCTCGGGGCGTTGCGGATTGCTGTTCGCGAACGCTTCCGAGCGTGCCATGAGCGCCTTGAACGCGTCTTCCTTTTTATCCGCCGGCGTCTGGTAATTGGCGACGGCCCAGTCGTTCTGGATCGCCGCCAGTTCCGCGTCGAACGAAGCCTGCGCCAGTGCCGGTTGCAAGCCGCCCAGGGCAAGCCATGCCAGGGCGGGGATCAGGGCCGTGAACGCTCGCCGGTTCATGCGATGTGTCTCCTCGGGTGCGATGGGTCGGTTGCGGTCTGTTGCCGCCCTGCATGGCGGCGGATGACGGGCAGCTGCTTCCTGATGGCGCCGTCCACGACTCCCGGCAGCAGCGCGTTGATGCGCGCAAAGAGTTTCTCGGGCCAGCCGAGCACCGCCGAGCGGCCTTCGCGCTCCAGCAGGCGCCGCGCGGCGCGGGCGACGGCCTGCGGCGGATCCATCGCCACCCGCAGTTCGGCGTTCATCTGCTCGACGGTACTCGTGTTGATCGGCGTGCGGGTGGCGCGTGGTGCCAGGTGATGCACCTTCACGCACGTGTCGCCCAGTTCGCGTCGCAACGCCTCGCTGAAGCCGCGCATGGCGAACTTGCTGGCGCTGTAGGCGGCGTATCCCGGGTATCCGATGCAGCCGAACACGGAGCCCACGTTGAGGATCTGCGCCGCCGGCTGCGCCCTGAGATGCGCCAGCAGTTGCCGCGCGAGCAGCATCGGCGCGAGCACGTTGACGGAGATCGTCTGCGCAATCTGCCCGATGGCCATCTCTTCGTACAGGCCGAAGTGGTTTACGCCGGCGTTGTTCACCAGCACGTTGACCCGCCATGCGATGGCTCGCTGGCAGAGCGCAGCGCGGCTGTCCGTATCGGCGAGGTTCACCACGACGGTCTCCGCGCGCTCGCCGAACCGTGTGAAGCGGTTCGCGGTGGCGGCAAGTGCGGTATCGTTCATGTCCGCAAGCAGCACCGCGGCGCCGGCCTCCAGCAGTCCCTCCGCGATGGCCGAGCCGATGCCGCCGGCACCGCCCGTGACCAGGGCGCGGATCTCGCGCGGCTTCACGCGCGTTTCCTGGCGCCGGCGGCGGCGAGCGGGACCGTGACTTCGTCGAGGCCGCGGAACATCTGCCCGTACAGCCAGAACATCTCCCGCGCACACTGCACGATGGCGGCGTGATCGGCGGGCTCGGTCAGGCGGGCGAGAATGGACTTCAGGTCATCGACGTGCTGGCGGTCGAGCGTGCCGTGACTGCGCAGATAGGTGAAGGCTCCATCGGGCAGGGCGAGCGTTTGCTGGATCCGGTCGGCGGCATGCAGCGCCAGTGCCACGCTGGTGCCTTCCAGCACGAACACCATGCCGAAGATGCCGACGGGGCTGCGCCGCTGCACGTTGTCATAGACATAGGCCACCAGCGCGTCGGTGGCCGGATGTGGCAGCGATGCCGTAACCGCCGGCACGTCGCCACCCGCGGTGCGAATGTCATTCAGGATCCATTCGTCGTGCCCGATCTCTTCGTCGAGGTAATGCAATACATCCTTCTGCATCCAGGCGAGGCGGGGTGGCAGGCGGCTGCCGGCCGCCATGAGCAGCGGCACCGTGTGGCGCACGTGGTGCCACGCCTGGCTCAGGAAGGCGAGGTAGCGCGGCAGGGTGATGTTGCCCGCGAGAGCCTCGCGGATCGCCGGGGCTGCCAGCAGGAACTCGCGTTCGCGACTGGTGGCCTCGGTCAGGCGGTCGTGGAAGGACATGGAACGGCTCCTGCATGCAGTTGCGCAATGGTGGTGCGGTAGTGGCGAAGAATGCGCTCGCGCCGCGGCCGGCCGTTGCCGGTCAGCAGGCCGTTGGCCACCGATGGCCGCTCGACCATGACGCAGTGGCGCACGACGCGCGCATAGGGAGGCAGGCGCGCGTTGGCGCGCTCGACTGCCGCGGCGATCGCAGCGGCGGTGACGCCCGGATGGGCCGGCGTGACCAGGGCCACGACCTGCGGTTGCGCTTCGCCGCAGGCAATGGCCTGGCCGATGGCGCCTTCGCGGGCCAGTTCGCTCTCGATCCACTCGGGCGACAGATTGCGTCCGTAGGAATTGATGAACAGGTTCTTCAGCCGGCCGCGGACATGAACGAATCCGTCGCGGTCGATCTCGCCGAGGTCGCCGGTGGCGAAGCCCTGCGCGGGATCGATCGCGGGTCCGCCGACGTAGCCGGCCATGAGCGTGCCGCCGACATGAATCTCGCCGCGATCATCGACACGCAGCGCGGTGTGGGGCAGCGGCCGGCCCACGCTGCCGCTCCGGTTGGCCAGCGGCGTGTTCAGGCAGGTGACCGACGCGCATTCGCTGAGTCCGTAGCCTTCGAACACCGGCAGTCCGAGAGCGCCGGCACGCTCCAGCAGCGCGGGAGAGACGCGTGCGCCGCCGACGGCAAAGAAACGTCCATTCGCGGGGGGCGCCCAACCGGCCTCCGCGCCGGCAACCAGCAGGCGCAGCAGTTCCGGAACGAGTATCAGGCTCCCGGGCCGACAGCCGGAGACCTCGGCCAGCAGCGTCGCCGGCGTGAGCGCGCCGCGGGCAATCGCGCCGGGCGTGGTCGCGGGCAGGTAACAGGTCACTCCGGCGAGCAACGCCGCATAGAGTCCGGCGACATTCTCGAGCAGTGTCGCGAGCGGCAGCAGGCAGAGGTGACGGCGGATGCCGAGTGGCTGCGCGATGGCGGCCACCGACCGGGCCACCGCCACGAGTGCCGCCTGCGTGAGGCACACGCCCTTCGGTTCCGCGGTGCTGCCGGAGGTGTAGGTGATCTTGACGGTGCCCGCAGGCAGCGGCGGCTCCTGCGCTTCGGCGCCGCGGCGCGTCAGCAGCGCGAGCCCGGTCTGCGGCGACGATGCGGCCGGCACGAAACCGAGCCCTGGTTCGAGCAGTCGCTGCGGATGGTCGCTCAGCACGGCATCCACGCCGGCGCTGTCGAGGGCGTGGGCGAGTTGCCCCGCGCTGAAGTGCTGTGGCAGGGGCACGTTGACCCGCCCGAGTGCGAGCAGCGCAAGATCGGTGATCGTCCACGCCCGCCCGTTGTCGGCGAGCAGCGCGAAACGCCGGCTCCCGCTGGCGGCGAGCCAGCGTTGCTCGGCGTGTACCAGCGAACGCAGGCGCCCTGCCCGCAGCGTACCGGCATCGTCCACGATCGCGGTCACGTTCGGGGCGAAGCCGGCGAGCATGGTGAGCGGCGAACGAATGATCAACTGCCCCGGATCCGCTGCGCCGCGCCACGGTACGCGGGCACGTAGCCCAGCATCACGCGCGGGTCGCTCGCGTAGTACACGCCCCAATCGTCGGCGGTCACCACCACGCGCGATTTGTCGGCGCGGCCGAGTTCGCCAAGGCTGATGCCGAGGTGACGCATGATGCCGCGCACCGTGCGCGTTGCCGTGAACACTACCCAGCGGTGCTGCTGATCGAGCAGGAACGCGGCGAGCACGCCGACCATCGTCACGGCGGTGGCGCAGTCGTTGCAGGCGAAGTTGCCGATCTCGGCCACCGCGGCGCGTGGAATCGCCCGCCCGCTCCGGCGAGCGGCGATCAACCCTTCCACGGGCTGGTCGAGGTACTGCTCGAGGTACAGGGGTTCGCGTGCGGCGCCGCGGTATCCTGCGGCGCCAATGATCCGGCCGGAGGTGTCGTGCAGGCCGATCAGCACCGGCATGAAGCTGCGAACGGCGGCGCCGTGCTTGCGCCGGAAGCCTTCCTGGATGAACGCCTCCAGCTCCGGCCGCCCTGCCGCATCGCGGCTGCACACGACCACCCCAGGGGGACTGCCGGCCGGGGCCGGCGGGCCGGGCCAGCGGTCCACCGCAGACGCTGCAACGGCTTGCGCTTCGATCATGGGACGAATTCCATTTCGGCAGGGCCGGTGCGGCCTGCCATCCGATCTGCTGCTTGGACGGTGCGGGGCGGAATTTTCAATCGCGGCTGGCGGGCAGGCGCCCCGGATGCCCATCACCGGGCGCAATATGCCCGCCGATGGCCCGCCACGGGCCTGGCCGGGGATTGATTTTGCGGCGAGCGTCCGTCTAACCCCACGAAGGCAGAGCAGCGCATGGATGATGGCTTGCACGATGAACGACGACTGGTCCGTCGCCTGCTCGAAGGCGATGAGCGGGTCTTCCGTGAGTTCTTCGACGAGTACTTCGCCCGCCTGTACCGCTTTGCGCTGCCGCGCCTGAACGGTAACGCAGATGCCGCGCAGGAGGTCGCACAGGCCACGCTCTGCAAGGTCATGCAAAAGCTCGGGACGTTTCGCGGTGAGGCAGCATTGTTTACGTGGATTTGCCAGATTTGTCGTCACCAGATTGCGGATCAGCTGCGCGAGCATCAGCGACACGCCGCCCGCATCGTGCTGATCGAGGACGATCCGCGCGTGCAGGCGGCGCTCGACGCGATCCCGTCGGCGGAAGAAGAGCAGCCCGAGAGTCGCTATGACGAGCGACGGCTCGGCAGCCTCGTGCGCTCCGTGCTCGACCGCCTGCCGGCACGTTACGGCGACGCGCTCGAGTGGAAGTACGTGGAAGGCATGTCGGTGGAGGAAATCGGTGCGCGCCTCGGCATCGGCACGACCGCAGCACAGTCGTTGCTGGCCAGGGCCCGTGTGGCCTTCAGGGACGCGATCGAGAAGGTGTTCGGGGCAGCGACCGCGGCGCAGATCATCGCCGGCGGGCTGCCGGGGGGTGAGGTGGCATGAACGGCAACATCGTTCAGCGTGACGAGCCGGACGAGCAGCAGCTCGCCGGGATCATCCGGCGTGCGGGGCCCCGTGGACAGCCGGGCATGGCCGCGCGCGATGCGGTGCGCGACGCCGTGCACTCCGAGTGGCGCGCCGTGGTGGCCGCGCGTCGGCGCCGGCAGCGTACGCGCTGGTCGCTTGCGGCGGCGGCTGCGGCGGCCGCGATGGCGGTATGGATCGGCATACCGCGGGGGCAGGCTCCCGCCGCGGTCATCGCCGCAGTTACGCGGGTTGCCGGCCCGGTGACCATCGACAACGGGTCGTGGTTGCGTCGCGCGGCGCCGGCGGTCGTCGGGGCTGCGCTCGCCGCGGGCACCGGGCTGCGCTCCGCGCCTGGTGGCCGCCTGGCGTTGCAGATCGGCGCCACCTCGGTGCGCCTCGACGGCGACAGCGCAGTGACGATGCTCGCGGCCGATCGCATCGCGCTCGAGCACGGCGCCGTGTATGTCGACAGCGGCGCGGGGCGAACCGGCGAGGCCTCGCTCGTGATCCAGACGCCGCTCGGCGCTGTCGAACACCTCGGCACCCAGTACGAAGCACGTCTCGCACAGGACACCCTGCGTGTCATGGTCCGCGAAGGCGGTGTGCGGATCGAGCGCGACGGCGCGGCCATCGAGACGCAGGCGGGCGAGCAGCTGACCCTGGATCGCGCCGGTGACGTTCACCGCCGGCCGATCGGTCGGGACGACGCGGCCTGGGCGTGGGCGGCGCAGGTCGCGCCCGCCTTCAACATCGAGAACCGGCCGTTGCCGGAGTTTCTCGGCTGGGTCAGTCGCGAGACCGGCCGCAGCATCGCCTTCGCATCGGCTGCCGCCGAGCAGGCAGCCGGCGCGGTGGTGCTGCGCGGGTCGGTCGCCGGGCTCACGCCTGCCGAGGCGCTTGCGGCGGTGCTGGCGACGACGGAACTCGACTACCGCGATACGCAGCCGGGCCCGATCCTGATCGACATCAGGCAGATTTCGCAGCAGGGCGAACGATAGGTCGCGATCCCCAACACCCCCGGAGCGCTGCTCCGGACTATCGTCGCCCATCCCCCGGGGCGGCAGTCTGTTCGCGGGCTGCCGCCCCGATTTTTTTTCGTGCGGCGCCGATCTGCGGGAATACCGTGGATTATCGATGGACGATGCGAGGGTCGCGCCCCCGGCGCGTGCCGGACTCGGCCCATCCCCGGGCCTCGCCGCCGGCTGGCCCTGCGGGGGCATTCGTCGCTGTGGTGGTCGCGACTGACGTCGCTCCTACCGGGTGCTATCCAGGCGCAGCGGTGAACGAAGCCGTGTAGGAGCGGCACGCGCCGGGGATGGGACCACCGCATCGTCCGCCGGTGATTCGGCGCATTCCCGCAGATCGGAGCGAATCCGGTGTTTTTGTCGCGGGAGTCACGGAAGGTACTTCAGGGCCAATGGTGCCCATCAGGCATGGCCTTCTCGCCAGGGTCTTCAGCCCCGATGCGCAGGATTCGCAGCCGCTGGGAGCGATAGGGGAAATCGAAAACCGCAGTCGCGGCAATGCCGTCCGGCGGGCGATCCTTGAACACCAGCAGGAAGGCGCCCGGGTGCGTCACGGCCCAGCGCGGCAGGTCAGAGCGGGCGACGATCGTCAGCGGGCGCGGCAGGCGCCCGGGGAATGTGAGCTGGCCCTGATAGCGGTCCAGCGCCGCAACCTCGGCGCCCGCGTTCTGCAGATCGCTGACCAGCGCCGCCGCCGCGCGCAGATCGTGACCTGCTGCTACCGGATTGTGCACGATGCCGGTCAGCGCCAGCACGAATACGCTCCCCATGGCGCACGCAGCGCGGCGCGTGGCAGCGGTGCTGGTCCTGGCGCGGGCCGTCCACAGGCAGAACGGCAATGCCGCCAGCGCCCAGCCGGCGCCGGATTGCGACCAGTCCAGTCCGTAGCCGCGCGCCGATTCCAGCAGCCACGCGGCGGCGGATACCGCCAGCAGCGCGGGTACGCCGGCGAGCACCCGGCGATCGGCGGCCGCCAATGCAGAATGTCCCTGGCTCAAGCAGCGCGCAGCGAGGATCGCCAGCGCCGGCAGCACCGGCAGGATGTAGTGCGGCTGCTTGCCGCTGATGAGCGATAGCGCCAACGTGACGCTCGCGATCCACACCACGAGAAAGGTGCGAGCCGCATCGCGTGCGATTGCGGTGAATCCTCGCCACGCGCCGGGCAGTGCAGTCCACGGCAGAAACAGCGCCGGGAGTGTGGGCAAGTAGAACCACCAGGGCCGCGCGTGGGCAAAGCTCCCACCCATGCGATCGGCGGTCTGGTGCCAGAGGATTGCCGACGCGTATTCCGGGCCGCCACGCTGCGCCGCCGGCACGGCCCACAGCAGGGCGAGCCCGATGCCGAGCGTGGCGGCGCCGAGCAGCCGCCGGTACCAGTGTCCCGGTCGCTGCCGCAGGCCCGGCTGCCACAGGGGCGCCAGCGCCGCCGGCAACAATAGCTGCGCAAAGATCACGGGCCCCTTGCTCAGGATGCCTGCGCCGATCGCCACCGCGATCGCCAGCCAGCCAAGCGGGTGGTCCTCCCGCGCGGCCGACGACAGCCCCCACATGCCGAGCAGCACCCACACGGTCAGCAGTACGTCGAACATCACCATCTGGGTGAAGATCAGCCAGGCCATGCAGCCGGCGAGCAGCCAGGGCGCGAGCGCCGCGGTACCGCGGTCCTGCGGCCAGAGCGCAGCGGCCAGCCGGCGCGTGAGGCCGACGCCGGCCAGCCCCGCCAGCACCGGGATCAGTCGCGGCCACCATTCGCTGACGCCGAACAATGCCCAGCCGGCGTGGATGATCCAGAACAGCGCGGGCGGCTTGTGGCTGTAGGGCAGGCCGTTGAGATGCGGGACCAGCACATTGCCATCCCGCCACATCTCCCATGCCACCGCGAGGTAGCGCAGTTCGTCGAGCGGTGCCGGTGGGCGCAGGAGCATGGCCAGCAGGCCCGGCAGGATACCGAGCAGGACCAGTGCGAGCGCGGCCGGAACTGGCCGCACGCGCGGCCCGGGCAGGATCGCGTCCGTGGTCGTCGCGGCCGGGCGGTTGCCGCTCACCTGTTGGTGTCAGCGAATTCGGGTGCGCCGTCGTCGATTGCTGCCAGAACCGGCTGCGCTGGCAGCGCGGCGGCGGGCGCAACCCGCCGATAGGGATCGGGTAGCGGCGGCGGGCGCTTGGCGAAGCGGGGCCGTATCCACAGGTACTGCGCCGGATCCTGCCGAATCCACTCCTCGAGCAGCGCGATCACCCGCGCGAGGTCGGCCGCCGCGTCGTCGCCCGGGAAATCCTGCAGCGCCGGCAGAAAGCGGAGCTCGTAACGGCCGTGATCGTCGATGCGGCGTGGCAGGTAGGGCACGACCTGCGCACCACTCAACCGCGCGATGTCACGCAGGCCCGCGTGCACCAGCGCCGGTTCGCCGAAGAAGGGCAGGAGCAGGCTGCGTTTGGACGGGCGCACCAGGTGGTCCGGGGCGTAGAGCACCATGCCGCCCTCCCTGAGAACCTTGACGAGGCGGCGCACATCACGGCGGTCGATCTGGCCGGCCGCGTAGCGACCGCGGGCGGCGCGTGCGAAGCGGTCGGCCAGCGGGTTCTTGCGGTTGTTGCGGTAATGCGTGTGCACCGGCAGCTTAGCCAGCGCGAGCAGGATTCCGGTCAGCTCCATGCAGGTGTTGTGCCCGCTGAGGAGAATGACGCCTTTGCCCTGCGCACTTGCGGCCTGCACGTGCCCGAGGCCCTGGATGGTGACATGCCCGCGCAGCCGCTCGAGGTCCCGTCCCCAGGCAAGCGAGGTTTCCGCGAGGGCCATGCCGAGCGACTGGAAGTGCTGCTGCAGGAGCCGCTCGTGCTCTGCGGCGCTGCGATCCGGGAAACAAAGCTGCAGATTGCGGCGCGCCACGTGCCGGTGGCGCTCCAGGGTCCGGTACGCCAGCCGGCCCGCTCCGCGGCCGAGACGCAGTTGCCAGGCGACAGGCAGGCCTGCGATGGCGCGTCCGAGCCCGATGCCGATCCACGTGGGCCAGAACCGGGGCGCGAACCAGGCGGCACGCATAGTGGCTGCGCTCGCGGCGTTGGTCGTTGCCCCCCGCCGCGAGCGGTGCAGCAGGTGCAGGTTGCGCGCGTAGATGAACAGCCCCGCACCCTGGCCCAGCACGAAGACGGGGTCGTGCCGGAAGAAGGCATAGAGGACCAGCACCAGGCCGCCGGCCACGCTCAGGTGCCAGAACGCCTCCGGGACGATGCTGCGGCCGGCGTGCTCGCTGGCGAACCATTGCACGAGAAATCGACCCGAGAACAGCGCCTGGCCGAGCAGCCCGACGCCGAGGAGCAGATGCGGGTTAATAGTGGTCACTGCACCCCACGGCCCGCAAACCGGGTCTCGCAATGAGTTCTTCGCAGGCGATGCTGCGACGGTTGCGCCGGGACAGCCACCATACGCCGAGCAGGTCCGTGATCCCGACCCAGAGCCGGTCGTTGATGCCGTACTTGGAGCGGCCCTGCTTGCGCGGCCGGTGACCGACCGGCACGCAGACGACGCGATAGCCGAGTTGCTGGACCAGCGCGGGCAGGAAGCGGTGCATGTGGTCGAAGTAGGGCAGCTGCAGGTACAGCGCGCGGTCGACGAGCTTCAGGCCGCAGCCCGAGTCGGGCGTTGCGTCGCCGAGGAGTCGGGCACGCACGCCGTTGGCGATCCGCGAGGCGAAACGCCGCAGGGCGGTGTCCCGCCGCTGCCGGCGGTGGCCGATGACGAGCCCGACCCGATCGGGATCCGGGGCCGCGGCCCGTGCCGCGATCAGGCGCGCAATGTCGGCCGGGTCGTTCTGCCCGTCGCCGTCGATGGTCGCTATCCGCTCGTACCGGGCGGCCGCGACGCCGTTCCACACCGCCGTGCTCTGGCCGCAGCGTGCGGCGTGCCGCAACAGGCGCACGGTGCCCATCCCGCAGCCGACGCCCCGCACGCGCCCTGCAGTATCATCGCTGCTGCCGTCATCCACGAAAATGATCTCGTATGGGCCGAGAGGTGCCAGGGCGCTGCCGATGGCCTGTGCCAACGACCCGACGTTGCCGGCTTCATCGTGGACCGGAACCACCACGGAAATTCCGTCCGGCATGCACTTCGTCCCCTGCAACCGCCTGCCCATCGGTGCGTGTGACGCTGGTCGCGGGCGGAAACAATCGCGGGCCGCTATCGTATGCGCAGCAGCGATTGATTGCCGGAGGCTGGCGCGTCTAACCGCCTATGGATTCTGGTCTGTATCCGGGCCGCCTGGCCCAACGCATCTCCCACGCCTCCGGCGGCCCCAAGACCCTGGTGGTGGGACTCGGCAAGATCGGCGACCTGGTGCTGCTGACCCCGGTTCTGCGGGCCTTGCGGACACTGCAGCCGCAACCCGAGATCCACGTCCTGGCCGGCTTGCGTACCCATCAGGTGCTCGCTGGTCATCCAGGCATCGATCGTGTGCATGTCTACCCGGGCCGGCCGCTGGATGCGTTGCCGCTGATGTACCGATTGCACCGGGAGCGTTTCGATTTCTGGCTCGACCCCAAGGATCATCATTCCTACACCAGCCGCTTGCTGGTACGGATGGCGCGACCGACGGTGTCGGTCGGCTTCAACGGCGACCCGCAGGGCAGATGCGGCAGCAGGGGTTGCTTCACGCACGGCCTGCCGGGACATCTCGATAACCAGCAGGCCCACGCCAGCAAGCGCGCGCTGAACGTCGTGGCGGCGCTCGGCATTCCTGTCGACGACCCTCGGCCCTGGCTGGGCGTGGCGCCGGAAGCCGAGCGGGAACTCGCCGGTTTCCGCTGCCGGCATCGCCTGGATCGCTTCGCCCTCGTGAACCTCTCGGCGCAGCGACCCGAGCGACGCTGGCGGACCGACGACTGGATCCGCCTGATCCGGGGGCCGGAGTTCTGCGACCTGCCGGTGCTCGTCACGGCCCTGCCTGCCGACTCGGGGGAAGCGGAGCAGGTGGTTGCGAGCCGGGAGCGCACGTTCTTCTATCAGACCCGCAGTGTTGCCGACCTGCTGCCCGCTGTGCGCGACGCGAATTTCGTGGTTACCGTGGACACTGGCGTGGTGCACATCGCTTCGGCCTTCGACACGCCAATCGTGGCGCTCTACGCCAATGCCTCGGTGCAATTCGACAAGTACCGCCCGCTGTCGCGGCTGTGCCAGCCGGTCATCGGTTCCGGCGCGAGCAACACGGTGGCCGATATCCCCTTGCACCACGTCGCCGGTGCAGTTGGCGGCCTGCGGGCTGCTCTGTCTTGCGCCACCCGACCGTCTGGCAGGCTCGTGCCGGTCGCCTGAGGCAGGGCCGGGGGGGCGTTCGGTTAGACTGGCAGCGCAGGCTCTGCTGCCTGTTGGGGTTCGCCGGTTCGATGCCCGCATTCAGTCGTGCGTGCGCCACGCTCGTTGGCCTTGTCGTGTTTGCCGCCTGCCTGACGCCGTCGGTGCAGGCCGCGCCGCCCTATGCGGGACGCGCGGTCGACGCGGTACTGCGCGAGCTTGCCGGCTCCGGGACGAACTTCATTTACAACACGGAGATCGTGTCACCGGGGCTGCTCGTGACGGCCGAACCGCTGGGACAGACGCCAGCCGCCATAGCCAGCGAGATTCTTGCGCCCCACGGGCTCGCGTTGCTGCCAGCCGGCGAGAACGCTTATTCGGTCGTGCGCGACGCCGGCCGGATGGCCGGTACGATCGCCGGGCGCGTGACGGACGAGCACGGCGTCGCGCTCGCCGGAGCGCGGGTCGGTCTGGCCGCGACCGGCCGCACGACGACCACTGATTCGCGCGGTGAGTTCCGCCTCGCCGACGTGCCGGCCGGGCGCTACCGGCTCGACGTGACGGCCGACGGATTCGCGGGCGCGAGCCTGGCCCGACTGCGCGTTCGCGCCGGCCGGACTTCGCGGGCGCGCCTCGCGCTGACGGCGCTCGAGCCCGAGCTCGCCGAGATTGTCGTCACCACCAGCAGCTACGCCCTGGCCTACAACCAGCCGCAGGCGCATACGATCCTGACGCAGGCCGATGTGCAGGCGGTGCCGAAGCTGGCCGATGAGCCGCTGCGCTCGGTGCAGCGGCTGCCGGGCAGCGCTGCGGCGGGCGTTTCGGCGCAATCGCACATCCGCGGCGGTGAGTACAACGAGACACGCATGGTGCTCGACGGCGTTCCGCTCGATGAGCCCTTTCACCTGAAAAATCTGCTCACACCCGTGACCGTGTTCGACGCCCGGGCGATCGAGTCCATCGATGTGTACTCGGGCGGCTTCAGCGCGGCCTACGGCGGTGCAATGAGCGGCGTGATCGATATCGCGACGCTGAGCCCGCCGGAGAAGCGCTATACCGAGCTCGGCCTGAGCCTGTTCCACACCAGTGCTCTGTCGGCGGGCGAGTGGGATGGCGACCGTGGCCAATGGCTCGCCGGTGTCCGGCGCAGCAATCTCGATCTGATAAGTCGGCTCGCCGATTCGGACTTCGGCGAGGTGGAGTACTTCGACGCCATCGGCCGCGCGAGCCTGGCCCTGAGCGACGACACGGAGATATTCGCGACGGCGCTCACCTCGCGTGACGAGGTCGACGTCAACACCAGCGACGAGACCGAGCGCAGCAACGCCGACTACCGCAACACCTATGTCTGGGCCGGCTGGCAGCAGCAGTGGCCTGGTGCGCTGACGAGTCGCCTGATCGTGGGGTTGACCGATCTCGACAACGACCGCAGCGGTATTATCGATGATCCGGGAAGGCGGGCCGCGAACGTGGACGACCGGCGCACTCTGCGCACCGGTGTGGCGCGACTCGACGTCGAACACCGGGCAGAGCGTGCGTTCACGCGCCTCGGCGTGGAGGGGCGCGAGGTGGAGTCGAAGTACCGCTATTCCAGCGTCAGAGTCTTTGCGCCGGATTTTCCGCTGCCCGGCGATGCCGGCGGGACGGTCACGCGTGCGCTCGATCCGGATCCCGACGGGCACTATATGAGCGCCTATTTCACCAGTCGTGTGCGGCTCAGCGATCCGCTGAGCGTGGAGGCGGGTCTGCGCTGGGATGACCAGACCTACGATGGGCTCGATACGCCCGAGCAGTTCGCCCCCCGCCTGAACCTGATGTACGACCTGACGCCGGAGACGCGGCTGCGGGCCGCCTGGGGCCGGTTCTGGCAGGCGCAGGGTCCGAATGAACTGCAGGTCGAAGACGGTGTGGACACATTCTACGAGCCGCAACGGGCGGATCACATGATCCTGAGTCTCGAGCAGCAACTGCCGCTCGACCACCAGCTGCGCATCGAGACATACCTGAAGGACTACGACCGCGTGCGGCCGCATTTCGAAAATCTCTTCGATCCGGTGAAGCTGCTGCCGGAGCTCGAGCCGGACCGGGTGCGGGTCGCGCCGGCGAGTGCGCGCGCGCGGGGCGTCGAGATGCTGCTCGCACATCGCGCCGACGCCGGCTGGTCGTGGTGGCTCGGCTACGGCTGGGCGCGGGTCACCGACCGGATCGACGGTGCCGACGTCGTGCGCAGCTGGGACCAGCGTCATTCGGTTAACGCCGGGCTGCGTTATTCCGGGCCACAGTGGGAATTCACCGTCACCGACAGCTACCACACGGGTTGGCCGACCACCGAGCTCTACCTCGTCGCCGCTCCGGACGGCGGGCCCGCGGTGGCGACGGTCGGGCCGCGCAACGGCGCGCGGTACGATGACTACAACAGCCTGGACGTATACATCATGCGCCGCTTCGAGCTCGAGGACAGCACGCTCGAGGCGTTCTTCGAGGTCACCAACCTGCTCTGGCAACGCAATGACTGCTGCACGCAGTACGAGGTGACGCAGAATGACGGGGTGACCGTGATCGATCGCGACCTCGACTACTGGCCGCGCTTCATCCCGTCGCTCGGCGTGCTGTGGAGGTTCTAGCGGGCGAGTAGTGCGAGCGATCGCAGCGGCCGCGCCGGGTCACGACCGCGAGCGCAACGCCGGCAGCACGCGCTCGCCGAGGATGCGAATCGTCTGCTCGGGCTCTTCGTAGATTCGCAGCGCGATTTCGGTGAGGCCGGCATCGCGGAACTGCCGCAGTCGCTCGATCTCCTTGTCGAGTTCCGCCAGCGCGGCGCAGGAAGTCAGGTTGTCGACCAGCAGCTTCACCACGCGGTCGGGTACGCCTTCGATATCCGGGCTGCGCCGGCGCAGGGCGTCGAAGAAGGCGCTGCGCTTGCGTTCGACGAGGTCCATGTCCGCCTCGTTCATGAAGTAATGGTGATTGGCCCTGAGCAGCACGCCGCGCAGGGCGAGCCAGATCCGCGCTTCCCGCTCGGCCTCCTCGCGGGTCTCCTTGACGTGCCAGGCCCAGAAGTTGTTGAGGCGGAAGGCCGCGCGGTCGCGACCGGCCTCGGCCAGCACCGGGTCGATCACGGCGCGTGCTTCGCGCACCTGCTCGACGATTTTGTCGGAGAGCATGATGCCGTCGGCATGGCGCGCGGCCATGCGTTGCATCTGGCTGCGGTTGGCGCCGGCGTAGATCACGGGCGGGGTGCTGCGCGCCCACGAGGGGTGGTAGCGGCGTACGCGGAATATCTCGCCCTCGTAGGTCACCGCTGTGCCGCGCCCAGCCTGCCGCAGGATCTCGAGCGCTTCCTGTACGGCGCGCACCCGGCGCGTGGGCTTGATATCCATCGCGGTCATCGTGCCGCCGCCACCGCCGACGACGATCTGGGCGCGCCCGCCGGACAGTTCGTTCAGGGTGAGGAGCGAAGTGGCCATCTTCAGCGGGTGCAGTTCGAAGGGGCTGACTGCAATCGGCCCCATGCGGATGCTGCGGCTGGTGCGGGCGAGTTCCGCGAACCCGAGGAAGGGATCGCGCGCATCGAGCATGCTGGAGACCCACACGCCGCCGAGGCCGTACTCCTCCGCCATGCGCCCGAGTGCTGCGATGCGATCCGGCGGCGAGTTGGCTTCGAGGATGAGATCGATACGCATACGGATCCTCCGGTCACTGGTTGGCGCGTGGCCGGGGTACTTTACGGGAGTGTGGCCGGGGAGTCAGGTCGCCTACGCCACCTGCCCGGGCGTTACGGCCGCACCGGGCGCATGGTGCGCCGCCGCGGCGGCGCAGGTCACGCCGCGCAACAAGCGCGGTGCCGCTACCACCGCGACGATGTCGCGCCGCCCGCCGCCCGCTGTTTCCGGATCGCCTTGTCTGCCACGATGTCGCTGGAGGATGGCAGGCCGGCGTCGAGGCGCTCGAGCAGCCGCGTGATCGCGGGCGGACGCAACCGGTCGAACATCAGCCCGAGGCCGCTGGATGCTTTCCGGATCACCATGGCCTGCCAGCGGTAGGTACGCAGGTCGGTGCTGCCGGGCAGGGTGAGTTCCACCCCGATCACCGTGTTGCCGGAGAAAAGCTCCGGTGGAGTCTCGACGAACATGCCGCTGATGCTCACCTCGCGGATCCGCCCGGCGACAGGTATGCCCCCCGGCGGGTGCAGTGTCACGGCCGTCGCAATCGGACGGCGCGTGCCGAGACGATGTTCCATGGCTTTTCCCTCGCGTGTCAGGCCCTGCCGTCGTCGTCGCCGAGCAGGGCGTCGATTTCGATTTCGGCCGCCAGCCAGTCCTCGAGTTCCCGCCCGGGCTGAAAGCCGCGCCGTTCAGCACGGAAATAAGCCGCTTCGGCGATGAGTCGCTGCCGGTCCTCGCCGGCCAGATTGAGCTTCGCCTCCAGCAGCACGCTCGGCGCACTGCGAGCCCGCCGCGGGGCCGAGGCTCTGGGTGCCCGTGCCGGATCGGTTGCTGGCCTGGAGCTTTCGATGGTTCGGCTTTGATCAGCCATGTGTATCTCCTTTCCTGTCACCGCTTGAAGCCCGCGCGGCGGCACCGCCATGTGCCGATGCCTCGGATGTGGTGAAACCGAGGCGCATCGACGAATCCGGCTGCCAGTCGTGCGCAACTGTTGCGGAACCCGTAACCGCAGGACGACTGTCGCGAAACCCGTGATGCTTCGAGAAACTTCTTCCGCATCCGGATAATGCGGACACGCGCTGGCCTGTGCTTTAACTTATGTTAACTTTGGGGCCGAAAGAAATTCCTCCCGTTCATGGGACTGCAAACCCCCGGGGTGGCTCTTGCTGACGCCGCTCATCCGCAAGCTCGCACGCGCGGTCGAACTGACGCCGGCCGACATCAAGGCGCTGTCGGTGCTCGGTGCGAACCCGCGCCGCTGCGCGGCCGGTCACAGCCTGATCGAGGCGGGCCGGCGGATGAGCGCCGCCGTCCTGGTGCATGCAGGGTGGGCCTTTCGTCACCGCACCCTGAGCGACGGGCGCCGTCAGGTGATGGACTTCGTCCTGCCGGGCGACATCTGCGAGCCGACGGTGTTCGTCACGCCGCGCGCCGGCTTCTCCGTGCAGGCGCTGACGGAGTTGAGTTACTCGCTGATCCGCCCGGAGGACGTGCTGGAACTCGTCACCCGCTCACCCCGCATCGGTGTGGCGCTGTGGTGGGTGGAGGCGCACGAGGAAGCCATCACGCGTGCACATCTCGTCGCGGTCGGCCGGCTGACCGCGTATGAACGCGTTGCCTATCTGCTCTGGGAGCTCTGGACCCGGCTGACCCTGGTCGGCGAGGCCGAAGGCGACGGTTTCGCGATGCCGGCCAGCCAGGAGCTGATCGCGGACGCGGCCGGCCTGAGCTATGTGCACGTCAGTCGCACGCTGCGCCGCCTCGAGCGGGAGGGCATCATCCGGCGCTCGAAACGGCTCTGGCACATCGTCGATGCGGGCCGCATCCAGCAGGCCGCGCAGCTCATGGACGGGCTGCACCTCGCTACGCCCCTGTCGCGCAAGATCCAGCAGCGCCTGAAGTGACGCCGGTGCGCGCAGAGCCCTAGCCGAGATGGCCGCGGCCGATGTCCTGCTCCTGCCGCGAGATCTCCGTTCCGGCACGCGCCTGGCTCCCCCGCCAGCGCATGCCGATGCCGGCTTCGCCGCCGCCGGTCTCCGACCCGATGTCGATCTGCACGCGGTCGCCCGGCAGCGCCTGCAGCGGTGTGGCGATCGGCGCCAGCACCTGCTCCCAGTGGGTGGGAGCCGCGTGCGGGCTGGTGCTGAGGACGACGCCGGGCACGAGTTCGCACTCCCACCACAACACGAAGCCGTGGATCGCGGTCGTCGTGCCAATGTCCCAGTGTGCGGTGCCGCGCCGCTCGCTGCTTGCTTCGCCGGCGAGATCGATTTCATCCCAGCGCTGCGCACTCGCGGTGCCGGGAAGCAGGTCGTCCGCGCCGATGCGTCGCACGTACACGTTATCGAATGACACCGCCCGCGCGGCGCTGAAGTCGAGCCCTGCAGGTGCGCGATCCCAGCTGCGCAGTTCGTGCGTGAACCGCTCCGCGACGACCGGCGCAACATACTGGCTGATACGCCGCGGAATGAGTGTGCCGCCGGGTTTCAGGAAACGGCGGGCGTCGGTGAGCGTTTCGAGCGCGTTCTCCTCCAGCGCGAGATTGCCGAGGATCTCGGCGACCACGATGTCGACGCGCGGCGGGTCGATGATCTCGGCCGAGTGCACCGGCCAGAAGTGCAGGCCGGTGATTGCGTTCGCCTCCGCCAGGTGTTGCGCCAGCCCGATCACCGGGCCGTGCTCTATCAGGTGCACCTCGCGCGCGCCGAGCCGGTGTGCCATGAAGCCGAGGACGCCCGTGCCGGCGCCGATATCGGCAACGCTCGACTGGCCCGGCACGATCACGCGGCGCAGGGCCGCCTCGAACGCCGCCGAGCGCACATGGTCAGCCAGCATCCGGCGGTGAAACTCGATCAGCATGCCGCGCGCGCCCGCAGTCGTGATGGTCGGACTCTAGCACGACGACCGCGCGAACCGGGGCCCGTGCTATTCTCGCGGCAAGCACATTCGCGCAATGGAGACGACATGCTGCTGCAAGTAACCGGCGACATCCTGCTGAGCAGGGCCCAGGTCATCGCTCACGGTGTCGCGCCCAACGACGACTTCCGCCAGGGCCTGGCGCTGGCACTGCGCCAGCAGTGGCCGGCGATGTACAAGGACTTCCGCCACTACTGCCAGTCGACTCACGCAAAACCCGGAGGCCTGTGGGCCTGGGCCGGGCCGGGTGGCCGGCGTATCGTCGGCCTGTTCACCCAGGAGGCGGCCTACGGCAAGGGCGCAAAGCCCGGGCGGGCCACGGTGCCCTATGTGAATCATGCGCTGCGCAGTTTGCGCGAGCTCGCGGTCGCGGAAAAATTCCGGAGCATTGCGCTGCCGCGGCTTGCCACGGGCGTCGGCCGGCTCGACTGGAGCGACGTCGAGCCGTTCATTCACGAGAACCTTGGCGATCTCGGCATCCCGGTGGTGATCTACACCACGTATCGCAAGGGGGTCGAGGCCAAGGTGCCGGAGCACATGAAGATTTGAATGCCGTGCAGTACCCGCCGGTTCCCGGCGCTGACCGGCGAGCCCGACTCCGCCGCCGGCCTGGACAGCGTGAGCTTCGCCAGGGCGACCGCGGTGGCCCGGGATGCTGGCCTGTGAACCTGCGCGCGCGTCTGCCCGGCCATCCCTTCGAGCCCAAGCTCGTCTCGGTCTGGCGCCACGGCTACACGCTGCAAGACCTGCGCGCCGACGCCATTGCCGGCCTCACGGTCGCGGTCGTCGCCCTGCCCCTGGCCATGGCGCTCGCGATCGCTTCGGGCACCACGCCCGACAAAGGCCTGCACACCGCGATCGTCGCCGGCTTCCTGATTTCCGCGCTCGGCGGCTCCAAGGTGCAGATCGGGGGACCAACCGCGGCCTTCATCCCCGTGGTGTTCAACGTCATCGAGCGCTACGGCTACGACGGCATGCTCCTCGCGACACTGCTCGCGGGTCTCATGCTGGTTGGCGCGGGCTTACTGCGTCTCGGCAATCTCATGAAGTTCATGCCGCAACCGGTCATCACCGGTTTCACGGCGGGTATCGCGGTCACGATCTTCGTCAGCCAGATCAAGGATGCGCTCGGCCTCGAGATCGCCCGGCTCCCGGGCGAGTTCTTCGAACGCTGCCGGGTCTATTTCGAGCACCTGCACACCCTGAATCCGGCCGCCTTGGCCCTGACGCTCGGCTGCCTCGCCCTGATCGTTGTGATCCGGCGCTGGCGTCCGCAGTGGCCGGTGTTGCTGATCGTCGTCGTGGCCGGCGCGCTGGCTGCGTTGCTGCTGCCCGTCGCGACCATCGGTTCCACTTTCGGCGAACTGCCGCGCGCGCTCCCGGCCGTGACACTGCCCTCCCTCTCGGTCCGGCGGATCGTCGAATTGCTGCCGGCGAGTTTCACGATCGCCTTCCTGGCCGGCGTCGAATCGCTGCTCTCCGCGGTGGTTGCCGACGGCATGATCGACAGCCGGCATCGCTCCAATGCCGAACTCGTCGCGCAGGGTGTCGCGAACCTCGGCTCGGCACTGATCGGCGGCCTGCCCGCCACCGGCGCCATCGCGCGCACCGCGACGGGCATCCGCGCCGGCGCGCGCTCGCCGGTCGCCGGCATGCTGCATGCGCTCTTTCTGCTCCTCTTCATCCTCGCGCTCGCGCCGCTCATGCGCTACGTGCCGTTGCCCGCACTCGCGGCCGTGCTGCTGCTCGTCGCCTGGAACATGAGCGAAGTGAACCGCTTTCGCCGCCTGCTGCGTGCCTCCAACGGCGATCGGGTGGTGCTGCTCATCACCTTCGTGCTGACGGTGGTGTTCGATCTCACCGTGGCGATCGAAGTCGGCGTGGTGCTCGCCGCCTTCGTCTTCATGGAGCGCATGAGCAGTGCGCTCGAGATCGCGAACGATGCGGGTTCGGCCGATGAGGACGAGGATGCCGGCTCGTCGCAGCGTGACGTCCTGCCACCGCATGTGGAAGCGACCCGCGTATCCGGACCGCTGTTTTTCGCCGCCGTCAGCCGTCTCGACACCGTTTTCGACCAGATTCCGCGCGGCACCTGCGTCTTCATCCTGCGCATGCGGCAGGTGCCGGTCATCGACGCTTCCGGCGAAGCGGCTTTGCGCAATCTGCTCGATCGCTGCCGCCGTCGGGGGGTGAAACTGATCTTCTCGGGCCTGCAAGCCCGGCCGCTGCAGCTCGTGCGGGAGATGGGGCTCACCGAGCACCCGGCGCTGCTCGGCATAGCCAGGGACTACCCGTCCGCGGTCGCGATGGCGCGGACCGCGCTCGACAAGCCGGAAGCCTGATCCGGATTTCTCACCGACGTGCTGATTCGGACGGAGTCGGGAGGGTTGCCGGCCGCTCGACAGCGTCTGTCCGGTGGTGAGCTTCGACGCCCTGCAGGTGAAGATCTGCGACGAAGGAAATTGGAGATTTCCTAATGAAGCTGCGCGGCGAGGAAGGCATCGAGTTCCTGGAAGTACTGCAGGCGCGTGTCACGGTGCGTCAACCAGTGCTCCTCGTCCTGCAGTTCCACATAACGATGGGTCTTGCCGGCCTTCTCGAGCGCATCGCGCATCTTCTGGCTCTGCTCGATCGGCACCACGCGGTCGTCGGTGCCGTGCACGATGAGCACAGGCGCCCGGATGTCGGCAGCCCTCCGCGCCGGCGAGTTGCGCTCCAGTTTTGCTGAATCACGCCAGATTTCGCCGATGCGCCGCGTCGTCTCATTCCTGCCTCCGACGAACTTTGCGCGGTAATTCAACAGATCCGGGAGGTCGGTGACGCCATTGATGCTCACCGCACAGCGATACAGCTGCGGTTCCTTGACCACGCCCATCAGGGCCGCATAGCCGCCGTAGGACCCGCCCACGATGCAGATCCGGGCGGGATCGGCGATCTTCGAGTCGATCAGCCAGCGCGTGCCGTCCGTGACGTCGTCCTGCATGGCCTCGCCCCACTCGCGGCGTCCGGCCTGTTCGAATTCAGCGCCGTAGCCGCTCGAGCCGCGAAAGTTCATCTGCAGCACGGCATAACCGTGATTCGCGAGCATCTGCACTTCGGGATCGAAGTCCCCATAGTCGCGCGCCTCTGGACCACCATGCGGCATCACGATCGCCGGTAGCGGCGCCTGGGGAGGCTGGCGCACGCCGGGCGGCAGCGTGAGATAGGCCGGTATCTCCAGCCCGTCGCGTGCGCGGTATTTCACCGGCACGACACGCGACAGATCGTACTCGTCGAGTTGCGGATAGGCCGCCGCGAACAGTTGCAGTTTCTCCGCGGCGCGATCGTAGATGTAGTAACGGGATGAATGATCTGCCGCGGAGGCGCGCACGATTATGCGTGAGTCGTCGAACGCCCGACTGACCAGTCCGATGGACCAGCCCGGCAGCTGGGACCGGATTTCGCGGTAGAGCGACGCCAGGTCCGCGGAGAACCACTCGAAATGCCTCGTGTCGGTGACGTAACTGACGGCCTCCACCGCCAGGCCGCGCGGGTCGAGGATGATGTCGTCGATGTCCATCTCGGGATGGAGGAACAGCTTTTCGATGAACTCGCGGCTGCTGAGTCGGTAGCGGAACAGGCCGTGCCGCCCGTTCTCGTGTTCGGAGCTGACATAGAGAATGTCCGGGTCGGCCCGGTCGAAGACTACTGGCAAGAATTCGGCGTTCTTCTGCCCCTCGTCCCAGATCTCCGTCCAGTCGTCGTCTTCGGTGGCCCGATAGTACGTCTTGAGATTGGCGTTATTGACGGAGTAGTTGCGTCCCTGCGCCAGCCGCACGTGTCCCTTGCCATCCAGAATCCACCACTGGATCGAGTCGCCGCCCGGCGACAGCTGCGCGCGCCGGTCAGTCTGGACATCGATCTGGTAGAGACGCGGCCGTCGCGGGTCTTCAGGATTGAACGCCATCAGGATGTGGCGGGGGTCGTCAGGCAGGAAATCGACGATCTGATCGGCGACCTGCACCACGACTTGCGATCCGTCGAGCCAGCTCCCCTTGGAGCCGCTTTTCGGCTGCACGAGCCGCTTCAGATCCGAACCGTCGGCATTGAGCGCCCAGAGCCGTGTTTCGATGACACCGACTTCATCGCGGTGGAACGCCTGGCGGACGCTGACCAGCAATCGGTTGCCCACCTTCCAGTGCATCCAGTTGACGTCCCAGTCGCCCGTCGGGGCGCGAAACGGCGGCTGCTGCCCGATCTGCTCGAGATCGTAAATCACCAGGCTGTATCTGGCGCCGTCGAGCATTGCTGCGGCGATGTAACGGCCGTCTGGCGAAATCCTTGCCTGCCCCATCAACGGCAGCGATCCGAATGCCTCCACCGGCAGCTTCGGCGCCACTGCGCTCCAGCCGGAGCCCGCTGCGAGCAGCGCCAGGACACTCCAGCATACCCATACCCCACGCGATGTCTGAGATTGCATGTACAAGACACGAGCTCCCTACCGGATTGCGCGGCAGTTTTGAGCTGGATCACGTCAGATTACGGCATTCTGTAGACCACACGTCACACCTTCAGGGGAACCCCGCGATACTGGGCCACCATCGGTGTGACCTGGCGCCCCGGTCACGCATAAACGCTCGGGAAAAAACCATGGCCGTCATCATTGATGGCGGTTGTGATCCGCGCCGGATAGCTGTGCGGCGCGTGATCTGCGTGTCGACGCATGGCGTGCCGGACGCCTTCACGGCGCGGGAGACGATCCTGCCGGACCTGGGCCTGGCGCCTTGCCGAACAAGCTACGGAATGTCGCGAGGTCGGCGAAGTTCACGACACCGCTACCGTCAAAGTCCGCGTCCGGATCTGCCGTTCCGAATCTCTTGCGGAATATGGCCAGGTCGGTGAAGTTGACGATGCCAGAATTGTCCAGATCCGCATCACAGGCATTGCCGTATCCATCACCGTCCGTGTCACGCTGGTCCGGGTTGACGCGGTAGAGGCAGTTGTCCACGGCATCATCTATGCCGTCGTTGTCGGCATCGTTGATGACATGCACGGTAACGGTTGCGATGCCTACATGGGTTCCGTCGTCGATTGCGTACTCAAAGGTATCCGTACCGAGAAACCCGGGTTTCGGCACATAGCTGATCCGGGAGCCGGATGCGGTGGCGCTCCCATTCGCCGGATTGGTGTACAGCCCGACCTGGCGCGGATAACCGAAGCCGAGGTCATTGGCTGCTACGTCGATCGCAACTGGAGTGCCTGTACCGGTTGTCGCTTCGTCGTCCTGGGCAATGAATGGCACGACATTCAGCGTAACGATTGCCTGATCGATACGGGCGCCATCGCTGATCTCATAGGTCAAACTGTCCGTATAGGCACCCGCGGTCGCGTAGTAAACGATCCGCATATCCGAAAGTGAACCCGTGGCGGCAGAGACGTACGCTGAGCCCCGTGTCGGGTTCTTGACGACCCTGACTGAAACCGGTTCCTCAAAGCCTACGTCATTGACGGCAATGGCCAGATAAGCGCTCTGGCTACTGATGATGTAGAAACTGTCAGGGTGTGCCCGATACGGGAGCACATTGATACTCACAACGGCCGTGTCGGTGTTGATGCCGTTGGTGACCTGGTACTCCAGGCTGTCATTGCCGCTGTGCCCGGCGTCGGGTGTATATAAAACGCGTACTCCGGCTGCGCTGCCGGGCGAACCCGTGACCACCGCCGTCCCGTTCTGCGGATCGTTCGTGATTGTGACGGTAACGGGGTCGGCGAAACCAAGATCGTTCTTCAGGATGTCTATCAGCACTGGTGCGTCCAGCCTCGTTTCCGCGGTATCTGCGATGGCTTGCGGGGCCCGGACATCGACCGTGACCGTCGCGGTACCAGACAGCGCGCCGTCGTTCGCCGTGTACTCGAAAGTGTCCGTGCCCTGAAAGCCGTCAGCCGGCGTGTAAGTAATGCGAATCGCGGAGGCGTCGCCGGGGGATCCGGAAACGACCGTCGTGCCATGCTGCGGATCCGCCGAGATGCCGACCGCCACCGGATCGACGAATCCGTCGTCATTGCTCAGTACGTCGATCTCGGTCGGCGTCGAAAGATACGCCACCGCTTCGTCGTCGTAGGCGCCCTTTGGCCCGACACGTATCGACGTCAACGTGCCGCTCGTCGTGGACGCGATATAGATAGAGTGTCCCGCCAGGGCAAGCGTACCGGCCGCGGCGTAGCTCCAGTCGCTGGTTCTGGTGGCCAGGTTGACAGCGTAGACCTTGCTGCCGCTGCTGACGAGGACATGTGAGTCGGTGACGATCATGGGCGCAGTGAGCGTGCCCGCCGGCGCGGTCCATGACCACAAGGGAGCGCCATCGCTCTCGGCACTGGCGCTGAGGGAGCCACCGTTGATGGCATAGATAACCCCATTTGCCACGGTCGGCTGGCCGACGAAATTGCCCAACTTCTGCCACGCAATCGTCCGGTCAGCCAGGTTCAAGCGGACCAGCCGGTTGCCGGCGATAACTATCACGTCATCAGAACTGCCCAGTGCGGGAACGGCCGGCCCGTATGCGTTGGCGGGCCCCGGAATCGTGAATGCCGTCGAGCCCCATTTCCGGTTCACTGCGGTCAGCACACCGTTGAGGTAGGCGTAGGCATGGTTGGCATCCACCGTCGGCGTCCAGTTGTCCTCCTGAGCAAGGGACGAGTTGAACCACAGCTGATCGCCGCCGATCGCGCCGAAGGCATACATGCCCCCGTAGGTGCCGCCATTAATGTAGACGGTGTCATCCACGACAGTCGGCGCGAGGTAGCTTTCCCACTGGGCGCCATGAGGCGACTTGAAGATTGTCTGGCCCGTGACAGCATCGTAGGCCCGAAGCCATGTATCTCCGTAGTTGTTGCCGGTCTGGATAAAGACCTGGTCATTGGCGTAGGCGGGCGGGGTCACGGAAAAATAGCCGGAATAGGGAACGCTCCAGAGCGTAGCGCCCGACCGCGCATCGTAGGCGTACAGCCCGGTATCGCCGTGTGAGTATCGGCCACTCACGAAAACCTTGCCGCCTCCCACCGCCACGGGGTTGAGCGGCAGCCCGTTCGCCGCCGGAATCTGCCAGCGGAGCTCAAACTGGGCGGTGTTGAGTGTTCCCGGCACGTAGCCGGTATGTCCCGGATTGCCCTGGTAGGTCGGCCAATCCCGGGCAAAGGCGCTGGAAGATACGGCCGGGCCAACGATGACTGTAACGGTTGCGGTGCCAGACCTGGTACCGTCGCTGACGGAGTATTCGAATGTATCGGTGCCCTGGAAGCCAGCCGCCGGTGTGTAGGTCAGTGCGATGCCGGCGCCGGCTCCGGGCGAGCCAGTGATCACCACGCTCCCATTCACCGGCGGCGTGACGACAGACAGAGGGAGTGGATCGATGAATCCAGTATCGTTGGCCAGGACGTCAATGATGACGGGCGCGCCTTCGGTCGTTGAGGCGGAGTCCGGTTGCGCCACGCCGCTGGTAGATCCAACATATTCGAAGGTCATGTAACTGACGTTGGCACACGTCAGGCACAGACCGTTGGACAGAATCAGCGTGCCACCATCAACCTGGTCATCCTGTGCGACAGTCCAGAGCGCAAAGGCGCCGTCCGTTTGGTCGCAGCCCCCACCCGCGGCAGTATTCGTCAGGCCGCGCGCAGCATCTATCCCGGTGTCATCGCCGCCCAGCGTGCGCGTCACGCACCGGCTATCTCCGCCGACGTTGTATGCCATCGAGCTGTCGTTGACGAAATTGTCGCCAAAGCGGTAGTTGCCGCAGGCATGGGAGCCAACCGAGGCGACGAAGGTGCCTTCGACGCATTCATAGCTGGTGGCATTGGTAGCGAGACTGCCGGCATCGATGACGAGGTTCACAACCCGGTCGGCGAGAATGCTTGACGCAGAAGGGTTGCTGTTGATGAAAGTCGCTGCTTCGTATTTGCCACTGCTGGTGAGCACGCCCGTCGCCGGATCCCAGTCCCAGGTTGCTGTAGATCCCGTAATTCCATTTGCCTGCACCCAGGCATTGCCCGGATTCAGGCAGGGGGCAGCATAGGACGGACCGGGGCAGTTCTTCCAGGCGAGGGTGCTCAGTGCCCCGGAACTGCTTCGAAGATTATGCGCAACCAGAACCACTTCCCTCGCAAGCGCGGTCGAGGTCACAACAAGGAATGCAACTGCAAGCAGAACGGTCTTCTTCATGGCCTGTCCCCCTGGTCTCCAGCAGCCCCCAAAAGCGTTCCCCAAACAAATCCGGGTTGTGGTCACCGGCCCATGCTTCAGGACCTGCGGCGGATCGTCAAACAGGCGACGCTGGACATGAACCGCCACGCTGTTACCGGAAGCGGAACCACCTTGGTCTTCGCGCCATCCAGCGCCACAGTCATGGGTTCCGGGATCGTGTCCAAGCAGCTACCGACAAATTGATTGGTGGCGAGCCTGACGCCGCCGGATCCCGCGGCATGGCCACCGGCAATGCCTGGCAGGCACAGCAATGCCGTCGTTGCGGGAACTCGACCGTACACCGTCATGACTTCCCCCCCCGGGTTGGTCATCAGCGCTGTTGCGCGGACAGATCTCGATGATCAGCCGCGCTTGAACATTATTCTTGTGTTGGCGCTTCTGGTTGTCGATTCAATGTACCAGTCGGCGCCCCGGAGGCGCTACTCCAATGCGAGTTCATAACATAAGACCGGGGGAACCCGCTGTCACCGGGCAATCACGGCGCACCTGGTGAGGAAGGCCGCGCTCACGCAGGTGCGGGCACGAGTGTGACGACTTCGCCCCGGGTTCCAGCGGCGTCAGCCGCCCGAAACGCAACTGCCGTCGCGGAGCTGCCGTGTACATCGAGCCAGATCGTCAGATGCTCCGGTAGCGGTGCTCCGGAATCTCGATGGTGAAGGCGTACAGGCTCACCAGCACGAACAGCGCGGCGCCGGCGTAGAGCACTGCCGGGGTTCCGAGCCGGTAGACGGAGGTGCCGACCAGCGGTCCGAAAATCGCGCCGACGGTATTGGCTGCCGCGAGGTAACCGGACGCCGCGCCCTGCTGGTGGGGTTCCACCGTCATGCTCGCGCCGCCGCTGATGCCCGGCGTGGCGCATGCAAACGCGAGGCCGAGCACGGCAAAGCCGGCCACCAGCCCGAGCGTGCTGTGCGCCGCGGCCATGACGAGCAGCGAGGTGGCGAACGCCGGCCCGCAGCAGCGCAGCAGCACCCGGGGCCGGATCCGCCACATCTGGAACACCACGCCCTGCATCACGGTGATCACCACCGCCATCGCCACCAGGCAGATGCTCGCGACGCGCACGACGCCGGCCGGTTCGGCGACTCCGAGACGGTCCTGGATGAAAAACGCGGTGGTGATCTGTACCGAGGAAAACGTCAGGAAGAACGCCAGCCACATCACCATGAAGGGCCGGATCCGCCGGTCGCTCGGACGCAGGTCGGAACTGCTGCCCGATGCGCGATGCCGCTCTGGTTCCTTCAGCAATCGCGCGGCCGTCACGGCGCCGGCGGCCATGATGACCGCGGCGATGTACATCGGGAACAGTGGACCAACGAATGACAAGGCAGCGGCCATCAGCGGGCCGAGGATGGCCCCGAAACTGTTGGATGCGCCGAGCATCGCCATGCCCTGGGCGCGGTTGGCGAGACTGGTGACGTCAGCGATGTAGCCGCCGGCCGACGGATACAGGGCGGATGCGGTCGCCGAGTACAGGCCGCGCGCGACCAGCAGTCCCGCCACCAGGCCCCCGACCGTGATCCAGCCGGCCATGCGCGCGTGCAGGGCGAAGGCGACCAGTGCGGTGCCGGCGGCGCTGCCGGCCAGGCCGAAGACGAAGATGGGCTTGCGCCCGACCTGATCGCTTTTCCTGCCCCAGAACGGCGCGCCGACGACCAGCGGCAGGCTCGCCAGCGTCAGCACCAGCCCAAACTGGATCTCGGAAAGTCCGGTGGCGCGGGCCAGCGGCGAAACGATGGTGAACAGCAGCGACTGGCCGATGGCGAACAGGGTGACGCCGACGGCGATCAGTGCGAGCCGGGAGCGGAAACCCTCCTGCGGCGGTTCGTCGGCATCTTGTGGAAGTCCCATGCAGTGTCGCTCCCTGAGGCGGGTTCCCGGCTCCGGCGGCATGGTCGCACGGCGTGCCCCGCGGCGCAGCAGCCGCGCTCTGTACTGACCATTCCCGCCGCCTTGCCGGCGTTCATTCGGGGAGCGCGTAGGCGCGAATCAGGTCGCCCGGCTGCATGTTCATTCGATAACTGCGACACTGCGACGAAGACCAGGCGGACGGAGCAGGCGCCGTGAACATCGTGATTACCGGCAGCACAAAAGGCATTGGCCTCGGCATGGCGCGCGAGTTCCTCCGGCGCGGTCACGCCGTCATGGTGTCGAGCCGGGGCCGCGAGGCCGTGGATCGCGCCGTTGCCGATCTTCGCCGCGAGTTCCCGCAGGCGACGATCGCGGGGCAGCCCTGTGACGTCGGGGAGTTCGCCGCCGTCCAGGCGCTCTGGGATGCGGCAGCCGGCGCCTTCGGCCGCATCGACATCTGGGTGAACAACGCCGGGCGCGATGGCATCAAGGTGCCGTTCTTCATGTTGCCGCCGCAGGACATGGCGAGCACGGTCACCACCAACCTGATCGGGCTGATGAACTGCAACCGCGTCTGCATGACCGGCATGTACCGCCAGAAGGGCGGCTGGATCTGGAACATGGAAGGCTTCGGCAGCAACGGCGCCATTCGCCCGACGGTGGGCGTGTACGGCGCCACGAAGTACGCCGTGCGCTACTTCACCCGCGCGATGGCGAAAGAGCTGGCCGGCACCCCGGTCCGGATGGGCTTTCTCAGTCCCGGCATCGTCGTGACCGATCTGCTGGTGCCTCCGCCCGAGCGTCGCGGCGAGCGTTGGGAGCAGAGCAAGAAGATCCTCAACATCCTCGCCGATACGGTCGAGACGGTGACGCCGTTTCTGGTCGAGGGCATGCTGACGGCGCAGAAGAACGGTGCCGCGGTGCGCTGGCTCACCAACGGCAGGATCCGCTGGCGTTTCTTCAGGTCGCTGTTCGTCAAGCGCGACCTGTTCGGCCCGCTCGGGCTGTGACTCACTCCGGCTCGAAGCGCAGGCGTACGGCCGAGCGCCGTTCGACCGGTTGCCCGCCCTCGGTGACCGGCTCGAAACGCCAGCGACGGACTGCCGCACTGGCGGCCTCGTCATAGCGGCCGGCCGGGCTCGCATCGGTCACGGTGACGTCACGGGTTTCGCCCTGTGCGTCGACGACGAAACTCAGGTCCACCCAGCCCGCCGGATCCGGCTCGAGGTTACGCCACCGCGGCCGCGGTTCCACGTAGCGACGGAACTTGAGCGAGGCGAGCGCGACCTCGCGCAGCCCGGGTGGCGTCGGTGCTTCGACCGGTGACGCCGCCGGCGCCGGTGGCGGTGCGTCCAGCGCCGGTGCCGCCGTGGCTGTGTCCGGCAAGGGCGGCGGGGGGAGCGGCGCCACACTGACGGCCGGTGCGATACCCGGGCTCGGTGCCGCCGCCGCGACCGTCGGGGTCACGCTCTCCGCTGCGGTGATGTCCGCAGTGTCGCGGGTCGTGGATGGCACGGTGGCCAGTTGTGTCGCCGGTGTCTCTGGCGCCCGTTCTGTGGGCCGTTCATCCCGCTGTGGCGAAGTGTTCTTCGCCGCTTTCGCCGCCGGTGCGACCGGCACCACGATGGGTTCCGGCAGGGGCGGACCGACGAGGCCCGTGGGCGCGTCGCGGGATGGCGCCGTCGTCGTGGCGGTTTCCTGCGGCGCTGGCGCCGGGCTGCGCCAAAGGGCGAGGGCGAGCGCAGCGAGCGCGACAGCGGCTCCGGGGGCAAGCCATACCATGCGCCGTCGTGCCGGCGGCACGATGGTCGCATTGGTTGCCGCCGTGGCTGCTGGCGCCGCTGCGGCGGATGTTGCATTGAACGCCTGGATGAAACCCGCGACGTCCGCAGTGCGCGCTTCGCGGCGGAAGGCCAGAGCCTGCGCCAGCGCCTGCCACTGGCCGTCGGTCAGCCGGTGGATGCGTGCCGGGCGACGGCCGGCGCGTTCGGCGCCGAGCGCATCGTCGTGGCCGAAAACCCGGTGGCCGGCCAGCATGCGATAGGCGACGCAGGCAAGCGCGTAGACATCGTCCTGTGGCGTCGGGCTCTGGCCTTCGAGCACTTCGCAGCTCGCATAGGCCGGGGTGCGCGCATCGGCGGCCGGCCCACGGGATGCGTCTTCGCCGACGCAGGCAACGCCGAAGTCGAGCAGTTTCACGGGACCGTCGCGCGTGAGGAAAATGTTGCCGGGCTTGACGTCTGCGTGAGTGATGGCGCGGCTGTGGGTGAACTGCAGCGCATCGGCGACCTCCGCCAGGAGTTGTCGCGCGAGTGCGCCGGCGAGGGGGCGGTGCTGCTGGCGGGTCAGCAGCTCGGCGAGTGACTCACCCTCGAGCCACTCCATCGTGATGAAAGCGTGGTCGCCGTCGCGGTCGAAGTCGAACACGCGCACGATGTGCGGGTGATCCAGCCGCTGGGCGAGCGCGGCTTCGCGCTGCAACAGGCGCAGCGCATCGCGGTAGCGCGGGCACACCGGCGCGACGAGCTTGATGGCGACCCAGGGATTGGCCGCGCCGGCTTCCTGGCGGCGCCGGTCGAGCGCCTTGTACACCTCGCTCATGCCGCTGATGCCGACAGGCGTCTGCAGGACGAAGCGTTCGCGCAGCACGGCACCGGCGGACAGACTCGCCGCCGGCGGTGGGCCGTCGGTGTGAGCGGCGGCGTCGCGCTGCTGCCGGGCGGTGTCGCCGGTCGGAGCGAATTCGCTGACCACCGCTTCGGACCACTCGGTGGGATCGTCTTCCTCAAGGTCGTGGCCGAGATCGGCCACCAGCGCCTCGTAGTCCTCGACGTTGAGCTGCCCGTTCTCCCAGGCGGTTACGACGAGCGCGCGTGCATCCGTGGCAGCAGGCCCGCCCCCGGCGAGCGTCGCCGCGAGTGCCCGCCGGGCAAAGCCGAGGCTGGCACTGCCCGCGGTCAGTTCGTGCAGCGCTTCGGCGAAGGAGTCACTCGCGCCTTCGGGTCTGTTCAATGGCGGGACGCTGGCCATACCGGTTGCCGCTGGCGACCGCGATAATCGCGATCCTCCGGTGCGTGAGATGCGATCGGGCATGGAGTCTAGCAATCGGCTGACGTGTAACCCGGTGATCCGGCTCACGAATCGGCCGTGTCGGAAGCGCCGGTCTGGCGCCGGACAGCGCCTGCCTGGCGTGGCTGAGATGCCGGTCACACGCGCCCGGACGGGCGACTCGCGCGGCGTGGCCCGCCGGTGCTAGCGCAGGTCGCCGGCCAGGGAATGAAACTGCGGCGCGTGCCGGGTGCGACGGGTGTGCAGCTTGTGAGCCAGCAACCGTGCCTGCTCGACGCGGGTCGAAAGATCGACATAGCGACGCCGGTCTTCGTCGGCCCGGAAGTCTGCTGGTGCTCCGTCGAGGTGTTGTCGCCACAGCCGCTCGGCCCAGTCTGCCGTGCTGCGTTTGTTTTTGTAGCCGAGGTAATCGAGTACCCGGCTCGATACTTCGTTCATCGTGGTGTTGTTCTGCTTGTTCGTTTGTTATTCGAGCCGCGCGAATTCTAACGTCGTGCAGGCTCCGGGCCGAGGACCTGCGTCCGGGTATTTCGACACATTCCCCGTGACTACAGGCGTTTTTACCTTTTCCCTGCGGAGTTATGTCAGCCGCGCGGGGGTTGCCGGTGCAGCTCCCGCGCGGCGCGGCGCAGCGCCCGCGCCGCCGTGCGGGCTACCGGGGCTTCAGTGCGAGCGCGCCCGCGTTCTCGCGGCCGTCGAGCGCGCCGAGTCCCTTGAAGTCGCTGCGGTCGATGAAGGTTGCGCGCTTCACCCGCAGGCCGGCGTCGGCGCAGATGCGCGCGAGCAGTTCGGCGTCGAGCAGGTTCATGAACGCGGGCTTGTCGATGTGCTTCTGCAGCCCCGGGGTGGGCAGGTAGTTGTGCAGTCCCACCATCATCCCCGGCCAGCGCAGGCCCTGGCGCTTGTTCTCTTCGAAGGTCGGGATGAAATTGCGCCAGATGCCGTAAGGCGTGTCGGCGACGAGGTAGAGCCGGCCGCCCGGTTTCAGCCACGCGGTCATCCGCGCGATCGCGGTGTCGATTTCCTCGCCGGTGAGGAAGTGCAGCACGCGTGAGCAGAGAATCGCGCCGAAGCGCCCCGGGGCGAATTCCACCTCCTGCAGCCTGCCGGCCACGCAGGTCAGCCGGGTGCGCAACGAGGGCGTGACCCGCTCGGCGAGGATCTGCAGGTGGCCGGGCTCCATGTCGCAGGCGACCACCTGCGCGCCGGCCTCCAGCGCCGGGATGGTTGCCACCCCGTAGGCGCAGCCGATTTCGAGTACCGGGTCCGGGCTGCGACCGGCGAAGCTGATCCATTCCTCGGCGTAGCCGTCGCGCACCTCGAACATGAAGCCGGTGCCGTTCAGTGTCGGCACCATGTCCTTCACGCCGAAACGCGGGATTGGCGGCGCTGCAGGGGCCTGGCTCACACGCGGCAACATACCCTGCACGTGCCGCCGGGCACAAGGCGCCGCTAACCGGCACGCAGTCGCGGCGCTCTGCCGCAGGTGGCGCGGGTGTCCCGCCTGTTTATACTGCGCGGCGCCGGGGGTTTTCTCCACAAGGAACCAGAATGTCTGAGCAGAATACCGACGGACCGGAGTACATCGCGGTTGCCCTTCAGGTCTCGGTCAAGGGCGTCAACCGCTGCAAGGATCGCGAGTCTTCGCGCGCGCGCATCGCCGAGAATATCAAGCGCATCGGCGAGTACACGACTGCGGCCGCCAGTTTCCACCGGTTCTTCTATGGAGTCCCGGTCCGGCTGGTCGGCCTGCCCGAGTATGCCGTGACCGGGTTTCCGCTCAAGGAGTCGCCGGCCGAGTGGCGCGACCGCGCCTGCCTGGAGCAGAACGGCCCGGAGTACGAGCAGCTCGGCCGGGTTGCGCAGGCGAACAACGTCTTTCTCGCCGGCAATGTCTACGAGATCGATCCGAAGTTCCCGGAGCTGTACTTCCAGACCTGCTTCATCATCGGCCCGAACGGCGACGTGATCCTGCGCTACCGGCGCCTGACCTCCTGCTTCGAGCCCACGCCCCACGATGTCTGGGACAAGTACCTCGACGTGTACGGGCCGGAGAGCATCTTCCCGGTGGCGCGCACGGAAATCGGCAATCTCGGCACGATCGCCTCCGAGGAGATCCTGTACCCGGAGATCACGCGTTGCGTGGTGATGCGGGGCGCCGAGGTGCTCCTGCATCCGACGAGCGAGCCGGGCAGCACCGGGCTCACCATCAAGGAGATCTGCCGCCGCGCGCGTGCGATCGAAAACATGGTGTATGTCGTGGCATCCAATACCGCCAGCATCGACGACATCCCGATTCCGCCCCACACCTGCAGCGCGATGTCGAAAATCCTGGACTACCACGGCCACATCCTGGCCGAAGCCGCACCGGGCGGTGAAGCGTTCAACTCGAACGCGGTGATCGACATCGGCGCACTGCGGCGTGCGCGCCGGCGCACCGCGATGGCGAACGTCATGTCGCGCCAGCCGTTCCAGATCTATGCGGACAGCTACGCGAAGTTCCGTTTTCACGAAGGCAATTACCTGCTTCGCGACGGCAAGGTGATCGAGCCGCCCGATCGCGAAACCTTCCGCCGCCGGCAGACGGCCAATATCGAGCGGCTGGTGAAGGCAGGGCTGCTGTAATATCGGTTTCGGGCCGGGCAGCGACGAGGAACGCAGGATGAATGCAACGCTCACCGATCGACGCCAGGTCCTGCAGGCCGGCGGGGCAGTGGCGCTCTCGCTCTCGCTCAGGTATGCCCCGGCAGCGGCGCAGGACCCGGCGGCAGCGCTTGCGGCACCGTACGCGGTCTGGGAAGACCTGATGCGGCGCAAGTGGACCTGGGACCGCGTGGTGCACGGCAGCCGTGGCATCAACTGCACCGGCCACTGCGCCTTCAACCTGTATGTGAAAAACGGCATCGTCTGGCGCGAGGAGCAGCAGGGCGAGTACGGGCGTTCCGGCGACGACACGCCGGACTACGGCCCGCGCGGCTGCCAGAAGGGCATCCGCCAGGCGAAGTACATGTACGGCAAGCAGCGCGTGCTCTACCCGATGAAGCGCGTCGGCGCGCGTGGCGCGGGGCAGTGGGAGCGCATCAGCTGGGACCAGGCGGTTTCCGAGATCGCGGACAAGTTCCTGCTCCACGCCACGGAGTCCGGCCCCGAGTCGATCACGTTTGCGATGGGCACGCAGATGATCCTCAAGCGTGCCGCCTTCGCGTCGCTGTTCCGCTTCTGCAACATCACGGGGATCGTCTGCCCGGAGACCTTCGCGGGCGTCGGCGACCTGCCGGTCGGAGCGCACATGACGCTCGGCCATCCGCTCCCGGGCGACAACATGGCGGCCGTGTTCAAGTCCAGGTGCTGCCTGGTCTGGACCTGCAACCCGGCCGTGACGCGTATCCCCGACGCGCACTTTTTCTGGGAGGCGCGCTACAACGGCTGCGAGGTGATAACGATCTCGCCGGAGTTCAGCGCGAGCGCGATCCACTCCTCGAAATGGGTCAATCCGAAGCCGGGCACCGACACGGCGCTCGCACTCGGCATGGTGCAGACGATCATCGCCGACCGCCTCATCGACTGGGACTACGTCCGCGAGCAGACGGACCTGCCGTACCTGGTGCGCACCGACACCCGCAAGTTCCTCCGCGGCACGGACCTCGGGGTGGCCGGGGACTTTGCCGGGGACACCTTCTATATATGGGACGAGGCGGCCGGCCGGCCCGCGGTAGCGCCCGCGACCGGCCTTGCGCCGCCGAAGGGCCCGCCCGGCACGCCGCCCGAGGGCAGCCTGCGGCTCGGTGATCTGCGCCCGGCGGTGGAGGGTCGGTGGACCGTGCAGACGGCCGACGGCAAGTCGGTCGAAGTCACTACCGTGTTCGAACTGACCCGCGAACTCTGTGACCGCGACTACACGCCGGAGAAGGTGCAGGCCGTGACCAGCGTGCACCCCGACGTGACGCGCCAGGTGGCGCGCAGTTTCGCCAGGTCGGGCGCCGGCATGATCTTCGCCGGTTACCGCTCCTGCAAATGGCTGCACGGCGACAAGCTGCATCGCGCCTGGCTGCTCATGTGCGCGCTCACCGGCAACACCGGTCGCGAGGGCGGCGGCATGCAGACCACGCAACTCGCCAAGGCCGACGGCACCCTGAAGTTCGTGTTCGCCGGTGTGGGGCCGCGCCTGAAGGTGGCCGCCATATCGGTGTGGGACTACGCTCACGGTGACGGCAAGGAGCTCAACGAGAGCGCCTACGGCAGGCAACAGGCGCAGCATTTCGACAAGTACTACCGCGAGGCCATTGCGAACGGCTGGTTGCCGGACTATGCGCGTATGCCGTGGAAAATGGCCATCATGGCCGGCCATAACCCGGCCAACTGGCGCGCATCGGGCAAGCGCTGGCGCAGCGACGTCTTCGAGAAACTCGAGACCATCGTCGCCGTGACGCCGGACATGAGCGTCACGGCCATGTATGCCGATTACGTCCTGCCGGCATCGCATCATTACGAGCGCCACGACATGACGATGGAGGGGCGCACGCCCTACCTCCAGGTGCTCAACCAGGCGGTGCCGCCGCTCGGTGAATCCGCCGATGACTTCGAGATCATGCGCCGCCTCGCGCAGGCGATCAGCGAGAAGGCGAAGGAGCGCGGGCTGGCTCCCATCAAGGACCAGCTCCGCGGTCAGCCGATCGAACACGATTACACGAAACTGCACGATCTCATGACGCTGAACGGCCAGATTCGCGACAATCGCGACATCGCGCAGTTTCTGCTCGACAACTCCACCGGGATACCGGACGTCACCTATGCAGAACTGGCCGAGCGCGGCTTCGTGCGCGTGGACGATTCAAAGGGCACGCAGTTCGGGCCGGGCTCTCCGTTCTCGTTCCAGACGCTCGCCAGCACGCGCGACAAGCAGCCCTACGAGACGCTGACCCGCCGCCAGCAGTACTACTTCGACCACGACTGGTTCCTCGCCGAGGGCGAGCAACTGCCTGTGCACAAGGATCCGCTCGCCAACCCGGGCCACAGCATGCGCCTGACCATGGGCCACGCGCGGCACGGCATCCACAGCATGTGGCGCGACGACTCGCTGCTCGTGCACCTGCAACGTGGCGAGCCCGACGTCTACGTCAATGACGCGGACGCCAGGGCGCGCGGGGTCGCCGATGGCGACCTGGTGCGGGTGCACAACAACCACGGCTCCTTTGTCGCGATGGCGCATACCAGCTCCAGCATGCAACCGGGCCAGTTGTTCATGTACCACGGCTGGGACCCGATGATGTTCCGCGGCCGGCAGAACTTCAGCGCCGTGATTTCGACGGGCGGGCTGCTCAAGCCCACCTCGCTCGTGGGTGACTACGGCCACATCGGCTACAGGGCGCCGAACTACGTGCCCAACCTGACGTTCCACGACACCACCGTCAGCTTCGAGAAATTCGTCGAGACCGGCCGAAGCTGAAACGAGAGACCGCACTGCTGCAGCGACACCAGTCGCGACCAATACCAAGGAAGCCGCACATGACCACCCGCCAAGTCGCCATGGTGATAGACCTGAACAAGTGCATCGGCTGCCAGGCATGCACGGCCGCGTGCAAATCGCTGTGGACGGACGAGGAGGGCCAGGAGTACATGTTGTGGAACAACGTGGAGACCAAGCCCGGGCCCGGCTATCCCTACGAGTGGGAGGAAAAGGGCAAGCGTTCGGGCTGGAAGAACGGGCAACTGCAGTACGGCGGTCTGCACGAGGACAAGCGCTTCGGCAAGCCCTCGCCTCTGAACCACGAGGCCGTGTATTTCCAGGGCACCGAGACGCGCCTGCAGCGCGCCGAGCCCCTGGAGCGCGAAGCCGCCCCGAACTGGAACGAGGACAGCAGCTCGGGCACGTATCCGAACAACTATCACTTCTACCTGCCGCGGCTGTGCAACCACTGCACCAAGCCCGCATGCCTGGAGGCCTGCCCGGTTCGCGCCATCTACAAGCGTGAGCAGGACGGCATCGTGCTGGTCGACCAGGACAAGTGCCAGGGATTCCGGCTGTGCAACCAGGCCTGTCCCTACGACAAGGTGTATTTCAACTTCGTGACGCGCAAGACGCAGAAGTGCATTTTCTGCTTCCCGCGCATCGAGCAGGGCGTGGCGCCGGCCTGTGCGCGACAGTGCCCGGGGCGGCTGCGGTTCGTTGGATTTCTCGAAGACGAGGGGCCGATCCACAAACTCGTGTACGAGTGGAAGGTGGCCCTGCCACTGCATCCGGAGTACGGCACGGAACCCAACGTTTTTTACGTGCCGCCGATATTGCCGCCGACGTTCGACGCGGAAGGGCGATTCGACGAAGACAATCCGCGGGTTCCGATGGAATACCTGCGATATCTCTTCGGCCCCGAGGTCGATGCCGCCCTGATCACGCTGCACGAGGAGATGGAGAAGAAGCGCGAGGGCAAGGCGTCCGAACTGATGGACCTGCTGATCGCGCGCGACTGGAAGTCGCTGTTCAACATTCCCGACGTCAAGGTCGCCTCCAGCAGCGAGGGAACCTTTCCCGGCAAAGGATGACCGGCGGCCCCCCGGCGTCGCGCCGGGGCGAAGGGCATGCCTACTTCGACTGGCTCAGGATGTATTCGACGGCGGCGGTGACTTCGGCGTCGGAGAGGTCGACGAACCCGCCCTTGGCCGGCATGACACCCTTTTGACCCTGGAAGCCCTCCAGGGCGTGCTTGTTCAGGGTGGCTACGCCCTGCGCAATGCGTGGCGCCCACGCAGCCTTGTCCCCGAGCTTCGGCGCACCAGCGATACCGGCGCCGTGGCAGGCGTTGCAGGCCTGGTTGAAGACCTGCGGCCCGGAAAGCGGTGCTGCGACCGGCGCCGGTGCAGCAACGGCCGCCGCGTGCTCCTCCGCGGCAGCTTCGCCGGTCAGCGCCACCCGGCCGAAGGGACGCAGGCGTTCATTGACCTGCTGCTGGTGCATCGCGTTGTCCGCAACCACGGCCCGCTGCACGGGCGAGGCGATCATCGGCGCTGCGATTGCCAGCGCAGCTCCAACCGCGATCAGGATGCCGATGACCAGGCTGAACTGGTCCAGGAATTGCTGGTCGTTGGTGCTCAAGGCGGTCTGCTCTTTCTGCCTGCGGGATCGATTGGCGGCGGCCGGGCCGGTGTCGTGAGTCGCCGGGTCCCGCAGTATAAGCGCGGGCCTGCGTCAGGCAAAGCGCCGGACCGTGCGGCCCGAGGCGTAGAATCGGGATGCGATTCCGCTGGAGGAGCGCGAGATGGAACTCGGCATGATCGGCTTGGGCCGCATGGGCGGCAACATGGTGCGGCGGCTGCTGGCCGCGGGTCACGACTGCGTCGTCTGGAACCAGGACCCAGGGCCAATCCGGGATCTCGCGCAGCACGGTGCGCGCGCGGCGTCGTCATTGGCCGACCTGGTTGCCAGGCTGCAGCGGCCGCGCGCCGTGTGGCTGATGGTGCCGGTGCCGGCGGTCGCGGGCCTGGTGGCGGAACTCGCCGGGCTGCTCGAGCGCGGTGACTGCATCATCGATGGCGGCAACTCCCCGTTCGAGCGCGCCATCGGGCACTCGCGCACGCTCGCTGAGCGCGGTATCGACTTTCTCGACGTTGGTACCAGCGGCGGCGTGTGGGGCCTCGAGCGAGGCTATTGCCTGATGATCGGCGGGCCGGCAGCGGTGGCGAAGCGGCTCGATCCGGTTTTCCGCGCGCTCGCTCCGGGGCAGGGCAGCGTGCCACCGACGCCCGGCTTTGCCACCGGCGGTACCGCGAGCGCGGGTTATCTGTACTGCGGGCCGGCCGGCGCAGGCCACTTCGTGAAGATGGTCCACAACGGCATCGAGTACGGAATCATGGCGGCGTATGCGGAGGGCTTCAACCTGTTCCGCCACGCGGCCGCGGGCCGCGACTCCGGCGATGCGACCGACAACGCCGAGCGTTACCGCTACGACATCGATCTGCCCGCAGTCGCCGAGCTGTGGCGCCGTGGCAGCGTCATTTCCTCCTGGCTGCTCGATCTGACGGCGGCCGCGCTCGCCGCCGATCCGCAACTCGCCGCCTTCGAAGGCAAGGTGTCGGACTCGGGCGAGGGACGCTGGACGCTGAAGGCGGCGATAGATACCGCGACCCCGGTGCCGGTGCTCTCCGCTGCGCTCTACTCGCGTTTCGAGTCGCGCGGCGAGGCGGATTTCGCCAACCGGCTGCTTTCGGCCATGCGCATGCAGTTCGGCGGCCACCGCGAGCCGGGCCGGTGAGCGCGTCCCGCAGCGACGCGCTGGTGCTGTTCGGCGCCACCGGCGACCTGGCTCACCGCAAGATCTACCCGGCGCTGCTCGGCATGGTCAAGCACGGCCAGCTCGACCAGCCCGTCGTCGGCGTGGCGCGTTCGGGCTGGAACCTGGAGCAGTTCCGCGCGCGCGTGCGCGACAGCCTGGCGCAACGCACCGGCGAGGCAGATTCGGCCGCAGCACAGAAGCTGCTCGCGCTGCTGCGGTACGTGGACGGCGATTACCAGGATGCCGGAACCTTTCAGCGCCTGCGCGAGGTGCTGGCGCAGGCGGGGCGGCCGCTGTTCTATCTCGCGATTCCGCCGAGCCTGTTCACCCCGGTGATCGAATTCCTGGGCAGCTCGGGGTGCGCGGCCGGCGCACGCGTCGTCGTCGAGAAGCCCTTCGGGCGCGACCTTGCTTCGGCGCGGGCCCTGAACGGCGCGCTGCACCGCCTGTTCGACGAATCGGCGATCTTCCGCATCGATCATTTCCTCGGCAAGGAGCCGGTGCAGAACCTGCTCTACTTCCGGTTCGCCAACTCCTTTCTCGAGCCGATCTGGAACCGCAATTACGTAGAGAGCGTGCAGATCACGATGGCGGAGAAGATCGGGCTGGAGGGCCGCGGCCGGTTCTACGAGGAGGTCGGCGCGATCCGCGACGTCGTGCAGAACCATCTCCTCGAAGTGGTGGTGAGCCTCGCCATGGACCCGCCCGTCGGCCACTGGGGCGTGGCGCAGCGCGACGAGCGCGTCAAGGTGCTGCGCGCGATCCGTCCCTTCACGGGCGCAAGCCTCGTGCGCGGCCAGTACCGCGGCTACCGGGACGAGCCGGGCGTGGCGCCGGACTCCGAGGTCGAGACCTACGCGGCCATGCAGGTGCACCTCAACTCCTGGCGCTGGCAGGGCGTGCCGTTCTTCATCCGCACCGGCAAGTGCCTGCCGGTCACCGCCACCGAGGTCATGGTGATCCTCAAGGCGCCGCCGCAGCAGGTGTTCGACGAGCCGGTGCCGCCGCAGTCGAACTACTTTCGCTTCCGCCTCGGGCCGGACCGCGTGTCGATTGCCGCCGGCGCACGCACCAAGACGCCGGGCGAGCGCATGGCCGGCGAAGAGATCGAACTCTACGTCTGCAATGCCTCGACCGAGGCGCGCGAGGCCTATGAGCGGCTGATCGGCGACGCGATGGACGGGGACGCCACGCTGTTTGCGCGCGAGGACAGTGTCGAAGCTGCCTGGGCGATCGTCGATCCCATCGTCAACCACGGCGCGGCGGCGTATCGCTATGAGCCGGGCAGCTGGGGACCGCGCGAGGCCGATCACATGGTCGCGCCTTTCGGGGGCTGGTATGACCCGTCGGCGTCCGGCAGCGGTCCCTGCGGCTGATCGCCGTCATGCGGCTCGTCGTCGCGCAGACACCGCATCTGGCCGCCACGCTGGCGGCGCGGTTCATCGCCCGCAGGCTGCGTCGTGCGCTGGCCGCGCGCGAGCAGGCGACACTGGCGCTGAGCGGTGGCACGACCGGGGTTGCGTTGTTCGCGGAACTTGCGCGGCTGCCGCTCGACTGGAGCCGCTTGCAGGTCTTGCAGGTCGACGAGCGGGTGGCGCCGGCCGGCAGCCCCGCGCGTAACCTCACGGCGATCGCCGGGGCGCTCGTCGGCCCCGGCCGGCTGGCAGCGGCGAGACTGCAGGCGATGCCGGTCGAAGCGCCTGATGGCACGGCAGCGGCGCTGCAGTACGCGGCCACGCTGGCGCGCCTCGCCGGCACCCCGCCCGTGATCGACGTCGTGCACCTCGGCCTCGGTGCGGACGGCCACACCGCATCGCTCTTTCCCGGCGACCCGGCGCTGGATGCATCGGAGGCGAGCGTGGTGGCGGTCGGCACGCACGCGGGTTTTGCACGGATCACGCTGACGCTGCCGGTCATCAACGCTGCGCGCAGCATCGTCTGGCTCGTGACGGGCGCCGGCAAGGCGGACGTGCTGGCCCGGCTGATGCAACGGGGCTGGCCGGCACCGGCCGGGCGGGTAGCGCGGCGCGAAGCCGTTGTCTACGCCGATCGCAGCGCGCACGGCGCGTAGGGCAACACCGGCGCTCCCGGCGTGATTGGCCGGCCGCCGGCGCTACGCCCGATCGCGCGGTCGGTAGGAATGCGCGCCAAGCCCGGTCGGCGGTGGAATGGCAACGGGCCGCTCTTTGCCCGCCCACTTCCACGGATAGCCTGCGGTCTCGGGCGGCACGTCCATGACGAAGGCCTTCCAGGTTTCCAGGCGCTCGTTGCTGATCGGCCATTCCGGCGGCAGCGTCAGGTACTCCGGTGCGTGCTTTTCGATGTAAGCGAGCACCTTCGGCGGCACGTCGCCGAAACCCGGCAACCCCTTGTGACTGAACTGCCGCCCGAAGAGCGTGAGTTCCCGGATGGCCGGATCCCGCGCCTTGCCCATGCGCATGAACGGCCAGCATTCGGACAGCCGCGTGAAACCGGCGACCATGCGCACCGTGGGCAGGCTGCGGTCCTCGAGCGCGCGGCGCGAGCAGTGCATGGTGAAATGCTCCGACGGGGTGACCTTCGATCCCGTCGAGTAACCCGGCCAGCCCGCGGGGGTGACGGGATTCGCGTACTCATGGGCATAGTCCCATGACAGCAGGACGTCATCGGCGAACTGGCGAAACGGCAGGAGGAAGGGATACTTGCCCTGCTCGTCGGGGAACTGTGTCCCCTCGTTCATCCGGGTCGGCGACTCGCCCTCACCGCCGGCGAGGAACGTCGGAATCAGTTCCGTCAGCCGTCCGCCGATGATGTCATTGTAGAAGTGATACACCTCGCAGCGTTCGCCGGTGAACGGGTTGTCCCAGAACTCGAGGATCTCGCCCGTGCGCAGATCGGCGAAGTAACCGGTCTCGCGCGATTTGATCGAGAGATCACCATTCGGCTCGATGCGCGCCTGCATGATGCCGGTGCCGGTGTAGTCGAACAGCGGAATGAGGCGCTTGCCCGGGATGCGGGCGTACATCAGGCCGTGGAAAGCGCCGATGACCGGCGCGTCGTAGCCCGCCCAGATCTTGCCGAAGGCGTACAGGTTGTCGCGCGGGTTGGCGAAATCGAGCCCGCCCTCCCGGCGCGTCGCGCTGGCGGCCGGTTCCATCGCCGCGCCGGCGGCCAGGGCTACGAGCGAGGCGACCGCCTCGCGACGGCCGATGGTCAGGTCACGCACGAATATCGATGGCATGCCGGCAACCTCCTGTGCCCGGGCAAGCCGCACCGGGACATGCAGTCGACTGTACCGCGGTGGTCGGTGCGGCGGGCGTCATTGCCGGAATTGTCCGCATCGCGAACCGGCCTCGCCGCTGCGCGCGCAGCGCGATCTGTACCGCGGGGGCGGACTGCGGTCAGGCGGCGTCGCGCGGCCGTGGGCGCAGCGCGGCGAGTGTTTTGCCGGCGATGCGCGAGACGAGCGGCGGCTGTTCGCTCGCGCCGCTGACCGCGGCGGTGAGCGCTTCGCGGAACGGCTTCAGGCCCTGGCCGGCGCGCAGCGCGACGTTGCGCATGAGGCGGGCCGGCGGCGTGTCATCGCAGTACAGCCGCGCGAGGGCGTTGGTCGCGAGGTACAGCGGCCGGGTGGCGCTGCGGTGCTCGACCTGCCAGGCGTCGAGGACCCCGGCAGCGGCGAAGTCGCCGCCTCTCGCCAGTGCGTCGCGCATGTGGCGGGCCAGCGAACAGGCGCCACGCAGCCCGAAATTGAAACCGTGGGCAGTTACCGGGTGCATGCCGACGGCCGCATCGCCGATGCAGGCGAAGCGCCGGGCCACGAAGCGTTCGGCGTACACGGTGACCAGCGGGTAGGGGTGGCGCGTGCTGGCGAGACGCATGGAGCCGAGGCGGTGGTCGAAACGCTGCTCCATGTCGCGATTGAACTCATCGTCGCTCAGGGCGAGCAACGCGTCGATCTGCCGGTGCGGCAGTGTCAGCACCACGGAGGCGAGTGGTCCCGCCAGCGGCAGCAGCGCGAGCGTCTGTCCGTAGCCGAACCATTCCCAGGCCGTGTTCTCGTGCGGCCGGCCGAGTTCCATGCGGTACACCATCATGGTGCGCCCGAAGTCGCGCATCTCGGCGGGAATGCCCATGGCCCGGCGGGTCTCCGAGAAACGGCTGTCTGCCGCCACGGCGAGGCGCGCGCGCAGCGCTGTGCCGTCGTCGAGCGTGAGCTCGGCGCAGTCGGGGTTGCTGCGCACGGTGCGCACGCTGCGCCCGTCGAGCAGCGTGACGCCTTCGGTGTCGCGCGCCGCCTCGAAAGCCGCGCGCCGGATGAGATGGTTCGGGACGAGATGGCCGAGCTCGGCGTGCGAGGCATCGGGCTCGACCACCATGGCGAAGGGGGAGGGGCCGTTGAGCACCCTGGCGCGGCGCAACGGCGAGATCTCCGCCGGGTCGATGCGCTGCCACTGGCCGAGCTCGCGCATCAGCCGCGCGCTCAGTTGCGTGAGCGCAATCTCGCGCCCGTCGAAGGGCGGGTCCGCGAGCTTCGCGCCGCCGAGCTTCTCGATCAGCGCGATGCGCAGCCCGGTGCCGGCGAGCGCGCGTGCGAAGCTCAGTCCGGCCGGCCCGGCCCCGGCAATGGCAACGTCGAAATCCATGGCCGGACACTATAGCAGCACGAACGCAGCGGGCGACAACGCGGCGGCATGGCGGATAATGCCCGGCCGTGACCGCCCCGGATGAAACCGTGACAGAGACCGTAGCGACCGCGAAGCGGTTCGGGCCGTGGCGGCTGTTCTTTCCCTCGGCCCTGCTGCTCGCGCCACTCAACGTGCTGCTCTGGCTCGCCGCGCGCGACGGCCTCGTCGCGCCGGCCGGGATCGAGTCGGCCGCCTGGCACGGGGCAGAGATGCTGTTCGGCTACAGTTTCGCGGTGATCGCGGGGTTCCTGCTGCAACCCATGCGGTGGCCGCCGCTGCTCCTCCTGTGGTCTGCCTGGCTGGCCGGACGGTTGCTGTGGCTCGTGCCGGAATGGCCGGTGCCGATCAGGCTCACGCTCGCGGGCGCGTTTCCGTTCGTGCTCGCGGCGCTCGGTGCGTATCGCTTTGCTGCCGTCAAGCGCGCACGCAATCTGCCGTTTCCATTGATTCTCGTCGCGCTGGGCGTGGCGGCGGTGGGCGCGGGAAGTGTGCAGGCAGGGCTGCTGCCATCGCCCGGCCGCGACCCCGTGGCGCTGGCCGTGTACGTGGTCGTGGCCCTGATCGCGCTCATGGGCGGCCGCCTGGTGCCCACCGCAACGGTCGGTGCCTTGCGCGCGCAAGGCCTCATCGTCCGTATCCCGCCGCGGCCGGCCCTGGAACTCGCCATCCTGCTCGCGATACTCGCGCTCGTGCTGGCCGACGCGGCCGGCTCGCAGCGCGTGGCCGGGTTCACTGCGCTCGGCCTTGCCGCGTTGTTCGTGGCGCAGATGCGCGACTGGCACGGCCTGCGCACGCTGGTGGATCCCGAAGTCTGGCCGTTGCACGCCGGCTTCCTGTGGCTCACGGCCGGCTGCGTGCTGATTGGTCTCGACCGCCTCGGGATGCTCACGCTGCCGGACTCCGGCGCGCTGCATGCCCTGAGCGCAGGCACGATCGGTACCGTGACGCTGGTGATGATGCTGCGGGTGACGCGCCATCGCGCCGGCGGCCGTGTCGCACCAGCGGCGCTGCTGCACGGCCTGCACATCGTGTTCGCGCTCGCGGTCGCGCTACGGGTCGCCGGCGGCTGGATGCTGCCCGGCCATCGCGGGCTGGTGCTCTGGTGGTCGGCGGCGGCGTGGCTGCTGGTCTACGGCGTGGCTGCGGCACTGGTCATACCGGCCGCGCGCCGCGCACCGGTGTAGCGGAGATGGGGTGGCCCGGTGTCCGCCGAGCGCCGCAGCCGTGGAAGAACGGAGCGCAGGAACGAAACCGTGTAGGAGGGACTTCAGTCCCGACCACCACGACGTCCGGAAGTACGGTCGGCAATGCAGTGCCGAGACAGGCTCTAGACAAGGATATCGATCGTCGAGCCGAGCGTATCGCTTACCCGCCGCGCGGCAGCTGCGTTGGCCTCGGCTGCCTGCCGGTGCTCGACGTTGCGCACCATGGCTGCCGTGAGATCGGCGGTCGAGCCGTCCACCACCGCGTGTGCGACGCTCTGGGCATCGCGACGCAGCCCGTCGAGGCTACGGCGCAGGCCATAGAGGCTGGAAGAAATCGAGGCGAGACCCGCGTCCATGAGCGTCACCCGAATGCACCGACAACAAGCGCGAGGATAGGCGCCGGGCGGGCTCGCCGCCATCGGCAGCGGACATAAGCTTGCGAACCGCTCGCCATTATTGCGGCAAAATCCACCGGGCACTTACGCTGGCCGCTGGCGTTCACAGATCGCGAGCAGGTATCTGGATGGCTGAGGCGCAAAACCATAAGGCGCGTGGGCTGAAAGGCCGGCGGCGATGAAACCGCGCCGCACGCCGACATTTCGGGGCGTCGTGTACTCGACTGACCATGGCCGGACCTGCCCGGCCTGCGGCCGGCCGCTGGCGCAGTGTGCGTGCGCGAGTGGCGCGGCAGCGACGAAGCCCGGCGACGGTATCGTGCGCGTCGGCCGCCAGACCCAGGGCCGCAAGGGCAAGGGCGTCACCGTGGTCAGCGGCGTGCCGCTCGCCGGCGCCGAGCTCGAGGCCTTCGCCGCGCAACTGCGCAAGCGCTGTGGCGCGGGCGGCACGGTGCGCGACGGCCTCATCGAGATTCAGGGCGAGCACCGCGAGGTGCTGATGGCGGAGCTGTCGAAGCGCGGTTGGACGGTGAGGCGATCCGGGGCGTAGCATCGCCACCATGACGATGACCTGGTTTTTCTTCCGCGCCGCGATTGCCTCGCTGGGCCTGTGGCTCGCGAGCGAGATGGTCGATGGACTCGAGTTCGCGGGGCCGGGCTGGCTGATCCTCGCCGCCATCCTGCTCGGTGTCGTCAACGCGCTGGTGCGCCCGGTGCTCGTGCTGCTGACGCTGCCGCTGACCATCGTGACGCTCGGCATCTTCCTGCTGGTGATCAACGGGCTCATGCTCGGCCTGGTGGCCGGCGTGCTGCCGGGCTTCAGTATCCACAGTTTCTGGGATGCGTTCTGGGGCGCGATCATCGTGGGCCTGGTGAGCTGGGTGGCCGCGGCCGTTTTCGGTCCGCCCGGTAACATCGAGGTCCGGATCAACCGGGACTGAACCGGGCCGGCGTTTTTGCGACCTGTGACCGGTCCTGGTCCTTGCATTCGCAGGGACGAGCTGGGAATCTGCGACGGAGTCTCTACGCGCAAAGGAAGCGCACGGCCATGGCCACGTCCTCTGTCATCGGTCTGACCGGCCAGAACTGGAAGCTCGCCCTCGGCGCTGCGGCCTTGCTCATCGGCAGTTTCGCCCCGCTGGCTGCGGTGACCGGCATCTCCTGGACCGCGGGCACCGTGCTCGCCGTCGCCGGTTACGCCTTCGTATGCCTGATGGTGCGATGCCCGGCCTGTCGCAGCCGCTGGTTCTGGCAGGCCGCCCTCGATGCGGGGCTCTACGGGCCGCTGTTCCGGCGCCCGGAGTGTCCCCAGTGCCGGCATGACTTTGCCGGCACGCCGCGCGAGCGCGCCTGACAGGAAGCGGCCTCGGTGCATCGTCTGGCGCCGGTGACGCGCCGCGCGCGTGCTTGCCTCAATCGACGTCGTGCGCCGGGACGGCGAACTCCAGCAGCTCGACGATGTTGCCGTCGCAGTCGCGCCCGTATGTCACCCAGCCGGTATCCTGGCTTTGCGGCGGGCAGTGAAAGCGCATGCCTGCTGCGCGCAGCCGCTCGTACTCCTGGTGGATGTCCACGACCTCGAGGCAGATGTGCGAGATGCCGTGATCGCAGGCCGGCCGGTCGGCATGCACTGCACGCGGAATCGGCGAGCTGAACTCGAACACCTCGAGGAAACTCGACCCGAGCCTGAGCATGGCGGCGCGCGCCGACGAATCGGCGAGACCCGTCACCTCGTCAGCGGCGCGGCTTCCCCGGGGCCAGGCGAATGTCCACGCCACTTCGCAGCCGATGACGCCGGTGTAGAACTCGATGCAGCGGTCGAGGTCCGGCGTGGAAAGCGCCGCATGGTGGAATCCGTTGATCATGTGGTGTTGCTCCCCGATGGCCATGCCCGCGCCGGACCGCCCGACGATACTACGGCATGCGACCGTGCATGCGTCACGTTCCGGCCAATGCGATGTGCCCGCAACGCCTCAAAACCATTGTCAGGCAGCCCCGTCGAAGCGGAGAATAGCCGCGGGGCCATGGCGGCGTTGTGGCCGGACAAGGGAAGGCATCAGGCGTGAGCGCTCTCCCGGCAATCACCATGCGGCGGTTCCCGCCGGCGGCTCCCGTGACCATTCGTTTCTTCATCGTGGCGCTTGCGCTGGTGGCGGATGCCGGGTCGGCATCGGCCGGCCTTGTGTTCAGCGAGACAGAGATGACCGAGGCCGGCGCCGCGCCTCCAGCCCGGCAGGTACGGCGCGTGTTCGCGCAGGCCGGTCAGCTGAAGGCCGTGTTCGAGGAGAGCGCCGATGCCCTCTTTCCGCCGGGGGCCTTCCTGCTCATCGCCGACGGCGATGCAATGCTCGTCGATCCGTCCCGTGCCACGATTGCGCCGGTCATCGCCGCTGACATGCATCCCGTGCCGGCATCGACGGGAGAAACGGCCGCGGCCCGCCGCTTCGATGGTGTACGCCTGGAACAACAGATGGACGAGCAGGGGCCGATGCTGCTCGGACTGCCGACCTGGCACTACGTCTATCTGCTGAGTTACGAGGAACTCCCGCCGGAGGAACACCGGGGCGCGGCGGTCGTAACCGAGGAGCGGCACGAGTTCTGGGCTGCAGCGCTACCCGGCGAAGAGGCGGCGCTCGCGCCCTGGCGGGAGTTGCGCGTGGCCGAGGACGGCGGTGCAGGCGTCGCGCGGCGCGAGATCCGCGACGCGGTGGCGCAGATGTACGAACGTGGCTTTTTCCTGCGGCACATCATCGAGCGGCGTGTGCACGAGCAGGATGTTGCCGCCGATGCGTTCGAGCGCGAGCGCGTCGCCCGTGAGGTGACGGCCATCAGCCGCGGGGACATCGCGGCGGCGGAGTTCGCCCAGCCCACCGGCTATGCGCAGACCGAGTTCCTGGCTCCCGGTCCCGACGAGGCCAGCGTTTCGGGATTGCCCTCCGCGAAGAGGCAGGATCGTAACGGCCTGGATCCCGCGGCACCATCAACGGAGTAGCAGGCATGGGCGGACAACCGCAGCCGAAGTCGTTTGAGGGCTCCTGCCACTGCGGGGCGCTCGAGTTCACCTACGAGACACGACTCGCGCCGCGGCGCTGGGAACCGCGTGTCTGTCAATGCTCGTTCTGCCGCGGGCACGGTGCCGTGACCGTGTCCGACCCCGGGGGGGCGGTGCATTTCCGCTACGTGCAGCCCGACCGGTTGCGCCGTTACCGGTTCTCGTTTCTCACCACCGATTTTCTGCTCTGTCGCGAGTGCGGCATGTACATCGGCGCCGTCATGATGACCGGCTCCGGTGCCGTGGCGGCGATCAATGTGAACACGCTGCGGGAACGCCCGCGCGGCATGCCGGCCGCGCGCACGCTCAGTCACCGCAGTGAATCACTGGAACAACGCCGCGCCCGCCGCCAGCAGGGCTGGACGCCGGTGCACGGCCCGGTCTGACTCCGCGCCTAGTCGAGCAGGTGCGAGACCATGCCGTCGGCGAGCTTGGGCTCGAACCAGGTGGACTTCGGCGGCATCACGCGATTGGCGTCGGCAACTGCCATGAGTGCGTCCATGCGCGTGGGATACAGCGCGAAGGCGACGGCCATCTCGCCGCTCGCGACGCGCTTTTCGAGTTCCCCCAGCCCGCGCATCCCGCCGACGAAATCGATGCGCTTGTCGGTGCGGGGGTCCGAGATCGCGAGCAGCGGGCCGAGCAGGTGTTCCTGCAGCAGGCTCACGTCGAGGCGTCCGACCGGGTCGGCCGGAACAAGCTGTGGCCGGATCGACAACCGGCGCCAGCGCCCCTGCATGAACATCCCGAACTCGCCCGGGTTGCGCGGCTGGGCCTGCCCGCCCACCTCTTCGATGGCGAAGCGCTCGCCGACACGGGCGAGAAACTCCTGCGGCGACAGGCCGGCCAGGTCCTTCACGACCCGGTTGTAATCGAGGATGCGCATCTCGTCGTGAGGAAACGCGACGCAGAGGAAATACTCGTGCGCTTCCCCGCCGGTCGGGTGCGGTACGTTCTCGCGCAGCATGGCCGCAACCCGCGAAGCCGCCGCCGAGCGGTGATGCCCGTCGGCAATGTAGAGCGCGTTCATGGCATCGAACTCGCGCGTCAGTGCGGCGATGACCTCCGGGTCGCCCGCCTGCCACAGCGTGTGCACGATGCCGTCATCGGCAGTGACGTCGCAGAGGGGTTGCCCCCGGGCCACGCCGTCGAGCAACCCGCGCACCGTGTCATGGCTCCGGTAGGCGAGCAGCACCGGGCCCGTCTGGGCCCGCAAGGCCAGGATCTGGCGGACGCGGTCGTCTTCCTTGTCGGGCCGGGTGAACTCGTGCTTGCGGATGCGGTTGTCATCGTAGGCGGCGACGCTGCCGGTGCAGACGATGCCGGTCTGCCGGTGCCCGCCCATCTGCAGCCGATAGACGTAGTAGCCGGGCGCCGCGTCGCGAATCAGCACGCCCCGGTCGATCATGCGGCGGAAAGTCGTTGCGGCCTGCGCATACACCCGCGGGTCGTGCGGGTCGAGGTCGACGGGCAGGTCGATTTCGGCCTTGGAGATATGCAGGAAGGACTCCGGCCGCCCGCGGGCGCGCTCGCGCGCCTCCGCAGAGCTCAGCACGTCGTAGGGCGGCGCGACGACATCGGCGGCACGGCCGGGCGCCGGCCGCAGTCCGCGCAACGGCTTGATGAGGGTAGGCATGGCCTGCGCGTCAGCTCTGCCGCAGGATGTCCAGCGCGGCGCGTTCGCCGGACTCCATCGCGCCTTCCATGCCGCGATTGGAGATTGCGGTGTGCTCGCCGCAGAACTGGATCCGGCCGTGGGCCTTGCCGACTTCGGTCGCGAAGGCGCTGACCTGCCCGGGCTCCCACACCGCCCAGTCGCCGAGCGAGAACGGATCCTGCATCCAGGAGTGATAAGCGAGCACCTCGAGCTGTCCCCGTGCCGCGGGCCGCAGTTTTTCGATCTCCCGCAGGACGGCGCCGATCGCTTCTTTCTCGCTCATCGTGTCGAGCTTGCGGACGTTCCTGCCGCGCAGCCACACCGCGAGGCTGGTCACTTCCTCCGGCCGCGAGCCCTTGTGTTCGGGCACCATCATGTTGACGAGGCCGTCGGAGACGAACCCGGGCGCGAGGCCATCCTGCTCCCAGAACGGCTTTTTCGGCACGATGTGCATGAGGCTGATGGCCTGCACGCCGAGCTCACGCACAGCGCGCGCCTGCACGCCGGTGAGTGCCGGCTCGATGGCGACGTTACGCAGCACCGCCGTGGGAATCGAGCACACCACGTGGTCGGCGCGGTAGCGGCTGCCGTCGGCGCAGCGCACCTCGGCGCCGTCCTTGTCCGAACGGATGGCGACCACGCGACGCTTGAACTCCACCGGGTTCTTCAGCGCCCCGGCCATCGCCTCCGGGATCGACTGGTTGCCGCCACGCGCCACGTAGGCGGCCCGATTGCCCTTGGAGAATGCCTGTTGCGTCTGCTGGAACTTCAGGGCGGCCAGCACCATCAGCGTCGAGACGCCGGCCGCGGAGTCGCCCCAGCCGGGATTGATGTCGTAGGCGACGCGGATGGCCTCGTCGGACCAGCCGATGCTGCGCAGCCAGTCGCCGAGCGGAATGTCCAGTGCCGCGTGCGCAGGATCGACCCAGGCTTCGTTGGTCTGGAGCGGGTTCTTCGGTCCGGCCGTGGCACCGAGGAAGGCCCAGGGCATCAGTTTCTTCAGCGGCTCGGGGAAGGGGTTCTTCGGGTGGGTGGGCCAGCTATCCGCGGCGATTCTCTCGCCACCAAGGAACAGTTCACGCCGGAAGATGAAGGGGATGACCGGCGCCAGGTCCAGCAGTTCGACACCATGAGCGTTCGCGGCGCTCAACAGGCGCGCGTAGCCTGGCCCGAAACCCGTGCCGCCCGACTCCGGGTTGCCGGGTATGTTGCGATGGGACAGCACCCGGCCACCGACACGCTCGCGGCCCTCGATGACGCGCACGTCCACGCCGGCGTCCTGCATGGCGAGAGCAGCGGCGAGGCCCGACAAACCGGCGCCGATCACCAGGACCGTGCTCCGCGTCTGCGCGCGCAGCAACCGGGGCGTGGCCGCTACGGCCGCTGCTGCGCCGGCAGCCGTGAGCAGTGTGCGGCGGTCGAGAGGACGAGAGCCAATGCGAGTCATGGAATGTGCCCCTGCCAATCAGCGAGTGCGTGCGCGGGCGCAGTATAACGCCGGCTCACGGTGGAGACAGGCTGCGGCCGCGCTCAGCGTCCGGCCGGCTGCGCCTGCACCGGTGTCCGGGACCGGATCAATTCCTGGTGAAACTTCACCCGCTCGGGGAATAGCGCGGTGCGCAGCACGGGGCGCTCGCCGAATTCCATGATGGCAGGCGCCTCGCGGCGGAACGGCGGCCACCGTGGCAGATCCGCGCCGTTCGGGTCGCCGCTGCGGGCGAAGTTCACCCAGTAGCGGCGCAGTGGTGCCGATACCTCGAGGTCGTGGGCGCTCAGCACGTCGTCGGGGCGTCGTGGTTGCCGGAACAGGTGGCTCACCTCGTCGCCGTGCGCGGCGCCGGGAACCTTGCCGCGCCGGGCCTCGTCGACGTAGGCGTAGTAGTAGAGCCAGGCCGGCGTATTCGCTGCTGCCATGTCTCCAGCCAGGGTCCAGGCGGGAGCGAGGAACAGCACGTCGGAGAAAAAGGCTTCCGTCAGCGCGCGATCATCGAGCGGCCCGTAGACCTCGCGGACCTTGTCCATGGGGACGCCGAACAGCACTGCCTGCGGCGGCAGGTTCAGCGGCCGGATGAGGCTCGCCTCCCAACTGTCGATGCCGGCGAGGTAGGGCACTGCGTGCTGGCGCCCGTCGCGAAATACCCGCCCGACATCCTCCTGCACGAATTGGCCGTCTACGACCGGGTTGGTGGAATTGTTCTCGTGCTTGAAGGCGAGGACCTGCGCGACGTCGAGTGCGCGCAGCCGCCCGGGCGCGCGCTCGTCGTCGGCGATGCCGAAGCTCGCCGCGAACTCGAGGCCGTCCTGCTCGAGCGCGGGGAAGCGGCCGGCGGGCTCGCGCAGCCGCTGCGTAGCCTCGATGCTGACGCCGCCGCTTTGCGCGATGGCGCGCTGGAACAGCCCCTTCGCAGCGGGCACGGTCATCAGGTAGTTCACCGACACGCCGCCGGCGGAATGGCCGAAGATCGTCACCCGCAGCGGGTCGCCGCCGAAGGCGGCGACGTTCTCGCGGATCCATTCGAGCGCCCGCGCCTGGTCCATCAGGCCGTAGTTGGCGAGGCCTTCGCCGGATTGGGTGCGGGTGAGCGCCGGGTGGCCGAAGCGACCGAGCCGGTCGAGGCGGTAGTTGAGGGTGACGAGCACCACGCCCTGGCGCGCGAAGGCGACGCCGTCGTACGTCGGCAACGAGCCGGCGCCTTGCGTGAATGCGCCGCCGTGGATCCACACCATGACCGGCAGGCCGCCCGCGGGAGTCTCCACCGGGGCGTAGATGTTGAGCGTGAGGCAGTCTTCGCTCTGCGGCGAGTCGCTCGCCCCGGGCCGCACGAGCTGCGGGCAGATCGGGCCGAAGCGCGTGGCGTCGCGCACACCGGCCCAGGCCGCGGGCGGCTGTGGCGGGCGCCAGCGCAATGGACCGACCGGCGGGGCGGCGTAGGGGATGCCCCGGAACACGACGATGTCGGCGAGCGCGTCGCCGCGCAAGGCGCCGGTGCTGGTGGTGACGACGGGATCGGTGACCGCATGGGCGGTTCCTGCGCACAGGGCCAGGACGAGCATCGCGCGCAGGAGGAATGCGACAGGCTGCGGTGCCATACGGCAGGATAACCCATCGTAAGGGTCGCGGTTAATCGTGGAAGCTGGCGCCACTGAATCCGTTGCGCGGTGCTTGTTGTCCGTGCTACATGGGTTGCGTCGTTTCAAGAGGGGATCCGGAGATGGGAAGGGTGCGGATTGTTCGACGCGGGACCGGCATGCTCTTGTCCGGCCTCGCGCTGCTCGGGCTTTCGACCGAGGCCTGGTCGCAGATCGACGAGATCATCGTGACGACGCGCAAGCGCGAGGAAAACCTGCAGGTGGTGCCGGTGGTGGTGAACGCCATCACGGCCGAGCAGATCCAGCAGCTCGGCATCAGGGACACCGCCGACATCGCCCGGTTCGACTCCGGCATGATTTTCGATCAGGGCTTCTCTGCGCAGGACACACGCATCACGATCCGCGGCCTCGCGCCCTCGCGCGGGCGGCAGAACGTGGCCGTGCTGGTGGACGACATCGATATCGCGAACCAGGCGATCCAGACCAATGGCGGTGGTCTGCTGATCAACCCGCGGTTGTTCGACATCGAGCGGATCGAGGTGGTGAAGGGTCCGCAGAACGCCCTGTACGGCCGCACGGCGTTCGCAGGGGCGATCAACTACATCACCCGCCAGCCGAGCGAGCAGTTCGACGGTCGCGTGTCGATGGACGTGGGCAGCGAGAACAACATCGAGGTCAAGGGCGGCGTGAGCGGGCCGCTGGTGGAAGGCACGCTGTACGGCGGGCTCAATGTGGCCAGCTGGACCAACGACGGCTTCTACAAGAACTCGTATACGGGAGCGGACACCGGCGGCACCGAAGGCAACGGCGTGTCGGGCGACCTGGTCTGGCACGTCACGGAGCAGTTCAAGGCGCGCCTCCGCGCCGAGTACACGGACGACGAGTTCGAGCAGTCGCCGTATCAGGCGGTCGCGCCGACCGAGCCGATGGCGATGCCGCCGAGCGCGCTCGGCACGGTGATCTCGCCGGCGGTGACCTCGATCCTGGCGGTGCGCTCATTGCCCGACGGCGATGATATGTCGGTGACCAACTGGAGCGACCCGCGCACCGGGGCCGATTACCCCGGCACGGACCGGGAGATCGCGCGGGCGACCCTGACGCTCGACTACGACTTCGGCCCGGTGACGCTGCGATCGCTGACCCACCTCGCGAGTTCGGATGTCACCATGTTCGAGGACTCGCGGCGCGAGGCGACGACGGACACCACGAGCCTCGTGAACTACTTCCGCGGCGAGTTCATGGCCGAGGACGAGACCGATCTGTTCAGCCAGGAGTTGCGGCTGCAGTCGAACGGTGACGGCATGGTGAGCTGGACGGCGGGCGCGCTGCTCTGGGAAGAAGACACGGATTTTCATGACGGCAGCATCAACTGTGCCGAGCTTCCTCCCGGGCAGTCACCCTGCGGTGCATCGCTGGCGGCGAGATTCCCGACGAAGTCTTCGCGCGAGATCGATCTGTGGGAGCGCGACCCCAGCCACTGGTCGATCTACGGACTGGTCGAGGTGGCATTCGCCGAGGACTGGCGGGCGATCTTCGAGGGACGCTACTCCGACGAGGACCTCGACGTGACCGGCCCGGACCGTGGCGACGACGCGAACAGCGCCGGTCCGCCGCGCCCGCGCATTTTCGACACGGGCGCCCCCCCGGGATTCAGTCCGGCGTTTCCGGGAACCTTCCCGAATGCCGTCGGGCCGGCCTACGGTCAGCTTTCCGACTCCGTGGACGACGATTTCTTCTCGCCGAAGGTGACGCTGCAATGGCTGGCGACCGATCAGGCGATGCTCTACGCGTCCTGGGCGCGGGCCTACAAGCCGGCGGGAATTTCCATCGTCGCGGCGTTGACCGGTGTGGATTTCGAGAACAACCGCTTCGACCGGGAAAAGCTCGACGTCTACGAGCTCGGCGCCAAGAGCGACTGGCTCGACGGACGCCTGGTGCTGAACGGCAGCCTGTTCTACCAGGACTTCGGTGACAAGCAGGCGAGCACGCAGCAGCCGGATTCCAGCGGCGTGCTGGCATCGCGGCCGGTGAACGCCTCCTCGGCGGAGGTCTACGGGGTCGAGCTCGAGGCGGACTGGGCGGCAACCGACCACCTCCGGCTGTTCATGTCCTACACCTGGCTGGATACCGAGTACGACAACTTCCAGGTGGCCCAGACCGGCGCCTCCACCATCGCGGATGCGGGCAACTGCAACGTGGTGGCGCTGCCGACGGTGCCGCCGCGCAATGCCTGTCTCGTGGACTATTCGGGCAACGAACTCGAGTTCGCGCCGGACAACGCCCTGGTGGCCGGGTTCTCGTACCGTCGGCCGCTGGTCGGCAGCACCGACTGGCTGGTGGAGGGCGACGCCAGCTACCAGGACGAGCGCTGGACGAGCCAGTCGAACACGCTGAAGTTCGATTCGTACACCATAGTGGGGTTCCGCGGAGGCGTGACCAACGAGCAATGGGACATCCTGGCCTACGTCGACAACGCCTTCGACGACGACACGGTGACGAGCACGTTTGCCAACACCTACAACGCCGGCATGCGGGTCGTGCCGGCGCCGCCGCCGTTCACCTTCGTGCTGCCGCTGAACCAGACGCCGATCAAGCCCGATGGGCGCAGCTACGGACTGCGCGTGGGGTATCGCTTCGGGGGAAGCTAGGTGTATTCGACGCCGAACCATGAAGACAATGAGCCAGATCCTGGTCGCCAGCCGGTACCTCGTCCTGATTGCGGTACTCGGCACGCTCGTGTCCTCGCTGATACTCCTGGTCTACGAGGCGCTGGTCGTCGCCGAAGGCGTGTTCGAAATTCTCGCGGAGGGCAGGATCTCGAAGAATGCCGCCAAGCTGATCGCCGTCGATCTCATCCAGGCCGTGGACGTGTTTCTGATCGCGATCGCCGTGTACATGATCAGCCTCGGCCTGTATGTGCTCTTCATCGACGGTGATCTGGCGCTGCCGAAGTGGCTGAAATTCCGTGATCTCGAGGACCTCAAGGCCAACCTGATCAGCATCGTGATCGCGGTGCTGGCCGTCCTGTTCCTGCGCGAGGCAGTCAGCTGGGACGGTACGCGCAACCTGCTCGAACTCGCGGCTGCGCTCACGCTGGTGATCGGCGTCCTGATCCTGTACCTGTCTCAGAAGGGCGACCGGCAGGGTTGAGCCGGGCTGGGCGGCGGAACCGCTGCGGATCGTCGGCGCCGGTTCCGGCTTTCTGGCTTTTCGCGGGTGCGGCAGAGGTTTGTCGACAGCGTCAGCGAGTTGCGTCATGAGCAGCAGCCGACCGCGATTCAAAGACGCACTTGAGGTCTTCGCCAGGCACGAGGTCGAGCTGATCGTCGTCGGCGGTGTGGCCGCCGTGGTTGGTGGTGCACCAATTGCGACGTTCGATCTCGATATCGTCCACGCACGCAATGCTGCGAACCTCGCTCGTCTGCAGGCGGCACTTGACGAGATCGACGCCCGCTACCGCGATCCGGCGGGTCGGTCACAGCGCAGTTCGACGCCGACGGACCGGTAGGGTATTCGGTACCGGTGTCAGCTATTCAGCTTTTACCTGCTCGGGTCGCTGATGCCTGCTCGTCCAGGGTAAAGGTGTTCGTGCCCCTGACAGGCCTGCAGCGCGAGAAAGCATCGCGTCAGCAGCCCCGGCGCAGGGATCAGCGCAGCGACTTCGCAGCACCCCCGCCAACCCGCGATGAACCCGGTTTTCCGCTGCCACGGGACTGCGACGGTCGCTTTTGGTAGCATCCGACGCCTGTTTCGGTGGAACGGCCTTCGGTCCGGCCCCGCCGGCTGAGGATCAATAACCGCAGAATCAAGGGGGAACTCCCGGATGTATACCCAGTGCAAGTATCGGCTCGTGGCGTCGGGGCTCGTGGCGTCGATCGCGGTCGTGAGCGGTTGTTCCAAGCCTGCGAGCCCACCGGCGGAGACCGCCGCGGCAACCACTGCGGCGACCACCGCGGCTGCGCCGGACGTGACTTCGCAGGCGAGTCCTGCCGCAGCGGCCCCGGCCGACTGGGCCGGCAAGGAACTGCCGGTACGCAGGATTCCGAACGTGCCGGAGAACGCCGAGGCCTATTACGCCCCGGACAACCTGCACGTGATCGCGCAGACCCAGGACCCGGCGGCGCAGGATCCCGGTGACGGCAAGGCGGGTGGTGCGCTCACCTACACCTTCACCGACACCGGCGAGGAGATCACCCGCATCAACGATCACGGCCAGGATGCCTGCTCGTGGTTCGCTCCCGACGGCAAGAGCGTCGTGTTCACGTCCACGCGCGACAACATGGACATGCCGCTCGGCGACTGGTCCGACGAAACCAAGTATCCGCAGGGCGCAGAGCTCTACATCTCCGATCTCAAGGGCGGCAACATCAAGCGGCTGACGGACAACGACAACTACGAGGCGGAAGTCACGATGTCGAACGACGGCCAGTGGCTGTTCTTCGGCCGCCAGATCGACGGCAAGATGGACATCTGGAAGATGCGGGTGGACGGCACGGACGAGCAGCAGCTCACCTTCACCGACGACTGGCAGGAGGGCGCTCCGTATCCGACTCCGGATGGAGAGCACCTGATTTTCCGCGCCTGGAAGCGCAGCGACCTGCTCGCGAACAACAAGATTCGCGAGGAGACCGGCGAGCGCCGCCAGACGCCGATGACGATCTTCACCATGAAGACCGACGGCACCGACGTGCAGCCGCGCACCTTCACCAAGGACATGAACTGGGCGCCGTTCATCGCGCCGGATGGCCGCCATTTCTTCTATGTGCGCATCTTCGAGAACAACAACTGGGAGGTCGTCATGAACGACCTCGCCGGTGGTGAGCCGGTGCGGGTGACCTGGAACCCGACCTTCGACGGCTTCCCGTCGATTTCGCCGGACGGCAAGAAGATGCTGTTCGGGCGCAGCACGGGCGAGAAGTTCATGTCGGGGATCTACACGCACGTCATGGACATCTCCTCGCTGAACGTCGGCCCGGAGAACTTCAAGGGCTCGATCCCGCCGCGTGCGGCGCGACCCGAGGGCTGGGTGGAGGATCCGGGGCTGGCCCAGTACGGCGACAAGCTTGGCTCGTAACCGGACAAGGCATCCGGCCGGCGCGAGGAGGGTTGACCGATGTTCATCAACTTCTGGTACGCGGCGGAATGGAGCCACAAGCTCGGGCCGGATCCGCTCAGGCTGCGGATGCTGGGTCAGGATTTCGTGCTGTACCGCGATTCGGCGGGCCGGGCCCATTGCCTCGCCAATGTCTGCGTGCACCGAGGTGGGTCGCTGGCGGGCGGCGTGGTCAGGAACGACCGCATCCAGTGTCCCTATCACGGCTGGCAGTTCGACGGCACGGGCAGGTGCCTGAAGATCCCGTCGCTCGGCCCGCAGGGGCAGGGGCGGATCCCGGGCCGGGCCCGGGTGGACAGCTATCCGGTCGAGGAAAGATACGGCCTCATCCACGTGTTCCTCGGTGACCTGCCGGAGGCCGAACGGCCGGGGATCATGGAGATCCCGGAGTTCGGCCAGGCCGGCTGGTACGCGCATTGCGAGGACAGCCTGAGCGAGGGCGACTTCCGGCGCGCCGTGGAAAACGCGCTCGACCCGGCACACAACGAGTACGTACACCCGACACACGGCTTCTCCGGGGAGCGGGACGATTACTTCGTTCCCGAACTCAAGGTCGAGGACCGCCCCTGGGGCAGCGGGTTCATCACCACGTACTTCGCGCCGCCGCTCAAGGACGAGCGGATGAAACAGGCGACCGGGCGTGCAGAGAACGCGGTGATCGAGGCGGGCACCTTCCACCACGGCCCGACCAATTTCACCACCTATATCCGCCCGACGGGGCAGAGCCGCATCCACCAGAACTCGTTCAAGACGCCCATCGACGGCTACCGGCAGCGCTCGTTCCTGGTGCAGACGCGCAACTTCCTCACCGGGCCGGAGCATGACGGCCGCTTCGCCGAGCGCAATGCCGCCGTTCGCAACCAGGACATCGTCGTGCTGCGCGACCTCGAGCCGCGGCTGGCACCGGAGACGAATCAGCACGAACTGCTGATGCCTGCGGACAAGGGCGTGGCGCGCTACCGCGAGAAACTGCACGACTGGGAAGCGCGCGGCTGGCGCATCGACGAGGCGAGGGTGCAGGCAGGCCGCGAGAAGAGCGCCTACGTGATCCCGAGCCCCGGCCGCCGTGCCGAGCCGAAGGGCTGGGTGCTGGAGCCGGTGCCGCTGCTGCCGGCGCGGCGCGCGGCGGCAGCAACCGCGGCCGCAAGCTGAGTCCGCCGGAAAAACACATGATCATCGGAATGAGGAGGAAGCCACTGATGTCTGCCGTATCGCCAATGCTGTTCCCGGCCGTGGTGGCCGCCCTGTTTGCCGCGAATGCGGTTGCGGCCGACGCCGGGGCCGATGCGAAGGAGCTGCCGTCCTTCGAGGTGCCGATCAAGCCGGATGCGGCCGAAGCGTACTGGTCGCCGGATTCGCGTTACCTCATCGCCCAGACGCGCGATCCGGACGCGCTCAAGACGCCGCGCGGCGGCCCCGGCGCGCTGACCTGGATTTTTACCCCGGACGGCAAGGAGATGTGGCGCGTCAACGATCGTGGCCAGGACGCCTGCTCGTTCTTCTTTCCGGACGGACAGCGCATCGTGTGGACTTCCACGCGCGACAACATGGACATGCCGGTCGGCGACTGGTCGGATTCGGACAACTATCCCCAGGGCGCGGAGCTCTACGTGTCCGACCCGAAAGGCAAGAACATCCGGCGCATGACCAACAACAAGGTCTACGAGGCCGAGGTCTCCATTTCGCCGGATGGCCAGTGGATCACCTTCGGCCGGCAGACCGACGGCAAGATGGACATCTGGATCATGGCGGCCGACGGCTCGAAGGAATGGCAGGTCACGAAGACAGACGACTGGCAGGAGGGCGCGCCGTTCTTCATGCCGGACAACGACCACATCATCTTCCGCGCCTGGAAGAAGGCCGATTACAAAGTCGTGAAGCCGACGCCGATGACCATCTTCACGATCCGCAAGGACGGCTCGGACTGGCGGCGCCACACTTATGACAACGGCATGAACTGGCATCCGACGCCGACGCCAGACGGCCGCCACTACGTGTATGTGAAGGCCTTGTCCGGGACGAACTGGGAAATCTATCTCGGCGATCTCGCCGGCGGCGAGCACCGGCGCCTGACGTTCCACGACAAGCTGGACATCCTGGCGCACGTCTCGCCCGACGGGAAGAAAATGAACTGGGGCCGCGCCACCGGTCCGCAGTTCATGAGCAATATCCGCACCTTCGTGATGGACGTGTCCTCGCTCGACGTCGGGCCGGCACGGCGGATCCGCTGGGATCCGAAGTGGGGCACGCCGATGGTCACTGCGGGCTCCGCCCCTGGCGGTAACTGAGCCGGAGTCAGCGCCGCCGGGCCGGGCGCCTGTGCCCGGCGCGGCGTAGCACGCGATTGCGACAAACCGAAATGGGCGTGCCGGCTCCCTTGTCTATACTGGCCGGCGTGAACATCTTCCAGTGGGCCCTGAGCGTTTTCCTGGTCTCGCACGTCGTGGTTGCCGTGCCGGCGATGCGGCGTCACCTGACCACGCGCTGGTCGGAGCGCGGCTTTCTGCTCGGCTATTCGGTGATGTCCACCGGGCTCTTCACCTGGCTGATCATCAGCGCGATGCAGGCGCCGACGACGGCCCTGTGGCCCGCGGCGCTCTGGGCATACTGGGTGCCGGTGATCCTGATGCCGGTTGCGCTGACGCTGCTCGGGGCGAGCGTGCTGACGCCGAACCCCCTGTCGATCGCGCTGGTGCCGGGTGGGCTCGATCCGAAGCGCCCGGGGGCAGTTGCCGTGACGCGCCACCCGATCCTCTGGGGTCTCGGGCTCTGGGGAGCAACGCATGTGCCGCCCAACGGCGACACGGTCATGCTGACCCTGTTCGGCGGGCTGGCATTCTTTGCCTTTACCGGCATGTTGATCGTCGAGCGCAAGAAACGCAGGGTGCTCGGCGAGGAAGGCTGGCGCGCCCTGGCGGCCGGCACCTCGATCATCCCGTTCCTGGCGATCCTCAGCGGACGTGCCCGCTTTCCGACCGACCTTCGTACTCTGGCCGGGGGCCTGCTCGGTGCCGCGGCGGCCGTGTATCTGCTGGCCGGCGGGCACCTGACGCTATTTCACCGCGATCCGCTGTCGCTGTTCTGATTGCCTACCAGGTGCGAACGCGCCCGGTATCGAGGTGCACGAAATCGGATTCGGGGTAGTAGCCGACGCCGCCGCGTCCCAGCGCGATCCCGGCGCGGCGCAGCGACTTCGTCTGCACGCCGGTGAGGCGTACATCGATGGCCTGGCCCGACAGGTGCAGGCTTTTCTTTGCCACGCCCCCGGAGCGGTCGCGCAGCATTTCGTTGGTCGCCGGGGAGCGAAACCCGGAGATGACCTCGAAGTGCCCCCTGCCGCCGGTCTGTTCGCGCACGCCGTGCAGCACGTCGAGCAGTTGCGGGTCGATCCGGTGGATCTCGCCGCTGCGGAAGTCGCGCAGGAGGACATTGATCGCGTCCAGCGCGTCGTGGACGTAAGCGCCGTTCTCGAGATAGACCACATCCAGCTTTTCGCTGGTATGCGTGTGATAGAAACTCAGTCGCCGCGGGCTGATGGCGTGGGCCAGCAGCGGAACCGGAGCGAATGCCAGCGGAATCAGGGCGCCCGCAGCGCGAAACAGGCTGCGGCGGCTGTAGCGGTTATCCAAACGAGCCTCCCGAGCATGTCTTATTCTTGATTCTTGTTCGAAACGGGGCAATTCTTGCAGAGGCCGAGGTACCGGGCAATGACCCGATGCACATTTTTTCCCGCGGGCCGGATCGGCGTGCGGCGCAAGCCTGCCGGTGGACGCTGGCGGGGTTTCGCTGCGGCACTGGCGTGGTCCGTCCTGGCAGCGGTGGGTTCCGCGGCCGCGGCTGGAGACGCCGCGGTCGACACCGCGCTGCGTGAGCGCGTCGAACGGCTGCAGGCCGGCGACCGCGCGGTCGATGGCGTCACGCTGCTCGGTGGGGACGTACTGGCCGAGTTCTACGCGCGCCGGGCATTTCGGCCGGCCTGGGACGATCCGGCACGGGTCGGGGAACTGATCACGTTGCTCGAGACCGCGGGCGGGCACGGGCTCGACCCGGCGGATTTTTTCAGCGGATTGCTGCGCGAGCGGCAGGAACCGGCGGCGGGCGACCCGCGAGCGCAGGCCGACCGTGAATTGCTGCTCACGGAAGCCCTGATCCGCTATGGCTATCAGCGCCGTTTCGGCAAGGTCGACCCGTCGAGCCAGGAGCCGGCCTGGAATTTCGCCCGCAGCTTCGCGCCCGGCACCGATGCCGCCACGGCTCTGGAACATACGGTCAGCGCACCGTCGCTCCGCGGCCACCTGGACACCGTGCTCGCCGAGAGTGCGCTGTACCGGGCATTGCGCGAGTCGCTGGCAGGTTTTCGTGCGATCGATGATCGCGGCGGTTGGCCCCAGGTGCCGGCGGGAGCAACCCTGCGTGCCGGTGACCGCGGTGAGCGGGTGACGGCCCTGCGTGAGCGGTTGAGTCTGGAGCCGGTTTCCCCGGCGGCCCGGCCCGAATCGGATGCCGACCTGTTCGATGATGGGCTGGAACAGGCGGTGCGCGCTTTCCAGGAGCGACATGGGCTGACCGCGGACGGCGCCGTCGGGCGCGGCACGCTGGCTGCGCTCAACGTGCCGGTCGGAGGCCGGATCGACCAGCTGCGCATGTCGCTCGAGCGGCTGCGCTGGCTCACCCGCGGAGTCCCGGAGACCTACGTGGTCGTCAATGTCGCGGCCTTCGACGCCGGCTTCGTGCGCGACCGGCAGCTGGTATGGACCAGCCGGGTCGTGGTCGGCCGCGCTGCGCGGCAGACGCCGATTTTCCGGGGGGGAATGACCTACCTCGAGCTGAATCCGACCTGGACGGTGCCGCCCACCATTCTGCGCGAGGACATGCTGCCCAAAGTCCGGAGGGACCCAGGCTATCTGCGGCGCGAAAATATCACCGTGCTCGACCGTAATGGCCGGGCGGTGGACCCGCAGTCGGTCGACTGGTCCGCCAGCGGCTTTTCTGCGCGCTACGCCCTGCGCCAGGAGCCGGGACCGGCCAACGCGCTCGGGCGGATCAAGTTCATGTTTCCCAACCCGCACGCCGTGTATCTGCACGATACGCCCGCGCGGGAACTCTTCGGCCGACAGGACCGGAGTTTCAGTTCGGGCTGCATCCGGGTGGAGGATCCGCTGGCGCTCGCCGAACTCGTGCTCGATTCACCGCAATGGACCCGGGCGACGCTGGAGGCCGCGATCGCCAGGGGCGCGACGCAGCGAATCACGCTGGCGAAACCCGTACCGGTGTTGATCGTTTACCTGACGGCCGTCGCCGGGGCCGATGGCGTGACGCGTTTCTTCCGCGACGTCTACGGGCGTGATCCCGCGCTGCTCAGGGCCCTCAACGGCCCGGTCCGGCTGAAGCTGCCGGCGGTGGCGCGCGCCGCCGGACCCGCGGCCGCTTCGAAAACCGGGATCACGTCCTTTGTCGCGGCCGCGCATACCGGCACAATAGCCGCCTCGGTTACTGCGGCCAGTCGGGCTGCGCCGGCCGCTTCCGGAGAGCATGAATCATGAAGTCCTGTTCGTTTCGCCCGATCGTCGTCCTGCTGGCCGGTCTCGTGCTGGCGTCCTGTGGCACGTTCCGCAGTGCGCCGGGCACCTCGGTCGTGCAGTTCCACAACAACAGCGGCCGCACGATCCTCGTCGAGAACAGCGAGCTGCTGTCGGGCCGCACCGCCACGTTCAAGTACCCGACCGACAGCGGGCGGCCGCTGATCGTGTTCTGGCATGGTTGCGTTCATACCTATATCGCACCGGAGCGCAAGCCGGGCGAGTTTCGCGGCACGGACTGGATGCTGCGTGGTGCCTACCGCGCGCAGCTGGAGCCAGATGGCAGCCTCTACCTCGTACCGCCCGGCGCCGCGTTGCCGACCGACGTAGCGGTGACCACGCAGCCCGAGGGCTTTCCGCTGCGGCCGCGCGAGGGTTCTTCCTGCGTGCAGTGAGCGCCGCTGCGCCGCGCGGCCGTCAGGGTGGCGCCAGCCGGTGCAGCGTGCCGGCGGCATAGTCGACCAGGAAAATCTCCCCGTCGTTGGCTTCGGCGAATGACGAGATGCTGCGGCCCGTATCGAGCATCGCCTCGACGGTGGCCTCCCCGGACGCCAGCCGGAAGACCCGTCCGCTGACGAAATCCCCGAAGACATACGACCCGCGCAGCGGCGGATTCCGGCTGCCGCGGTAGACGTAGCCGCCGGTGATCGAGCTGCCGGCCGCGTGATCGTATTCGGCCACCGGATCCTCGAGGCCCACGGTCGGGCAGTCGCTCGGCGGAATGTTGCAATGGGCTCCTTCGCGGATGCGCCAGCCGTAGTTGCGTCCGCCGACGATCCGGTTCACTTCTTCCCAGGCACCCTGGCCGACGTCACCCGCCCAGAGAACACCGGTTTCCCGATCGAAGCTGAAGCGCCAGGGATTGCGCAGGCCCCAGGCAAAAATTTCCGGGCAAGGTGCGCTGCCGCTTCCGGCTGCGCAATGCGCGTTGCCGACGAAGGGGTTCCCGGCGGGAATCGAGTAGGGCAGTGTGGCCACATCGATGCGGATGATGCTGCCGAAGAGGTTGCTGGTGTCCTGCGCGCGGTTCCCCGGGTCGTTGGCCGAGCCGCCGTCGCCGAACGCGGCGTAGAGCAGGCCATCCGGGCCGAAGGCGACATGCCCGCCATTGTGGTTGGCGTAGGGTTGCTGCAGCGTGAGGATCACGACTTCGCTTGACGGGTTGAGCGTCTGGCCGCCGTCGATCGATGTGAATCGCGACAGATACGAGACCAGGGTGGGCGCCGAGCGTGTATAGGAGAGATACACGTGGCCGTTCACGGCGAAATCCGGATCGAACGCCAGGCCGAGCAGGCCGCGTTCGCCGGAGCTGTCGCCGACCCGTGACCTGATGTCGATGAAGGTCGTCGTCGTGGCCGCCTGGTCATCGTTCATGAACACGCGAACCACGCCGGACTGCTCGACCACGAACCAGCGATCGTCGTCGCCGGGCGCCTGCAACAGCGCGAGCGGCTTTGAGAAAGACAGGTTCGCAAATGCGGGCTCGAGTTCGACGCCGGGAGCGGGCGCGAAGCTGGCGCCACCACCGCCGCTGCCGCCACCACAACCCGCCAGCGCCACGGCGAGCGCCATGGCGAGCGCGCCAGCCTGCCGCTGCTGGGTCAGCCGCCGCATTACTCGCGCACCAACCCGAAGTCGATCGGCCGCAGCGGCTCTGCGGGCGGCGGGGCGCGCAGCAGTGCGACCACGTGGCGTGCGAGCAGTTGCCCGACCCTGGGGTCGTCGTTCGGCGGTCGCCACATTGACCAGGTGCCCCGGTACTGCGCCTGCACGGGTCGCTCGGGGTCCGGGGCGCCGAGCGCCGGGTCATAGCCGAGGTGGCCGAACTCAGAGACGTCGAAGGCCAGCGACGGATCGAGGTCGTCGCGCAGTTTGTTCGCCGGCGTGGCTCGCGGTGGCGGGTATGGCCGCCCGTCGGCGCAGCCGCCCATCCGGAAGCAACATGGCACGGTGCCGCTGCCCGCCGGCGCCGGGCACTGCGTTTCGACCCAGATCCCCCAGTAGTCCGCGAACGGATGCCCGACGGCCGGATACCGGGTGAAGTCGCCGCGCGGAAACCCGGCCCAGGTCCGGTAGCCGATCTCCTTGGCGATCTGGTTCGGTACCTCCACCAGATTGAGCACCGAGTCGACGACGATCTGCGGGAAGGCAACGACGATGTGGCGCACGCCATTCGCGCGCAGGCGGTCGAGCGCTTCCCAGTAGAGATGCCCCATGTCGCCCGTCGGCAGCGAATCGCTTTCGTAGAGCCGCGCGTCGCCGAGGTTCTCGCCCCGCATTTCGCGGCTGCGTTCACGGCCAACCGCGCCGGTCCGCGACGGGGGCGCGGCCGGATTCGGCACCATGCGGCCGAACCAGGCACCGAGCACGTTGCGCTGGTCGAGCCCGGGATGTCGCTCCAGCAGCATGCGGCGGATATTGGCGTTGAGTTGCAGCGTGTCGTCGATCTTCGGGTCGAAGGATTCGTTGTGCTCGCGGGTCGCGTGGTTGACGAGCAATACGCCGGTCCGCGCCCAGTCAGGTTGCGGCGGCATGCGGGCCTCGATGCCTTCGACATGCAGCAGCGCCAGTTGCGGGTCCGCGGCGACGGGGTTCGGATGGCCTGCCAGCGGCAGCCTGCGGTCCTGGCGTGGCGCGCCGAGCGACAGCGTCCACGCCGGCTGGTCGGCGGGGTAGGACTGCGTCATCAGGTCCGCCGGATCGTTGGCCCAGCGCACCGGGGTATGCGTGCCGCGGCGCCGGTCGACTGCGGCGGCGACCTGGCGCGCGGTGTTCACGACGTCGAAACTCTTGAAGAAGCGCACGCCGCCGGTGGTGAGATCGATCAGGACGATCTCCGCGACCCCGGCCGCAAGCAGCCGCTCGATCGGCCCATCGATGTCGTAACGCTCCGGGTCACAACCGTCCCACTGCTGCTGCGCCCCGGTGCCGCCATCGGCGGCGCTGCCGCAATAGCGCATCGGCGCGCCCTCGGGCACGCCCGGCCGGAAGATGGCCCGCGGGTAGGCCAGGTGGGCGGGATCGTCGGAAATCCAGGAAGCGTAATCCACCAGGAATTCAACACCGAGTTCGGCCTGACGTTCGGCCAGCGACCGGCGCAGTTCCCCGAGATGCGAGAGCGTGAGTCGTTGTGCCGGGTCGGTGCCGCCGATGCGGGCGAACTCGAAGGCGTACTTCTCGATTTCCTTCGGTGCGTTGCCGAACCGCAGCACCTGTGGCCAGATCCGCGGATTCCAGATGACGTTGCGGAAGACCACGCTGTTCGGGTCGTAGGCGAACATCTGCAGCGTGGCTTCCCAGGAACTGCGCAGGCTCTCGCTGTCGTTACCACCGTGAAACACGTACACGACGCCGACCCGGCGCGGCGAGTCGGCCGTCGGCGCGGCGAATGCGGCCGGCGCCATGAGGCCCAGCAACGCTGCAAGAATGCCGACCCAGGCGCGTCTCATCCTGTCCAACCCGTGATTCCCGCGACACAACCCGATGCGGAATCATGCCCAGCAGCGGGCGCATCGCGCAACCGCCGCGGCGGGCGCCGTGGGTATCGGGCTATAATGCCGCGCGTTCTTTCTCCGGCGCGTGGCACAAGAACACGAATGATCAGGGCGCTTTTCAGGTCGCTCGGGCTGGTCTTTGCGGTCCTGCTGTTCGCGGTATGGCTGCCGGCGCTGTTCGGCGTCTATGGACTGTTCTGGGAGCGGTACGCGGCCGGTTTCCTCACCAACCCGATGAATCCCGGCTACCGCTGGTACCGCCCGCTCGAGACTGTCGCGGGCGGCAGCACGCAGCCGCTGTCGGTGTCGCGGACCGCCGCCGCAGCATTCAGCCCGCAGGCGCTGGAGCAGGCGGCTGCGTATGCGCGCTTCTATAACAGCGATTCGCTGCTGGTGATGTATCGCGGCGAGCTGGCGTTCGAGCAGTACTGGAATACCAGGAAGCCGGAGAGTCTTTTTTCGGCCCATGCGTTCACGAAGACACTGACGGCCATCCTCGTCGGGCATGCCATTGCCGACGGGCGCATCCTGTCGGTGGACCAGCCCGCGTATCACTTCCTGCCCGAGTGGGACGATGAGCAGCACCGCGGGATCACCATCCGCGACCTCCTCGGCATGACCAGCGGCCTGCAGGAGAGCGATGACTTCTCGCCCTGGTCGCAACGCATGCAGCGGATCATGGGCACAGACATCGTAGGGCCGAACCTGGCTGTCAGGGTGAGCGGCCCGCCGGGGGTGACGTTCGCGGACATCAACCCGCCGGCGCAGATCCTCGGCATCATCATCGAGCGCGCAACGGGCCGCCGCTTCGGCGACTACCTCTCCGGGAAACTCTGGCGACCCATCGGGGCGCGTGACGCCCAGCTCTTCGTGGACCACCCGGGCGGCACCGCGCACACGGATTGCTGCATGTGGAGCGTGATCCAGGACTGGGCGCGGGTCGGTGAGGCGTTGCGCACCGGCGGCCTGTGGAATGGTGAGCGGGTGATTCCGGCCGGTTGGGTCGAGCAGATGATCACGCCGTCCGGCGCCAACTCGAGTTACGGGATGATGGTATGGCTTGGCAATCTTCACGAAACGAATCAGCAGCAGGAACAGGCGACCTTCGTTTCCGGCCGTCACCAGTCGGAGCCGTTCGCCGCGCCCACGTTCTTCCTCGACGGAGCGCAGTTGCAGAGAGTGTGGATCGTGCCCTCGAAGGAACTGGTGGTGGTACGCACCGGCAGCGAACATCCCGACTGGGACGAAGCGCGCCTGCCGAACCTGCTGATCCGGGGTCTGACGAAATGAGCATTGCAGTGCAGGTTCGCTGGCTGGCGGGGTGGCGTGCGATGCCGTGGCGTGCCGCCATGCTCGTGGCGTGGTCCGTGTTCGCTGCCGCCTGCGTCAGCGGTTCTGACCCGAGCAATGGCGCCGTGCGCATGCTGCATGCGGTCGCGGATGGCCCGCGCATGAATCTGCTGATCGACGAGGAGCTCAGGCTCGCCGGCGTCGAATTCTCCGGTGGCTCGGCGTTCGTCACCAGCTCTGCCGGCGACCGCCGGGTGCGGATCGAGGAGGTATTGCCGGCCTTCAGTGCCGCGACCACCGACACCATCTTCGACCAGACCCTCTCCCTCGCGGTGAACGACGAGTTGACGCTCATCGTGGCGGGCGTGGCTGCTGCCGGCAGCGAGGAAGTCATCGAGGTGCGCAACCGCACGCGGGGCGTGCCATTTGGCAAGGCCCGGGTGCAGGTCGTGCACGCCGCGGTCGGCGGTCCCGCAGTGGACGTCTATATCACGGCGCTCGACACGGTGCTGAGCGCGGTGGCCCCGGTGGCGCCGGCGCTCGGTTACAAGGCGGCGACGGAGCAGGTCGAGATGAGCGGCGGTGGCGCCCGGGTGGCCCTGACCGCAGTCAACGACCCCACGACGGTGCTGTATGACTCCGGGCCGATCTTCCTGAACCTGGAGAGTTCTCTGTTGCTCGCGCTGGTGCCGGATGCGGCGGTTGCCGGCAGTACGAGCCCGTTCTCGCTGGTGGTCATGAGCGGGACGGCCTCGGTCGCAGTGCCCGACAAGAACACCGGATCGCAGGTGCGGGTGGTGAACGCGGCACCTGCTGCCTACGGGCTGGATGTCATCGTCAACCAGACTTCGGTGCCCGGTGGCGTCCGCCAGGAGTGCGATCCGGGGACGACGGAGAGCGGGACCGTGCTCGAGTTCTGCGCCACGTCGTTCACGTCCATCGGCAGTTTCGCGGCAATCGCGGCCGGCAGCTATAACGTGAACATCCAGAAGACCGGCGCTGACGCGGTGGCTGCTCAGACGCTTGGCGGCAGCTTCCGCGCCGGAGTACCGGAGAGCCTCGTGCTGACGGGCATCACGGACGAGGCTGCCACGCAAACCGGGCAGGGAATGCTTACCCTGGGAGGCACACGGCGTAATGCCGTGGCCGCGCAGCTACGGGTCGTCAGTGCCTCGCTCGCGGCAGACGCTGCGATTGCAGGTGACCCGGCCACCGATCGCCTCGAGCTGTACATCACGGCTCCGGGAGCGGATCTCGCGGCCGAAAGCCCCGACTTCGTCAATTTCCAGATCGGCGGGGATACCAATTACCTGTCACTGGCCGCGGGCGGATACCAGCTCGCACTCGCCCGACGCGACACCGCCGTGTCCGGAGCTGTGCCCGAGGTGCTCTACACGCGGGAGCTGACGCTCACCGGGGGTGGCCTGTACACGCTGGTCATCGCCGACAGCCTGGGTGGGGTGCTGCCGTTGCAGGCGCTTTCCATCGAGGACAACCCCGGCCCCTGATCGCGCCGCGGGTCGCTCAGTAACGCGGTACCTGCGAATCGACTTCCAGCGACCAGGCGTCGATGCCGCCGGTCAGGTTGTGCACGTTACGAAAGCCCTTGCGCCGCAGGTATTCGGCGGCGTGCTGGCTGCGCGATCCCCGGTGGCAGTGGAAGACGATCATGGTGTCCTTCGGCAGGGCTGCAATCCGCCGGTCGGTCTCTTCGTCCCAGGCGCAGGCGCCGCCAATCACCGCGATGGCGCGCTCGTCCGGGCCACGCACGTCGATCAGCTCGATGCGGTCGCCGGCCTGCAGGCGATTCCTGAGAGCCATCGCGCTCAAGGCCTGCACCGGTGGCGGCGCGTTGGGATTGTCGAAGCGGAAACGCGACCCCTGCAGGGTGTCCTCCACGTCGATCTTCAGACCATCGGCGCGGCCCGCGCTCCAGGCGTCCAGGTACAGTTCGATGCCAGGCAGGCCGACCCGCACTTCCTGCCCGGTTGGAGGCGCGAGCGTGAGCGTGTGTTGCCAGCCGGCGTCGATGCGCAGGTGAATCGCCATGTCCGCGCGCTGCTCGACGGCCCCACGCATGAGCGCGAGCGCGTTCTCGCTGATCGCCACCGCGGGCACGCCGCCCTGCACTCGCTCGACACCGAGCACCTGGGCCAGTTCGCCCGTGGCGAACATCTCCGTCACGATGTCGCTGCCGCCGACGAGTTCGCCGGCGACATACAGCTGCGGAATGGTCGGCCAGTTGCCGTAGAGCTTGATCCCGTCGCGGATCTCGGGGTGGTCGAGCACGTTGATGTCGAGGTAGTCCGGCAGCAGCATGTCCAGCGCCGCAACGGTCTTGGCCGAGAACCCGCATTGCGGCTGCTGCCGGTTGCCCTTCATGAACAGCACGACGCGGTTGTTGCGCAGCACGTCGTCGATGATTTCCCGGACCTGGGTATCAAGCGTCATCTTGCATCTCTCTCGGGTGGTGGTGGCGCGACTACTGCACGCTGAAGCTTCCGCCGCAGCCGCACTGGCCCGTCACGTTCGGGTTTTCGAAGGCGAATTTTTCGTTGAGCCCGTCGCGGACGAAATCTATCCGCGCGCCCTGGAAGATCGGCAGGCTGTCGGCCGCGACGATCAGCCGGATGCCCTGTGCTTCGACCACGACATCGTCGGGGCCGATCGCATCGGCGAAATCCACCGTGTAGGCAAGGCCCGAGCAGCCGCTCTTGCGCACGCCAAGGCGCAGGCCAACCGCGTCGCGGTTGCGGCCAAGATAATCGCGGACCCGGGCGGCGGCTTTCTCGGTCAGGCTGATCGACATGGGCGGGAATCCTGGTTTCGATACCAAACTATCGGGGTATATGGGGACGGCCGGCGAAATTGTCAACGATTTTGGCCTCCGATACCATCCGCGCATGATCAGGACGAAGCCCGGCAGCGAGCGGACGGTCGCGGAACTTGCGCTGCAACTCGGCAGGGCGGCCTACGGCGACAGCCCGGCAGACAGCCTCACGCCGGCGCAGTGGATGGCGTTGCGTTTCTTCGGCCGGGCGAACCGTTTCTCGCGCACGGTTTCCGCGTTTGCGGAGTTCCACTCCACGACCCGGGGCACCGCGTCGCAGACGGTGAAGAGCCTCGTGCAGCGCGGTTACCTGACCCGCACCCGCTCGGAGCGCGACGGGCGCAGCGCGACGGTGGATCTCACCGCCAAGGCCCGACGCATACTCGAGGACGATCCGTTCGAGGCCGTCGTGCGCGCGGCGGCCGGGCTCAGCCCTGCCCAGCGGGACCGCACTGCCGCCAGCCTGCGCGGCATCCTGCGCCGGCTCGCGGTGGATCGCGAACGGGCCGTTCCCGGGGTCTGCACGCGTTGTGGCCACCTGGCCACGGTGGGCCCGGGCAGCTATCGCTGCCGCCTCATGCGTGAGCCGCTCACGGCCACGGAGCTCGGCCAGCTATGCGTGCATTGCGAGGATTGTCGTCACCACCGGGCCTGATGGCCCGACGGGCGGGCCGTCAGACGGAGAAGGATGAACCGCAGCCGCAGGTCGTCGCCGCGTTCGGATTGCGGATGACGAAGCGCGCGCCTTCGAGGTCTTCCTTGTAGTCGATTTCCGCGCCGGCGAGGTACTGGACGCTCATGGGATCCACGAGCAGCGTGACGCCCCGGTTCTCCACCTGCGTGTCGCCGTCTTCGAGCTGCTCGTCGAAGGTGAAGCCGTACTGGAACCCCGAGCAGCCGCCGCCGGAGATGAACACGCGCAGCTTGAGGTTCGGGTTGCCTTCTTCGCGAATGAGCTGCGAGACCTTGCTCGCAGCCGCGTCGGTGAAGAGCAGGCCGGGAATGCCGGTGAACTCGGTGCTGTTTTCCATGAAAATAGTGTCGCGGCCGGCCCCCCGCCGTGTCAAGGAAGTTTCGCCCCGCTACTATATGGCGATGCCGCAGACCAGCTCATGACCGGCGTTCCCGCTCCCGTGCTGGCCGCTTATGACGCCGCTGCTGTCGAAGTGCGTCCGCTCGGCGCCGGGCTGATCAACCAGACGTACCTGGTGGAAGGCGCTCCTCATGGCCGTTTCGTGCTGCAGCGCCTGCACCCGGTATTCCCGCCGCAGGTCAACGAAGATATCGACGCCGTTACGAGACATCTGCAGGCTGCCGGTCTGGTCACACCGCGGCTGATTGCGACCCGTACCGGCGCGCTGTGGATCACCCACGAGGGCGCGGTGTGGCGTGCGCTCACCTGGGTGGATGGCATCGGTCTCGATCGTCTGCGCGACAGCGGACAGGCCCGCGAGGCGGGCCGGATCCTGGCGGTCTTTCACCGGGCGGTGAGCGGCCTGCGCCACGAGTTCCGCAGCGTACGTCCCGGGGTGCACGACACCGCGCGTCACCTCGCGAACCTGCGCGCCGCACTGGAAACGCACCGCGATCACCCGCGCTTTGCAACCGTCGCCGCGCTGGCCGGGCAGGTGCTCGAGGCAGCCGACGGCCTCGAGCCGCTGCCGGCGCTGCCGGCAAGAGTCGTGCACGGCGATCCCAAGCTGAACAACATCCTGTTCGCGCCGGACGGCACGCACGCCATCTGCCTCATCGATCTCGACACCCTCGGGCGCATGGCGCTGCCGCTGGAACTCGGCGATGCGTTGCGCTCCTGGTGCAATCCCGGCGGCGAAGACAGCGCGCAGGCGCATTTTTCGCCGGAGCTCTTCGAGGCCGCGATCGGCGGCTACGCATCAGGGGCCGGCGGCTTCGTCAGCGCCGAGGAGTGGGAGCACATCCTCGGCGGCACGCTGACCATCTACGTGGAACTCGCCGCGCGCTTCTGCGCGGATGCCCTGAACGAGAGTTACTTCGGCTGGAACCCGCAGGCGTTCGCAAGCCGCAGCGAGCACAACCAGGTTCGCGCCGGGAGCCAGCTCAACGCGGCCCGCTCACTGCTCGCGCAGCGCACGGCGCTGGAGCGGGTGCTGCGCCGGGTCGCCTGTGCCTGAGGTAACCTAGCAGGCGGGCGTCGATCACGAGCCGGTAGCGGGCTTCCCGGAACGCGGGGTGCGGAAATGCCGCTGGGGGAGGTATCACTCGAGGACCGGTATACCTGTACCGCGGGCCGCATTTACCTCTCGGGCCTGCAGGCGCTGGTGCGCCTGCTGCTCGTGCAACGCCGGCGCGACGTCGCGGCCGGACTGAACACCGCGGGCTTTGTGTCCGGTTACCGCGGTTCGCCGCTCGGCGGACTCGACCGGGAACTGTGGCGCGCCGGCGCACACCTGGAGGCGCACCATGTCCGCTTCCAGCCCGGCATCAACGAGGACCTGGCGGCGACCGCGATCTGGGGCAGCCAGCAGCTCAATCTTTTCCCGGAGGCCCGTTACGACGGAGTCTTCGCGCTGTGGTATGGCAAGGGGCCGGGCGTGGACCGCAGCGGCGACGTGTTCCGTCACGCCAATGCCTCGGGCACGTCGCGCCACGGCGGCGTGCTCGTGGTGGCAGGCGACGATCACGCGGCCCGTTCCTCGACCTTGCCGCACCAGAGCGAGCACAGCTTCATCGCCGCGATGATTCCCGTGCTGCATCCGGCCGGCGTGCAGGAGTTGCTCGATTTTGGCGTCATCGGCTGGGCGATGTCGCGCTTCAGCGGGGGCTGGGTCGCGCTCAAGGCCACCGCCGAGCTGCTGGATTCGGCGGCGACGGTGGATGCCGATCCGCAACGGGTGGTGACCGTCGAACCCGCCGGTCTGCAACTGCCGGAAGGGGGTCTCGGCGTGCGATGGCCCGACTGGCCGCTGGAGCAGGAACTGCGACTGCAGCGGCACAAAGTCTACGCCGCACTCGCGTTTGCCGCCGCCAACCGCCTCGACCACGTCATCCTCGACAGCCCGCGGCCGCGCTTCGGAATCATCACCACCGGCAAGAGCTATCTCGACGTGCGCCAGGCACTCGCCGATCTCGGCATCGACGCGGGCATGGCCGGCGATATCGGCCTGCGGCTCTACAAGGTGGGCATGCCCTGGCCGCTCGAGGAGAAGGGGGCGCGGGCCTTTGCGCGTGGCCTCGAAGAGGTGCTCGTGGTCGAGGAGAAGCGGGGGATCATCGAGAACCAGCTCCGCGCTCAGCTCTACAACTGGGATCCGCAGGTCCGCCCCCGGGTGGTGGGCAAGTTCGACGAGGAGGGCAACTGGCTGCTGCCCGCCGCTGGTGAGCTGACCGCGGCGCATATTGCCCGTGTGATCGCCGCGCGGTTGCAACGCATCGCCGGCAACGACTTCGTCGGGCAGCGCCTGGGCTCGCTCGCGCAGCCGGAGGCGCCGCCGGTGTTCATTGCCGGCGACCTGCGGCGCTTGCCGTGTTTCTGTTCCGGCTGCCCGCACAACACATCGACGCGGGTGCCGGAAGGCAGCCGGGCGCTGGCCGGCATCGGCTGCCACTACATGGCGCTGTGGATGGACCGTTCGACTGCCACCTTTACCCAGATGGGGGGCGAGGGCGCAGCCTGGATCGGGCAGGCGCCGTTCACCGCGACAGGCCACGTATTCCAGAATCTTGGCGACGGGACTTATTTTCACTCCGGGCTGCTCGCGATCCGGGCCGCGATCGCGGCCGGCGTCAACATCACCTACAAGCTGCTCCTGAACCACGCGGTCGCCATGACCGGCGGCCAGCCACTCGATGGTGCGCTGACTGCAAGGCATGCCGCGCAGCAGTTGCGCGCCGAGGGCGTGGACCGGATCGCGGTGGTGAGTGACCGGCGGCTGAGACGCAGCGAGCGCTCCGGCTTTCCGCGAGGCGTGAGCTTCCACCTGCGTGGCGATCTGGAGGCCCTGCAACGCGAGTTGCGGGAGACGCGCGGCGTGTCGGTGCTGATCTACGACCAGATGTGCGCGGCCGAGAAGCGCCGGCAGCGCAAGCGCGGGCGGCTGCCGGAGGCGCCGGCGCGGGTGTTCATCAACGAGTGGGTGTGCGAGGGTTGCGGCGACTGCAACCGGGCTTCGAACTGCCTCTCGGTCGTGCCGCTGGAGACCGAGTTCGGCCGCAAGCGAACCATCGACCAGGACAGCTGCAACCAGGATTTTTCCTGCATCGAGGGCTTCTGTCCGAGCTTCGTGACGGTGCGAGGGGCGCAGCTGCGGCGCTCCGTCCTCGGCGCCGCCCCGGTGGCCGACCTGCCCGCGCCGACGCTGCGGGAACCCGCCGGCCCCTACGGCATCGTGATCGCCGGTATCGGCGGCACCGGCGTAGTCACCATGAGCGCCGTACTCGGTATGGCTGCGCACATGGATGGCCGCTGTGCCACCACCATCGACCAGACCGGTCTCGCGCAGAAGTTCGGCGCCGTGCTGAGCTACGTGCGCATCGCAGCGGGGGAAGAGTCCCTGCACACGCCGCGCATACCTGCCGGCAAGGCGGACCTGCTCATTGCCGCAGACCTGCTGGTCGGTGCCGGCGCCGAGGCGCTCGGCAAGCTCTCGGTGACGCGCAGCGCCGCGGTCGTGAACACGGACGTCGACATGCCGGCGACATTCATCCGCGAGCGCGACTTCGAGCTGCCGGACTGCGCGATGCGCGAGGCGATCGAGGACGCAGTGCGCCCTGACCAGGCCTGGTTCGTGCCGGCTTCGGCTCTCGCCCGGGCGCTGCTCGGCGACAGCATCGCGGCCAATTGTTTCCTGCTCGGTTACGCCTGGCAGCGTAGCCTGCTGCCCGTCAGCGAGCGCGCAATCCTCGCGGCCATCACGCTGAACGACGTGGCAGTCGAGCGCAACCGCGAAGCCTTCGGCTGGGGACGGTGTGCGGCCCACGATGCATCGGCCGTCGCCATGCAGGCCGGCATCGCGCCGGCGGTGCGGGGCCGCTCCAGCCTGAAAGCTACAGTGGCGCGGCGCGCCGGATATCTGCAGGCCTACCAGGACGAAGGCTACGCGCATCGCTACGAGAACCTCGTGCAACTCGTGGAGCGCGCGGAACGCGGCATCGTGGGCGAGGCGCCGTTGCCGCTTGCCGAGGCGGTGGCGCGCAATTACTTTCGCGTGCTCGCATACAAGGACGAGTACGAGGTGGCACGCCTGTACACGCAGAGCGGGTTCCTCGACGAGTTGCGTGGCCGCATGCAGGGCCGCCCGCGCCTTCGTTTTCATTTTGCGCCGCCGCTGTTCGCGCGACGCGACCCGGTGTCGGGTCGCCCCCGCAAGCGCGAGTTCGGCGCCTGGGTGCTGCCGCTCCTCGGCCTGCTGGCCCGGTTGAGATTCCTGCGTGGGTCGGCGCTCGACCCGTTCCGCTGGAGCGCCGACCGGCGCCTGGAGCGCGAGCTGATCGCCTGGTACGAGTCGCTCCTGGAGGAAATCGTCCCGGGGCTGCGGCCCGGCAATCATGCGCTCGCGGTCGAGATTGCCTCGCTGCCCGACACGATACGCGGCTTCGGCCCGGTGAAGGCCGCGGCGGCGGGCGAGGCGCGAACACGCGAGGTGGCGCTGCTCGGCCGTTTTCGCACGCTCGGGGTGTAGGAGCGGGCCGGCTCGCAGCCGGCCTCGCTGCTAGCGGTCCGAGGTTTCGCCGCTCCAGTCCTCCGCCTCGATCACGCCGGCCCGATACAGAGACAGGTTGGCGCCGAGGAAGCCGAGGGCCGCCACGCCTGCCGCGCCGCTGACGAGCGCGATCGAGTATCGCAACGAAGCCGCATCGCCGAAGCCGTAATCGGTGACGAGCGCGACCGCCGTGGGGCCGAGCGTCAGGCCGAGCGCATTGATCACGAAGTAATAGATCGCGGTGATCTGGCCGCGCATCTGGTTCGGCGTGATCATCATGAGCGCAGCCGAGCCGGTCGCCGTGATGATGGCACCGCCCAGCGTGGCGGGGATGAGCAGCGCAAGCGCCAGGACGGGGCCCGGCATCAGCGGCGCGAGGATGGAGGCCGGTACGAACACGGCCACTGCGGTGGCCAGACAGGTGCGCATCAGGCCGTCCTTGTAGCCGCGCGCGTACAGCCAGTCGGCGACCCAGCCGCCGAGGTTCACGCCGATCGGGCCGAAGATCAGCGTCACGAGGCCGTAGGCATAGCCCGCCTGCGGGATGCTCCAGTCCCAGGAGCGCACGAACATGGTCGGAATCCAGAAGAAAAAAGCGTATCCGATCACGGTCACCACCGACATGCCGAGGAAGTGCGTGGCGTAGGTCTTCCAGCGTTGCCCGAGGAAGTGCAGCGTCGCGGCGACCGGCAGCTCCTCGCTCATCGTACCGTCGCCTGCTTCCATGCGGATGCGGTCGCGGCGCGCAGGCTCGCGCACCGTTGCCATGAGCGCAGCGACGACCAGTCCCGGCAGGCCGACGAACAGGAACACCATCTGCCAGGGACGCAGTTCGCCGACCACCGGCAGCACCAGTGCCGGAGCGTCGGTGGCGAAGGCGATCGCCCATGCGCCCACGATGTTGGCGATGCCGACGCCGAGCGACACACCCATGGTGTAGAAGCTGATTGCGCGCCCGCGCTTGCGCCGCGGGAAGTAATCGCTGATGAGCGACAGCGCACTCGGATTGAGCGTCGCCTCAGCGACGCCGACCCCAACGCGGGCGAGGAACAGCTGCCAGTAGTTGCGGGCAAGCCCGCACGCGGCGGTCATGAAGCACCAGATCGTCACGCCCCAGGCGATGATCGCCCGGCGGCTGCGCCGGTCGACCAGTCGACCGATGGGAATCCCGAGCACGGTGTAGAACAGCGCAAAGGCAAGGCCGCCGACGAGGCTGACCTGCGTGTCGCTGAGGGCGAGATCGGCGCGGATCGGCTCGATCAGGAGCGCAAAGATCTGCCGATCGAGAAAAGATACGACGTAGCCGAGGGTCAGCACGACCACGACATACCAGGCGTAGGCCGGGTGCGGGTAACGGTTCTCCGCGGCGCGGTGCGCCGATTCGGTGTCGTTCATCGCTGGCGTTCTCCCCGGTGCGGCCGCGTGGCGGGCCGCCCGCCTGCCCCGCTCAATGGCAGCGCGTGCAGCTCTCGAGTTGTGCGAGCCGCTGCTCCCGGCTCGTCGTGGGCGCCGGCGGCCAGGATGCGGTGTGGCAGCTCTCGCAGGCTGAGTCGCGCTCCACCACCAGTTGGTGCGAGACCTCGAAATGCCAGTACCCGGCGCGCTTGCGCCGGAGCAGGTCCGGCAGGCCGGCGGCCGCACGACGCATGGCGGCCGCTGCCTCGCCAGTCGCCCGGATCATCGGCGTGGCCGATGCGGCGAGCGGTGGTTCCCCGGGTTGCGGGGCGCCGAGGGCCAGGGTGGCAGCGCCGCGTCCCGCAATGCGACCCATCATGACGGCCGGACCGAGGAAGGTGCCGGATCCGTCGTTGCGGCCGTTGATGCCCGCTGCACCCGTGACTTCACCGGCGGCGAACAGGCCGCGGATGAGTTGTCCGGCGCCACCCAGCACGCGCGCCTCGTGGTCCACGACGAGGCCGCCCAGGCTCCTGGCGGACATCGGGAAGAGCTGGATCGCGTAAAACGGCGGCTGGCGGATCGGCGGCGGGCCCGGGCCGGCCGTCCCGGGCCCCATGCGGCCGAAGTCGGTGTCCATGCCCTGCTCGACGAAGCGGTTGAAGCGACGCACGGTCTCCGTGAGCGCGTCGGGGGGCAGGCCCGCAGCCTCCGCCAGCGCCTCGATGCTGTCGCTCCGCTTGACGAGTGCCGGGTTGTCGAGGATCTCGCTGCGTATCGTCTGCGGCGTGAGCCAGGCGGCGCCGCGGATCGACAGTTGCTGCACGCCCTGCGCGTCGAACACGAGCCAGTGCGTGCCACCCGGAGCGCCGCGCAGTACCGCGAGCGTCGTGACCTTGCCCGGGGCGGACTCGTTGGTGAAGCGCCGGCCCGTCGAATCGACCCAGATGGCGGCGGGGTTGTCGAGCAACAGACCACGGTCCGCGGTCTGCTGGCGCGGATCGGGCAGCCCGTTCACGACAGTCACCTGGTGATCGAGGCGTCCGAGAGCGGCACCGAAGGGCTCGGCGAGCTTCAGGCCGCCTCCGGTCGCGAAGGCACCGGCGCCGATCAGGATGCGCGTCGGCAAGGGCAAGGCCTCGTCCCAGGCGCTGCGCACCATCGCGAGGCTTCCCTGGTAACCGCCGGTAGCGATGATGACCGCGGGCGCGCGGTAGAGCCGCTCGCCGCGGCTGCGCGTGCGCACGGTGCGCACGCCGGCGATCTGCCCGTCCCGGCGCAGGATGCCGGTGACTTCGGTGTTCGGCAGGAGTTCGATGCGCTCGCGTTGCAGGACGGCGCGGATCATCGGTATCACCGCATGGGATGCGCCGGCCCGCGTGAAGTGGAGGCGCGGCACGGTGTCCTCCGGGGCATCGCGCAGCGCCGTGAACTTCACGCCGAGGCTGGTGAGCCAGTCGTAGCCCTGTTCGCGTGAGTTCTCCGCATAGGCCCGCACCCACCATTCATCCGCGTCTTCCCCCCGGGCCATGAAATCGCGAAAAGCGATCTCGGGTGCGTCGCGGAACCCCTTCAGTCGTTGCAGCGGCGTGTCTACCAGTGCAAAGCCTTCAGCCATCACGGCGTGGCCACCGGCGACCGAGTTGCCGTCGATCAGCAGGACGCGCGCGCCGTGGCTCTCCGCTTCCAGTGCGGCCGCGAGGCCGGCAATGCCGGCACCGATGACGATCACATCGGCGTCGTTACCGGACAGCGGCGGTGGTTCGCAGGCGGTGAGAGCGAGTGCAAGCAGCGCCAGTGCGCCGCGCGCGACATGGTTGAAGTGACGACATTGGCGTGAGCGTGACAATGGCGGTTGCCTGCACCGGTGCGCTGACCGGTGGCCAGTATACTAGCGGCCGCAACATGGCGATTTCCCGCAGAGCAATCCTCGTCAGCGGTCTTGCGACCGGTGGCGGCCTCGTCGTCTGGGCATTCTGGCGCGGGCTCGATGACGGCCAGGCGGCCCGGAAGTTCGCGCGCAGCACGCCGGACGCCGTCGCACTGAACGGCTGGGTGAAGATCGAGCCGAACGGCGTGGTGATCTGCGGCGTGCATCGCGCCGAGATGGGCCAGGGCATCAGCACCGCCGTGCCGATGCTGATCGCGGAGGAGCTCGACGTGGACTGGGAGCAGGTGCGCTTCGAGTTCACTCCGGTCGATCGGGACTACTTCAATTTCGGGGTCCTGATGCGCGGGCAACCCTTCGGCGACACCGGGGGACGGCCGCTGGCAGAACTCGGCGAGCGGGCCGCGCGCGCGGCACTGCACGCCATCGGGATGTCGGTCACGATCAGCAGCGCGAGCGTGGTGGATGCCTGGGACACCGTGCGCCTTGCGGCGGCGCAGGCGCGCGCACTGCTCCTCGCCGCGGCTGCCCGTCGCTGGGGCGTGCCGGCGGAGCGGCTCGAAACGCTGCACGGCCGGGTGGTGGACCGGGCAGGTAGCCGCAGCGCCGGTTATGGCGAGCTCGTGGCGGCGGCCGCCACCGCGAGTCCGCCCGCCGAAGTCAGGCCGAAGGATCCGGCCGGTTTCCGGCTGCTCGGCCGCTCGCCACCGCGGCTGGATCTGCCGGCGAAGGTGACCGGCACCGCCGGTTTCGGAGTCGACGCTGTGCTGCCCGATCAGCTCTTCGCCACCGTACGACACAGCCCGCTGCTCAACACCCGCGTCGCGGGCATCGACAACCTGGCAGAAGTATCCGGCATGCGCGGCGTCGAGGGCGTCGTGCGCCTTGGCGACCGGGCGGTCGCGGTGGTGGCGCGCGACACCTGGTCGGCGCTGCGCGGAGCCGTGCGCCTGTCCCTCAGGAGCGAGCCCTCCGATCGGCGGGTGCCGGACAGCGAAACGATCATGGCGGAGTGGCGCGAGGCGCAGGACGATCCGGTGGTGTTTCGCGACGAGGGCGATGCGGCCGCAGGGCTCGCAACGACCGGGCTTCATGCGGAGGCTGCCTACGAACTGCCATACCTCGCGCATCTCTGCATGGAGCCGATGAGTTGCGCCGCGCGTGTCGGGCGCGACGAGGTGACGGTGTGGGCGCCGACGCAGGCGCTCGGCCTCGCGCGCGATGTCGCCGCGGAGGTGGCGGGCGTCGCAGCCGACCGCGTGACCGTGCATCGCACGTTCCTCGGCGGTGGCTTTGGCCGGCGCGTCGAGGTGGATTTCGTCGCCCACGCGGTCGGGGCGGCGATGGCCTTCCCGGGGCGCCCCGTCAAGCTGGTCTTTTCGCGCGAGGAAGACGTGCGTGCCGACATGTACCGGCCGGCCGCTTTCGCGCGCGTGCGCGGCGGGCTCGATGAGCGCGGGCGCATCCACACGCTCGACTACCAGCTGGTGTCGCAGTCCGTAATGGCGAGCTTCTTCGGGCGTACGCCGACGCCGCGCGGCGGAGACCCGCGCAAGGACGCCGGGGCGCTTGCCGGTGCCCTTGGCTTCGTCTACGGCGGCGTCGGGAACCTGCGTATTGCCTTCCTGCCGCGCGAGCCGGGTGTCCCGGTCGGGTACTGGCGCAGCGTCGGCAGTTCGCACAATTGCTTTGCCGTGGAGTCGTTCATGGACGAGCTCGCGGCGCTGGCCGGCCAGGATCCGGTCGCGTTTCGCCTGGCGCACCTCGAAGGACGGCCCGCGCACCAGGCAGTGCTGCGCGAGGTTGCGCGGCGCGCCGGCTGGGGCGGGCAGCCCGCTGCCGGCCGCGGTCGTGGCGTGGCCTTGATCGAAAGCCATGACAGCATCGTCGCCCAGGTGGTGGAGGTCGTCGCGCAGGATCGCGGCGGGATCAGGGTGGAGCGTGTCACCTGCGTGATCGACCCGCGTACGGTGATTCCCCCTGACACGGTCATCGCGCAGATGCAGGGCGCCATCGTCGACGGATTGGCGGCGGCGCTGTACGGCGGGATCACCATCCGTGGCGGCGCGGTGGAGCAGGGCAACTTCGATGACTGCCGCTTCCTGCGGCTCAGCGATACGCCGTCGATCGAAGTCCACCTGTTGCCCCAGGGCGGGCGACCCGGCGGGGTGGGCGAGCCGGGGCTGCCCGCCGTGGCGCCGGCGCTAGCCAACGCGATTTTCGCCGCGACCGGCCAGCGCGTTCGGCGCCTGCCTATTGCCGGTTTTCGTCCTGCCGGGGTGGCTTCTGATCGTCGTCCATGAGGATGCGCCAGGCCGGCGACTCCAGGTCGTCGAACTGCCCGCCGCGGGCAGCCCAGAAAAATGCCAGTACCGCGGCGATGAGCATCACCAGGCCGAGCGGGATCAGAATAAAAAGAATGCTCACGGCGTTGCCTTCCCCGGCGCCAGGCGTTCGGTTGCGATGCCGTCCTGGTCCGGGCGCATGGAGCGGCCGAGCCGCAGGGCGTTGAAGGTCACCAGCAGGGAACTCGCCGACATGCCGAGCGCAGCCAGCCAGGGCGGGAGCATTCCGGCGGCGGCGAGCGGCACTGCCAGCGCGTTGTAGCCGATCGCCCAGCCGAGGTTCTGCCGCACGATGTGCATGGTGCGGTGCGCGAGCGCGACCGCTTCCGGCAGCACATCGAGCCGGCTGCCGATCAGTACGCAGTCGGCGCTGTGCTGCGCGAGTGCGGTGCCGCTGCCCACGGCGATCGACACGTCGGCGCCGGCAAGCACCGGCGAATCGTTGATCCCGTCGCCCACCATGCCGATCACGCCGCCGCGTGACTGCATCGCGCGGATGAGCGACAACTTGGCAGCCGGCTGAAGCGGGGCGTGCCACTCGGCAATGCCGAGCTGATCGGCGACGGCTTTCACCGGCTCCGGCTGGTCGCCGCTCGCGATGGCGACACGCAGGCCCGCAGCCCGCAGCCCGGCCAGCGCTCCGGCAGCGTCGGGGCGCACACGCTCGGCGATGTCGAAACGGGCGAGGAGTCCCTCGCTCCCGCCGAGGTACACGCGTTGCCACGCGGCCGGACCCGCGTCATCGGAGTCGTCGGGCGTTACCGCAGGCCCTGCCGCGCCCGCGAGTTCGAGGGCGTACGCCCGGGTGCCGATCCGCAAGGTCCTGCCGTTCACGCGCCCGGTCAGGCCCTGGCCGGGCGCCGCCAGCACCTCGTCCACCACGGGCGCTCCCCGCGGCACCGGGAAGGCCCGCGCCAGCGGGTGCTCCGAGCGCGACTCGAGCGCAGCGGCGAGCGCCAACGCCTCATCTGCGCTGATCCGCCCCAGTGGCGCGACACGGGCAATGCCGGTGGTGTGTTCGGTCAGGGTGCCCGTTTTGTCGAACACGAGATCGGTCACGCGGTTCAGCGTTTCGAGAGCGCCCGCATCGCGCAGCAACACGCCGCGGCGGGCCAGCGCGCTCATGGCGACCGTGAAGGCTGCCGGTGTCGCCAGTGCCAGGGCGCAGGGACAGGTCACCACCAGCAGCGCCAGCACCACCTCGAACGCGCGTGACGGGTCGATCGCCAGCCATGCCGCGCCGACTGCCGCGGCGAGCACCAGGACGCCGACGACGAACCAGCGCGCCACGCGCTCGGTGAGATCCACGAAGGGCGGCCGTTCGGCGCGCGCCACGCCGACCAGGCGGCTGATCTGCGCCAGCAGGGTGCCGGCGCCCGCGCGCTCGACCCGCAGCGTCACGGCGCCGAGCAGGTTGACGCTGCCGGCGATCACCGCATCGCCGCAGCGCTTGTGCACCGGCCGTGACTCACCGGTGAGCAGCGATTCATCGACCCGCGCCGCATCGCTGGCGAGCGATCCGTCCACCGGCATCGACTGCCCGGGCTGAACCAGCACGAGGTCGCCGGCCCGCAGTTCCGTCACGCCGACGGTCTCCATCCGCCCCTCCGTGAGGCGGGTGGCAATCCGCGGCAGGTGACGGGCCAGTGCGTTGGTGAGACCGAGGGCGCGATGGCGTCCCGCCATTTCGAGGAAACGCGCACTGGAGAGGAAGAAGACGAACATCACCGCCGAGTCGAAATAGACCGCGCCCGTGCCGCGCAGCCCGTTCCACACGCTGGCAGCGTAGGCCGCCGCGATGGCGAGTGCCACCGGCAGGTCCATGCCCGGCCGGCCGCCCCGCAGCCCGCGCCAGGCACCCTGGAAGAACGGCACACCGGAGTAGAACACGACCGGTGTTGCGACCAGCATGCTGACGAGACGGAGGAACTGCCCGAATGCGGGCTCCGCATGGCTGAATGCGCCCGCGTACAGGGCCACGGCATAGCTCATCGTCGCGGACATGCCGAGGCCGGCCACGATCAGGCGGCGCAGCGCGGTGCGCCGCTCGACGAGCGCCGCGCGCTCGCCGGCATCCTCACCGCAGGGCTGCGGCTCGTAACCGAGCGCGGCGATGCGCGCCAGCAGTTCGCTCAGGCGGACGGTCGCGGGGTCCCAGGCGAGCCGCATGCGCGTCGTGAGCGGATCGACCTGGATTGCGCGCACTCCGGGTACCGCGGCCATGGCGCGCTCGATCAGCCAGGAACAGGCGGCGCAGCGCACGCCCTGCACCAGCAGCAGCGCTTCATGACTGCCGTCGGCCTGCGTAAGCACCAGTTCCTCCTGCAGCGCCGGCCGGTCATAGCCGAGCCAGCGCTCCAGGGCAGGAACGGCGCCGGACTCGGGTGCGGCCGGGCCCGCCCGGAAGCGGTAGAACTGCGTCAGCTTGCCGTCGCGAATGCGGGTGGCGACTTCCTGGCAGGCAGTGCTGCAGAACTGCCGGCGTTCGCCGTCGATCTCCAGCGCGTGGGGTGATGCGCCCGGCAGTGTCGCGCCGCAATGAAAGCAGCTGGCGGCCATTGCTCTGTCGCTCAGGGCGCCGCGCGGGGCTGGAGGCGCACGGTGTTGCGCCCGGCGCCGAGTTCACCGGTCAGGCGCCAGGATCCTGATTCGTCGGCGAGTTGCAGGTACAACCGGCCGGTGCTCCGCTGGATGGCACCACGATACGAGTTACCGGCGTGCTCGAGCCACGCCCGGACATCGCGTTCGGCGAGCGTTGGGTGCACCAGGTCGAGTCGCAGCCGCTCCGGCGCAGCGCCCGTGAGTTGGACCGACACCGAACCCGTTGCCTCATCGATGGCCAGGTCCGCCACCAGACCGAGGTTCCGTGCCCGCTCGTCGCGCGCGCGATCGCGCTCGACGGCAAGGGCGATCTGGCTGTAGTCATCGACGACCATCGCCGGTGGCGCACCGGCAATGATGAGCGTGGCGAAAGCGCCGATCACGGTGGCAATCGGCGGCGTGAGCACGAACCACAGCCAGAACTCGCGGTACCAGGGCTTGGCGTTGCTGTTCACTGCGTACCCTCAGCGTCGTGGCACGGGCGCCATGAAGCGCGTCTTGCGTTCGGCCCGGAACATGCCGTCGTCGGTCGCCACCGCGCTGAGCACGATGTCGTGGCCGCCGGGCGGCGCCTCGTCGGCGTTGACGCTCACCCGGGCAACGATCGTGGCCTGTTCGCCGGCGCTGAGCCCGGCGATCGCCGGCATGGTGGTGATACGGACCCCAGGCAAGCCGTCGACACGCACAACGAGCTGGCGCGCCTGATCGGATTTGTTCAGCAGCTTGACCTCGTAGACGTTCTCGATGTCGCCGGCGGGCGTTTCCCGGAACAACTGATTGCGGTCGCGGATGACGTCCATCTGCAGCGGCGAGCGGTTGATCAGGGCGTAGACGAAACCACCGAACATCACCACCAGCAGCAACCCGTAGATGCGCGTGCGCGGGCGATTGATGTGGGTCGGCTTGCCTTCCAGCGCATTCTGCGTCGTGTAACGAATGAGCCCGGACGGATAGCCCATGCGCGCCATCACGGGTTTGCAGGCATCGATGCAGGCGGCGCAGGTGATGCCCTCGTATTGCAGGCCGTCGCGGATGTCGATTCCGGTCGGGCAGGCCTGTACGCACATGTTGCAGTCCACGCAGTCGCCGAGCCCGAGCGACGTCGGCGCGAGCCCGCGCTGGCGGCTGCCACGCGGCTCGCCGCGTGCCGGGTCGTAGGACACGATGAGCGTGTTGTTGTCGAACATCGCGCTCTGGAAGCGCGCGTAGGGGCACATGTACAGGCACACCTGCTCGCGCAGCCGACCCGCGTTGCCGTAGGTCGCGAGGCTGTAGAAGGCAATCCAGAATGTCTCCCACGGCCCCAGCGAGAGGCTGACCAGTCGTGCCCCCAGGTCGGTGATCGGCGTGAAGTAACCGACGAAGGTGAACCCCGTCCAGGCGGCGAACGAGAGCCACATCGCCTGCTTGGCGCCGCGTCGCAGGACTTTCTCCGGCGTCCATGGCGCCTTGTCGAGCTTCAGCCGCCGCGTGAAGCCGCCCTCGGCGAGTCGTTCCATCCAGACGAAGGCCTCGGTCCACACCGTCTGCGGACACGCGTAGCCGCACCAGACGCGCCCCGCGATGGCGGTGGCGAAGAACAGCAGCAGCGCCGCCATGACCAGCAGCCAGGCGAGGTAGATGAAATCGTGCGGCCAGAGCGTGAGGCCGAAAATGTAGAACTTGCGCGCGGGCAGATCGAAGAGCACCGCCTGACGTTCGTTCCAGCGCAGCCACGGGCCGACGTAGTACAGGCCGAGCAGCACGAACATGGCCGCATGGCGCAGGCGCTGGAAAGTGCCCTTGACCTCGCGGGCGTGGATTTTCACCCGCTTCGCGTAGAGCGATTCGGATGCGCTGGCGCTGTCGTTCATGGTGCTTGCGGGTTACGCCCGGCGTCAGCCGCTCCGCGACGGATGACTGGTTCGCAGCAGGTAGATGGACACCGCGCTCGAGATGGCGGTCATGAACCAGAAGAAGAAAAATCCGATCGCGTAGCCGGTCATGCGGCTGACTTCCAGCGGAGGAGAGGTGGCCTCGTAAACGAGTTCGGGGTCCACGAACGCGAAGAAGAGCATGGTGGCCATCGCGGCTGCGAGGAACGAGGGCCAGAGCACGGCGGCTGCGGTCTGCGCCGTATCGCTCCAGGGTTGCGGCGGTGGCGGCCGCGCGCCCCCGAGTTCGGGCTCGCCAAGATCCTCTGGGGGTTCGCCGTTCACCGCTGCGCGCTCTCCGGGCCGCGCGATGCGCTACCGAGACTCATCACGTAGGCGACCAGCACACGGATCCGGTCGGGGCCGAGCAGATCGATCTGGGCCGGCATCTGGTTCGTCCGGCCTTTGGTGATGACGTCGCTGATGGTGGCTGCGGTCGATCCGTGCAGCCAGTCGTCGTCGGCGAGATTCGGTGCGCCCACGGCCGGGTTGCCGCGGGCATTGGTGCCATGGCAGGCGCTGCAGAAGATCTGGAACTTCTGGGCGCCCGCGGCGACGGCCCCGGCATCGCCTTCGCCCGGGTGCGACAGGCTGAGCACGTAGGCGGCGAGTTCGCCCACGCCCTGCTCGCCGACTGCCGCGCCGAGCGCGGGCATCACGCCGGTGCGCCCGTGGGAGATGGTCGTCTCGATGGCCTCCGGCGTGCCGCCGTAGAGCCAGGCACCGTCCGTCAGGTTGGGAAAGCCCCGCGCGCCGCGCGCATCCGAGCCGTGGCAGGTCGCGCAATTGTTGAGGAACAGGTTGCGGCCGAGTCGCAGCGCGTCGGCATTGTGCATCAGCTCGGTCATCGGCACATCGGCGAAGGCGCGAAAGACGTCGCCAAAGCGCGCCTCGGCGGCGGCGCGCTCGTGGTCGTACTGGCCGGTCTGCGTCCAGCCGCGCAGGCCGGGAAACGTTCCGAGGCCGGGAAACAGGGCCAGGTAGATGGCGCCGAACACCGCCGTTCCCCAGAAGAGGATCAGCCACCAGCGCGGCATTGGCTTGTTGTATTCGGTCAGGTCCCCGTCCCAGACATGCCCCGTGGTGTCCTCCGGCGAGCTGCCCGCCGGCCGCCGGCTCTGGGTCTGCAGCAGCCACACGCAACCGATGATGGTCCCGACCGTGAGGACGATGACGAACCAGCTCCAGAAGGCGCTCATATTTGCCGTTACTCCAGCTTGTCGCGGTTGCCGCCGGCCATTGCGTCGTCCGCTTCGAGCGGCAGCCGGGCCGCCGCATCGAAGGTCTTGCGGCGCCGGCCGCTCCAGGCCCAGGCCCAGATGCCGACGAACAGCAGCAGCATCACGACGGTGAATATGCCGCGCCAGGTGCCTGCGTCCATCGTCAACGACCCTTGACCGTCGTGCCGAGGTTTTGCAGGTAGGCGATCAATGCGTCCATCTCGGAGCTGCCCGCGACCGCTTCGGACGCACCGGCGATGTCCGCATCGGTGTAAGGAACGCCAAGCGCACGCAGCCGCTGCAGCTTCACGGGCGTCAGCGCGCTGTCGACTTCGTGGTCGGTGAGCCAGGGGAAACCGGGCATGTTCGATTCGGGCACGAGGTCGCGCGGGTTGATCAGGTGCAGTCGTTGCCACTCGTCGGAGTAGCGTCCGCCCACGCGGGCCAGGTCCGGGCCGGTGCGCTTCGAGCCGAACAGGAACGGGCGGTCGTAGACGCTCTCGCCGGCGAGCGAGAAGTGGCCATAGCGTTCGGTCTCCGCCCGGAACGGGCGGATCATCTGCGAATGGCACACGTGGCAGCCCTCGCGGATGTACACGTCGCGCCCCTCCAGTTGCAGGGCGGTGTAGGGCATGACGCCGGGCGCGGGCTCGACCGCCTCGGTGGACATCATCAGCGGCACGATCTCGGCGATGCCGCCGATGCTGATCGCGATCGCCGTGAGCACGCCCATCAGGCCGATGGATTTTTCGATCTGCTCGTGACGCATGGGCTGATTCCTCAGGCCGGCTCGAGGACTGGCCGCAGGGCACGGCGGTCGCCGGTGGCGACCGTCATCCACGTGTTCCAGGCCATGATCACGGCGCCGGCGAGGAACAGGATGCCCCCGACGAGCCGCACGGCGTAATACGGGTAGGTGGCCTTCAGGCTCTCGACGAAGCTGTAGGTGAGCGTGCCGTCATCGTTGGTGGCGCGCCACATCAGCCCCTGCATGACGCCGCCGATCCACATCGAAGTGACGTACAGCACGATGCCGATCGTGGAGACCCAGAAATGCAGCTCCACCGCGCGCAGGCTGTACATCTCCTCGCGGCCGCACACGCGCGGCAGCAGCGCGTAGACGCAGCCGAACGAGATCAGCGCCACCCAGCCGAGCGCCCCGGAGTGCACGTGGCCGATGGTCCAGTCCGTGTAGTGCGACAGGGCATTGACGGTCTTGATGGACATCATCGGGCCTTCGAAGGTGGACATGCCGTAGAAGGAGAGTGCCACGATCATGAACTTGAGCACCGGGTCGGTCCGCAGTTTGTCCCACGCACCCGACAGCGTCATGATGCCGTTGATCATGCCGCCCCATGACGGCGCGAACAGGATCAGCGAAAACACCATGCCGAGCGACTGCGCCCAGTCCGGCACCGAGGAGTAGTGCAGGTGATGGGGGCCCGCCCACATGTAGGTGGCGATGAGCGCCCAGAAATGCACCACCGAGAGCCGGTACGAGTACACGGGCCGCTGCGCGCGTTTCGGAATGAAGTAATACATCATCCCCAGGAAGCCGGCGGTCAGGAAGAAGCCCACGGCGTTGTGGCCGTACCACCATTGCACCATTGCATCCACGATGCCGGCGTAGACGGGATAGGAGACGGTGAGGCTGACGGGAATGGCGAGCGAGTTGACGATGTGCAGGACGGCGATGGTGATGATGTAGGCGGCGAAGAACCAGTTCGCCACGTAGATGTGGTTGACCCGCCGTTTGGCGATCGTGCCGAAGAACACGACCCCGTAGGAGATCCACACGACGGCAATGAGCACGTCGATCGGCCAGATGAGTTCCGCGTACTCCTTGCTCTGGGTGAGGCCGAGCGGCAGGGTCGCGATGGCGAGCACGATGACGGCCTGCCAGCCCCAGAACGTGAACGCCGCCAGCCCGTCGCTGAACAGCCGCACGTGCGAGGTTCGCTGCACCACGTAGTAGGAAGACGCGAACAGCGCGCAGCCGCCGAAGGCGAAGATGACCGCGTTGGTGTGCAGCGGGCGCAGGCGGCTGTAGGTCAGCCAGGGGATGTCGAAATTCAGTTCCGGCCACATCAGTTGTGCGGCGATCAGGACTCCCACGATCATGCCGACGACCGCCCACACGACCGTCGCGATGGTGAACTGCCTGACCACGACGTCGTTGTACGTCCGTGACCGATCCATGGAGAACTCCCAGTTTTCTTCAGGTGACCGAGTGCGATGCGGGCCCGGCCGGGCAGCGGTTACCGTGCCGGGCCTGGCTGTCGGGTGCGTAGTATATGTCTCGTGCGCCCGCCGGGCATGCGCCGGCGCGGCTGGCGGCCCGGTTCGCGTCGTCAGCCGCCCGCCCGTAGCAGGCCGCCGCCAGAACTTCGTCCGTTACGCTTCGATGCGATTCAGTCCGGGCCGCTATGGTATCGGCGGACGTGGCCGTGGGCCATAGCTGACGCGCTTTGCCGGTCGGCGAGGGCGCGTTGGAGTCTGCTGGCGGGGACGCTGCGCCTGGGCACACGGCACAGCCGTCAGCAAACACCACACGCCAATGACCTTCCTCCAACACGCCCGTCGCGACATCACTCGCGAATATCGGACGACGGTACGGGTCGCTCCGCCAGTCGCCCTCGAGCGGGATCGGCCCGGCGACCGGGTGGCCGTCCCCGCCGAGGGGCGATGAACCAGAAAAGCGTGTTCGCTCGCTCAGTAATTGACCTTGAAGGTCAGCATGAACTCCGCGGGGGGCTGCACGGTGCGCACGTTGGTGACGTTCGCGTAGTAGATGCCCGAGACGTTGTCTTCCTGGTCCGTGATGTTGCGGCCCGTCAGCACGAGTTGCCAGCTCTTGTCGGGATCGCCGATGCCGATGAAGCCGTTCACCCGGCTATAGCTGCCGATCAGCAGGGAGTTGTCCACGGTCGAGTAGTACTCGTCGGTGAAAAACAGCTCCAGGCCGTAGAACGTCTCGACCATTTCCGAGACGTCCAGCGTGTAGTTGAAACCGAGTTTGCCGTTGTACTGCGGATTCGAGGGCAGTTCGTCGGCACCCGTCAGGGTCGCCGTGGCGCCGGGATTGAGCGTGCCGTAGTCGCTCTCCTGCCAGCCGACGAAGCCGTAGACGTTGATGCTCTCGATGGGCGTCCAGTTCAGCTCGGCCTCCGCGCCATACACGTCGACCTCGCCGACGTTGACGATCGGAAACTTGCCGCCCACCAGCCCGGTCTGCTGGATGTCGTCGTACATCGCGTAGAAGCCGGCCAGGTTCAGCTGCACGGTCCGGTCCAGCCAGGCGCTTTTCAGCCCGAACTCGACCGAGTCCACGGTCTGAGGGTCGTAGAACGTACCGGCGCAGTCCGTGGTCAGGTCGCCGAAGCACAGCGTCTGGAAGCCGCCGGCCTGGAAGCCCTGGGCATAGGTCAGGTAGATCAGTGCGGCATCGCTCAGCTTGTAGTTCACGCCCAGCTTGCCGGTGAACTCGTCGAAGGACTCGTCGAGCGTCACGGGCCCGCCGAGGCAGGTCGGCCCGGTGCACGCATTGTCATAGTCTTTCTTGTCCTCGGTCCAGCGCCCGCCGGCCACCACCGAGAGCCGGTCGTTGAAGTGCCAGGTGCCCTCGGCGAAGGCGGCGTAGCTGTCGGTGTCCGTATCGATGTTCTCGGTGAAATCGAAGAGCGTGATGGTCGCCGGCGGAGGGGGCCCGAAGTTCGGTATGGTCAGGTTGCCGGAGTAAGTCTGCTCGCCGTCCTCGTTCTGGTAATAAAGGCCGGCCAGCCAGTCGAGGCGGCCACCGAAGGCCGTTCCCAGCAGTTGCAGTTCCTGGCTGATGGTGTCCATCGTCGAATCTGACGCCGTCAGCAGGCCGTTATTTCCCTTTTCGACACCGATGCCGCCGCCGCCGGACAGATCGAAGCCGAACTTGTCGTCGATGCTGTTGAAGGCGGAGATCGACCGCAGCGTCGCGCCGCCGAGATCGAACTCGAGCTTGAGCGAGGCGCCGGCCTGGTTCGAGTCGCCGTAATTCACGCCCGCAGCGGACGGGCTGTCGTAGAAGCTGATTCCCAGCGGGCCGCCGGTTTCCCGGCCGTTCGCATCGGGTGACGAGGCGTAGGGCACGCCGTTCCAGCCATCGTTCTCGAGATCGGCAGCCCAGACGGACAGCACTCCGTCGAAATTCTCGCTGCCGTACCAGTGCAGCTTGCTGCGCACGACGAGGTTCTCGTGTTCGCCGGGGCGGTCACCGGTGTAGGAGTTCTCCTGCCAGCCGCGGTCGCGCTTGTTGTAGACCAGCGCCAGGGATCCGGCCAGCGCATCGGGCTCGATCGGGCCGCCGGCCGATCCGGCCAGTTGCCAGGTGTCGTAGTTGCCATAGCCGGCCGAGGCGTTCAGCCAGGAATCGTTGCCGGGCGTGCGGCTGATGACCTTGATCGCGCCCGCGATGGTGTTGCGCCCGTAGAGCGTGCCCTGCGGGCCGCGCAGGACTTCGATGCGTTCGATATCCGCGAGGTCGAGGTTGGCGCTGGCGAGTCGCCCGAAGTAGACGTCGTCCTGGTAGATGCCGACCGGGGACTCCGACGCATTGAATCCCGGGTTCTGCACGCTCGCGCCGCGGCTGTGCACCTGCATGGCCTGGTTGCCGGCGGTCACCGTGTAGGTCTGGAGGTTCGGCACGTTCTGGCCGATGTTCTTCACGACATCGATCTGCCGGGTCGTGATGGCGGCGGCGTCGAACGCGCTCACCGCGAGCGGCACATCCTGCAGCCGTTCCTCGCGTCGCTGCGCAGTCACGATGATTTCGTCCACCGCGAGCGCCGGACCGGCGCCCACCACGGCCGCAACCCCAAGCAACACCGCTTTGCCCACACTCTTCATCGCCAACCCCCTGTCAAACGACCTGCCGCCAACGTAAGACTTGCTGCGGCGCGATGGTAACAAGTTTTACCCGCAGCCTCCGCGGGTGCGGGCGCGGGCTGACCTGCCTGCGGACAGGCGTGGTCGTCCGGCGGCCGCGGGATCGCAGGCCCTCAGTCGGTCAGTTCGACCGTAATGATGCCGTCCGGGCCGATGTCGGAGACGGTGATCCCGACTCCCATGCAGCGCGCATAACCGAGCAGCCGCGGCCGGGTCCACTGTTCGTGGATCTCCTGCTCGGTCAGGTCGAACTGACCGAGCCTGCGGCACTCTTTCAGGACGTGACCGAACGGTTCCTGCCAGCTGCGCTGGTGCCCGTCGCCGGTGGAGGTCAGCGCCAGGGCGTAGTGGCAGGCGGTGCGATCGAACAGGCCGATCAGCGCGATCTCCCGGTTGCCGGTCTTTTCGATGATCTGCTTCATGCGCAGGTTGATCGGCATCATGGTCCTGATGTCGTGCTCGACGTATGCGGCGATGCCGCCGTGGTTCTTCGCGTACTGGATGGCGAGCAGGTGCGCCTTGACCAGCGGGTCGTTCATCTCGTGGGCATAGCCCGCATGGTTGCCGAGCATCTTGAGCAGGACGGAGACCGAGCGGCCGAGTTCTTCCTCGCGTCCTTCGAAGCCGCTCAGCGTCTTGAACTTGTCGGCGTCGGATTTCGCCGTCTTTGCCGCGTGTGGCGGCACCTCGGCGACCGTGGTCGTTGCCTGGGCCTGTGCCATGGGTGCACCTGTTGCGCTGGAGTAGACAGCAAAACGCTATACCGCACCGATCCCGCGCGTGCAATTGCGATCAGGTCCAGCACCCGCGCTGTGGTTGGTGCGCCGCGGTGCTTATTGCCCCGCAACAGGTGGCCGCCGGTATACGCAGGCCTGCCGCTGGTAATTCACCGGGCGATCCGCGCGGCTCGGCAGTTGCAGATCGCAGCGGTCCGTGGAAGTATTGCCGCAGACCAAGAATCGAACTGCCTGCCCGGTTGTTGCGTTTCTTTCCGACGTACCCTGCGGTCGCTCGCGTGCACGGCTTTGGGCGGACCGGGCGGTGAATGCCGGCAGTCGTGCCCATTGGGGAGACCGAGAGATGCCCAGGAAACCCGCTTCCCGCAAGGCGCCCGCCGCCGGCTCGGCAACGCAGAACTACGCCGGCGTCTGGGGCAATCGCATAGGTTTCGGCCGCAAGCCCGCGGTGGTGGCCATCGATCTCCTGCAGGGCTACACGCTGCCCGGTGCGCCGCTGTACGCCCCCGGCGTGGTCAAGTGCGTGCGCGAAGTGCCGGAGCTGCTGAAGGCCGCGCGCAAGAACAAGGTGCCCGTGATCCACACCCGGGTGCTCTACAATCCGGCGAACTTCGAGGACGGAGGCGTGTGGATCAAGAAGGCGCCGGTACTGAAGTCGCTGGTGCCCGGCTACAAGTACGCCGAGTTCTGCCCGCAGGTCAAACCCGCGAAGGGCGAGACGGTGATCGTCAAGAACTACGCGAGCTGCTTCTTCGGCACCTCGCTCGCCGCAACCCTGACGGCGATGGGCGTGGACACGCTGATCATCGCCGGCTGCACCACGTCGGGCTGCATTCGCGCCTCCGCGGTGGACGCCGTGCAGCACGGGTTCCGGCCGATCGTCGTGCGCGAATGCGTCGGCGACCGCCACGACGAGCCCCACGAGGCGAACCTCTTCGACATCAATGCAAAGTACGGTGACGTGGTGAGCCGGGCCGAAGCAATCAGCTACATGAACTCGCTGCGCTGAGCGGAAGGTCACGAGATGGCAAAGAAGGACAAGGGCAGCAAGAAGGCAGCGGCGCCGGCGAAGCGCCGCGGCGACCTGACCCAGAGCCCGCACTACGACTTTGTGCCGATCATCGATCGCCCGAAGTTCCGGCTGCCGAAAGGTGCGCGGGTTGCAGTCATTCCCTATATCAACATCGAACATTTCCCGCACGATATTCCGGGGACGGCCATCATTCCGGGCACGCAGCGCTTCAACCCGGATCCCCTGAATTACGGCTGGCGCGACTACGGCAACCGCGTCGGGCTGTGGCGCATGATCGAGCTGATGGACAAGATCGGCATGCGCGGCACGGTGTGCCTGAACTCGGAGATCATCCGCGAGTATCCGCGCATCATCGAGGAGACGCTGAAGCGCAAATGGGCCTTCATCGGCCACGGTGTCAATAACGCGCCGGCAAATTTCCTCTCCGGAATCGACGAGAAGAAGGAGCGCGAGATCGTCGGCGGCGTGCTGCGGGCCATGGAGAAGGCGCTCGGGCGCAAGACCAAGGGCTGGCTGTCGCCGTTTCTCACGCACACGAACAACACGCCGAACATCCTCACGGAGTTCGGGGTGGAGTATCTCTGCGATTACACGGCCGACGACCATCCGTTTCCCTTCAACGTCCGCAAGGGCTCCCTGATCTCCGTGCCCTACACCGTCGAGCTGAACGACATCCCGGCCTTCCAGAACGTCGGGATCAGCTCCGGGGCGTTCGGCGACGCGATCGTCGACCAGTTCGACGTGCTCTACGACGAGGGCGCGGACAACGCGCGCTGCATGCCGATCTGCCTGCACACCTTCTGGGTCGGCCAGCCGAACAAGTTCAAGCATCTCAAGCGCGCCTTCGCGCACATTGCCAGCCACGACGACGTGTGGTTCACCACGGGCGATGAAGTCAACGACTGGTACCGCAAGAGCTTCATGTAATAGCGGCTCCGGCCGCGATCTGACGACAGGAAACAGCACACATGGCAAAACGAGTCCAGGACGTGAAACCGCCGCGCAAGCCCGATGCCGCCGTCTGGTTCAAGGAAAACATCGCCGAGCAGAAGCGGCGCTACGCCGCGATCGTCAAGGAGATGGACGGCCTCGAGCGCGACCGTCAGAAGTGGTACGCGGAATTTCTGCGCATCGTGTCGACGAAAGGCTGGAACGTGAACGGCGACCAGCGGGTCGTCGAACCGGTCAGGAACCTGCCGAAGAAGCCCAAGGGCAAGAGCAAGGTCGTGTTCTGACCGGCGCCCGCGAGGAGCGCATTTCGCAGGAACGGCATCAGCCGCAATTGACGACCAAGGATAACCAGGAGATCAGCAGTGGCCCGTCCCCATATCGAGCCCTACGTGGAGCTCAACGATTCCTTCAGGAAATTCGACATCGCCGGCTTCAAGGGCAGTCACTACAAGGTGCTTTCCCTCGATGTGGACACCGGCGCGTGCACGCTGAAAGTCCGGTATGACGGCGGCTACAAGCGCAAGCCGGGCCTGTCGTACTCGGATGTCGAGATCTTCGTCCTCAACGGCGAGATCCGGGCCGGCAAGGAGACCTGGCGCGAGGGTCACTATGCCTACATCCCGGCCGGCATGGCCGTCGAGGCGCTGAGCGTGCCGCAGGGCGCCGAAGCGCTCGTGATGTACAACGATTCGGAGCCGCACTTCGAGGAGTCCGGCGAGAGCCACGAGCTGGCGCTGCGTGAAGCGTACTCGTCCATGAACACCTACGAGGACGCACCCTGGATGGCCGGCAACCTGGTGAGCCCGTCGGTGGCGAGCGGCTGCCTGATCAAGGTCCTGCATTTCGACCCCCTGACCGAGGCGCTGTCGTTCCTCTACTGCATGACTCCGCGGTTCGCACAGGACAACATCTCCTACCACGACTGCGCGGAGGAGAGCTACCACATCTGGGGCACCTCGTGGATGATGCAGTTCGGCGACCTGCCGACCGGCGGCTATTTCTGGCGCCCGCCCTACATCAATCACGGCTCGTTTCGCTGCAAGTACGGGACGATCGCCTTCGGCCGTACCGACTCGAGGCTGCACAACTATTTCCATTACAACCCCTGGACCAACCCGAAGCAGAACCTGCTGCGGGCCGCGGCCCATGTCTACCGGCAACGGCCGATGCTCTACAACTGGGCAGCCTCGGACGGCCACAATCACCCGCACGGGCCGCCGGATTTCCAGCACCCGCACTACCACGACGATGCCCACCTGCGGGATCTGCACGGCCACCATCCCGGACACGATCACGACCACGACCACGAGCACGAGAAGCCGCGGCCGAAGAAGGCGGGCAGCAAAGCGAAAGCGAAGCGCTGAACGATGCCGGTGCCGGTAGTTTTCCGGTCCTGATGGAACGTCGTCGGTGGCCCGTCCCCATATCGAGCCTTACGTCGAACTGAACGACCCGTTCAGGAAGTTCGATATCGCGGGCTTCAGGGGCAGCCTCTACAAGCTCCTGTCGCTCGATGTGGACACCGGCGCCTGCACGCTCAAGGTTCGCTTCAACGGCGGTTACCGGCGCAAACCGGGGCTGTCCTACTCCGACGTCGAGATCTTCGTGCTGAACGGCGAGATCCGCGTCGGCGGGGAAACCTGGCGCGAGGGACACTTTGCCTACGTGCCCGCGGGCATGGCGATCGGTGCGATCGACGTGCCGCAGGGCGCCGAGGCGCTGGTCATGTTCAACGACTCGGAGCCCAACTTCGAGGAGTCTGCCGAGAGCCATGAGCTCGCGCTGACCGACGGCTACGTTTCGCTGAACGGCTACGAGGACCGGCCGTGGCAGGGCATCGGGCGCGTCCAGCCGAGTGTCGCCACCGGCTGCCTCAGCAAGATACTGCGGATGGATCCGCTGACCGAGGGCTACACCTTTCTTTACTGCATGACCCCGCGGTTCGTGCAGGACAATATCTCCTACCACGATTGCGCCGAAGAGAGTTACCACATCTGGGGCACCTCGTGGATGCTGCAGTTCGGTGACCTGCCGACCGGCGGCTATTTCTGGCGCCCGGCGTATATCAACCACGGCTCGTTCCGCTGCAAGTTCGGCACCATTGCGCTCGGCCGGACCAACTCGCGACTGCACAACTACTTCCACTTCACCCCGTGGACCAACCCTGCGGAGAACCTGCGGCGCGCCGCCGCGCAGGTCTACCGCCAGCGGCCGCAGCTGTATCGCTGGCAGGCGACCGACGGCCACAACCATCCGCACGGGCCGCCGGATTTCCAGCACCCGCACTACCACGACGACGCGCATCTGCGCGATCTGCACGGCCGGCATCCCGGTCACGGGCACGACGAAGAGGGCGCCGCAGGGCAGAGGAAGACCAGGCCGAAAGCCGCGAAGTGATGCCCGCACGCCGGCCCGGGCCCGCGCTGCTCCGGTCCCCATGCCAATCCTGCTGATTACCATCGTCCTGTCCGGTCTCGGCTTCGGGCTCGTTCTGCCGGGCATGCCGTTCGTGGCCGAGAACCTCGGCGCATCGCCGGCGCTCGCCACGTTCATCCTCGGCCTCTACGCCTGGGGGCAGTTCATATCCACCACTGTCTGGGGCCGGTTGTCCGATCGCGTCGGGCGCAAGCCGGTCCTGATCATCACCATCGGCGGCACGGCGTTCGCCTACCTGCTGATGGCGTTTGCGTCCAACGTCTGGATCCTGGCCGCCGGGCGTGCGCTGAGCGGACTGATGGGCGGGCTCGCGCCGGCGATGGCGTATGTATCCGACGTGACGCCGCCGGAGCGGCGCGCGCAGGGCATGGGTTCGGTCGGTGCGGCCATGAGCCTCGGCTTCGTGATCGGCCCGGCGATCGGTGGCGTACTGGGCGGCCGGGATGCCGCGACAGCCAGCCTGCTCGTGCCGGGACTGGTCGCGTTCTGCATCGCCACGGTGGCCGCGATCGGGACGGTGTTCTTTCTGAAAGAGAGCCTGCCGCCGGAGAAGCGCGTGTCGGCCATGCGGCCGGATGAGCCGGTGCACCGTCCAGGCCTGCGGGAACTGCTCGGCCGCCCGCTCATGACGCGGCTGCTGATCCTGGGGTTTTTCGTCTACATCGCGATGGCGATGTTCGAGACGATTTTTCCGTTCTGGACCAAGGCACGGTTCGAATGGGGACCGCGCGAGGTCGGGCTGAGCTTCACCTGGCTGGCGGTCGTCGTCGGCATCACGCAGGGTTTGGTCGTCGGCCGCCTGGCCCCGGTGATCGGCGAAGGGCGTCTCGCCATGGGCGGGCTGGCCGCCTACGCACTCGGTCTGGCGTGGATGACGCAGGCGCCCGGCTGGGAGCTGATGCTCATCGGCGTGACGCTGACCGGCGGCGGAGGGGGCGCGTTCCTGACCGCCATGTCGAGTTTCGTGTCGAAGTGTGCCGGTGCCCACGAGCGTGGCCTCGTGCTCGGCACCTACCAGTCGGCCAGCTGGGCCGGCCGGTCCGTCGGCCCGGCCTTGTCCGGGGTTTTGTTCAACGAGATCGGCGCGCAGAGTCCGCTGGCCGTCGGCGCCCTGATCATGCTGCCCTGTATCGCGTTGCTGGCCACGATCATGGCCCGCGACGCTCGCGCTGCGGCTCGCCGGTGACCGCTGAGCTGGCCACGGGGTGACCGCCTGGCCCGCCTGAAGCACCTATAATCCGGCACCATGGCATGCTGCGCCTGGCCGGCATGGAAAAAGGGTGAAGGGCGATGTACATCAACTTCTGGTATCCGATGGCGACCAGCGAAGAACTCGCCGGCAAGCCACTGCGGGTCCGGGCACTGGCGCAGGATTTCGTGGTCTTCCGTGATTCACAGGGCAAGGCGCACTGCCTGGCGAATACCTGCACGCATCGCGGCGGCTCGCTCGCCGGCGGCAAGATCGTCGGCGACCACGTCCAGTGTCTGTACCACGGCTGGCAGTTCGACGGCGGTGGCCATTGCCGGCGCATCCCCTCGCTCGGCGCCAACGCCAGCATTCCCGGTCGTACGCGAGTGGACGCGTACCCGGTGGATGAACGCTACGGCCTCGTATTTGCGTTCCTCGGGGATCTGCCCGAGGCCGAACGCCCGCCGATACTCGACGTGAAGGAGTGGGGTGAGACGGGCTGGCGCGCAACCCTGCAGCACTTCGAGATCAGGGGCAATTACGAGCGCTCGATCGAGAACGGTATCGACCCGGCGCACAACGAGTACGTGCACGACACGCACGGTTTCAGCGGCGAGCGCGAGGAGGAGTACAAGGTCGGCGACATGCGCATGGAGGAGACGCAGTGGGGCCGCGGGTTCTGGCACACGTTCAAGGCGCCGCCGTTGCAGGGTGAGCTCAAGCAGTACCGGCCGGGCGAAGGCACGCTGGAGGCGGGCACGGGCTACCATGGCACCAATCACGTCTGGACGTTCATCCATCCCGCGCCCAACTACCTCATTCACCAGTATCTCTACGAGCGCCCGATCGACGAGGAGCGCACGCACCTGTACCTCGTGTGCGAGCGCAACTTCGCCCTGGAGGAAAAGAGCGACGCCTACGTCATCGAGCGCAACCAGTACGTCGCCAACCAGGACCTGAAGATCATCGAGAGTCTTCACCCCGTAATGACGCCGGACACCAACACCAAAGAGTTCATGGTGCCGTCCGACCGCTGCATCCTGCTCTACCGCGAATCGCAGAAGGAGTGGGAGCAGAAGGGTTGGCGCATCGACGTCGACGCCGTCAATGCCGGCCGCAGCAAGGCGGCTTTCGCGATCCCGAGCCCCGCCCGTCGCGAGGCGAAGGGCTGGGTGCTCGACCCGGTGCCGCTGGTGAAACCTGCCAACGCCGGCGAGTTGGGTCGGAAAGTGGCGGGCTGAAGCGCGACCCGGACCGGCCACTGACGGCGAGTGGAGCGTGCCATGAGCGACCCGCGGATCGATCGTCTCGTTGCGTGGTACCAGCCGATCGTCGACCTGAACACCGGCCGGGTTGCCGGCCTTGAGGCGCTGAGCCGGCTGCGTGCCGACGATGGCTCCGTCGCCTCGGCCGGCGCGCTGATGGCCGAGATCGAGCGTGACCCGGAAGCGCAATATGCGCTGATTCGCCGGCTGCTCGATACCATCCAGCGCGACATCGTCCCGATGTTCGACCGCCGCCCTGACTTCTACGTCAGCATCAACATCCCGCCATCCGTGATCGGCACCGGGCGCATTGCGCCGATGCTGGCCGATCTGGGCCTGGAGAAGTGGCTGCCACGGTTCATGATGGAACTGACCGAGCGGCAGGCGCTCACCGAGCTTGGACGTTCCTCGATCGACTACGCGCGATCCATCGGTATCGCGGTGGCCGTGGACGATTTCGGTACCGGTCACAGCGGCCTGTCGCAGATCGTCGGCCTGGACCTCGACGTCATCAAGATCGATCGCAGCCTGCTGATCCCGATCCTGGAGAACCGCTCCGCCCAACGCATGATGCGCGGCATCGTCGGGCTGGCGGCAGCGTTGCGGATGCGAACCGTGGCCGAAGGCGTGGAGACCTGGGAGGAAGCGTTCTTCCTGCGGGCCGTCGGCGTCGACCACGGGCAGGGGTTCTACTGGAGCAAGGCGGTGCCCGCGGCCGGCGTCGAGGCGCTGCTGCAACGCGGATTCGCGCACACGCTCAAACGTCCACATGCCGACCCGGGGAGGCTGCATGACTGACGGGAACGAGACCAGGCGGTCACAAGGTTCCGCCGACCGGCGCGAGTTCATCGCTGCATCCATTGCGCTGGCGGTGCCCGGGGCGAACACGCTCGCCGGCGAGGCTGCGGACGACAGGACGAAGCCCGCGGGCGAAGTCGCGCCCACCGTGCTGATCACGGGATCGAATCGCGGCATCGGGCTGGAGTTTGCCCGGCGCTATGCCGCACGCGGCTGGCGGGTGATTGCAACCTGCCGGAATCCGGCTGCTGCCGCCGCACTGCATGAACTCACGGCCGGGCAACCGCGCGTGGCGGTCGAGGCCCTCGATGTCGCCGATCACGCCACGGTGGATGCGCTCGCCGCGAAATACGCCGGGCAGCCGATCGACGTCCTGCTGAACAACGCCGGCATTGGTGGCGGCAGCGACAACCAGGCGTTCGGCCGGCTGCGTTACGACGTCTTTCCACAGCTCATGAAAGTGAACGCCGAGGGGCCGATCAAGATGTGCGAGGCGTCCCTGCCGCAGGTCGAGGCGAGCAGCCAGAAGAAGATGATCACGGTTTCCAGCAGCCAGGGATCGATCGGGCGCGTGACGATGCCCATGCTCTACTGGTATCGATCGAGCAAGGCGGCCGTGAACATGCTGATGCGCAACCTCGCCTTCGAGCTGAAGGGACGCGGTATCGTGGTGGGGCTCGTGACTCCCGGGCCGACCGACACCGATTTCATGGCCGGTCTGCCGAAGAAGATGCTGCGACCGGTCGCGGACGCGGTGACCGACATGATGCGCGAGATCGACGGCCTCGACCTCTCGAGGACCGGGCAGTTTCTGGGGTTCAAGGGCGACGTGCTGCCCTGGTGAGCCCCGGCGCGCGGGCGGTGACGGGGTCGCAAGCGAGCAACCGACGGCAGGAGCATCGACGATGAACAGGCGGACAGGACGATTCGGGGTCATTGCGGCAGCGCTGATCCTGCTGGTGTCGGGCGCGCAGGCGCAGGACAGCGCGGCGGGCGGCTACGTGCCCACGGTGCTGGTGACAGGCGCGAATCGCGGCATTGGCCTCGAGTACGTGCGCCAGTATGCGGCGCGGGGCTGGAACGTGATTGCGACCGCCCGGCATCCGCAGGACGCCGTGGATCTCAAGGCGCTGGCGGCAGCCAATCCGCGCATCGTCATCGAGCCGCTCGACGTCACTGACTTCGCCGCGGTGGATGCGCTCGCGGCACGTTACCAGGGCAAACCGATCGACATCCTCGTCAACAACGCCGGCATTGCCGGGGCGGCGCGTGACCAGTACTTCGGCAAGAACTCCGACTGGCAGGTGTTCGAGCAGGTCTTGCGGACCAACACCATCGCGCCGCTGAAGATCGCGGAAACCTTCCTGCCGCAGCTGGAGGCGAGCCAGCAGAAAAAGCTGGTCAACGTGTCGAGCAGCGAGGGCTCGATCGCGGGCGTCAACGCTCCGCGCATGTATTTCTACCGCACCAGCAAGGCGGGGCTCAACATGGGCATGCGCAACATCGCGCTGGCGGTGAAGGGGCGCGGCATCGCCGTGGCATTGATCAACCCCGGCCCGGTGGACACCGACCTGATGGCGGGGATGCCGAAAAAGATGCTGCGCTCGAAGGAGCAGGCAGTGGCGGACCTGATCCGCATCACCGACGCGCTCACGCTGGAAAACAGCGGCACTTTCTGGGACTTCACCGGCAAGCCGCTGCCGTGGTGAGTTGCCGCTACGCCGGTGCTCCGGTGGTGGCACGGTCCGGCTGACTTTCGCCGGCGCCGGATTCCTCCGACAGGCTATCCGGGGTACTGCGCCACGCCAGCCAGGGAGCGCTGCACGCCGGTTTCGGCCTGCGCCAGGATCTGCCCGGTCGCGAGGCTGAATCTGGCGACCGTGCCCGTGAAGAAATTGCCGATCAGCGCAGTGTCGGGTTCCTCCGACTGGCCGACTGCGGCCCAGCCCGGGCCGGGCAGCGGATAAGAGCGGATCACCTCGCCCTTCTCGCTCAGCTGTTCCAGGAAGAAGCCCTGCCTGAAGTTGGCCCTGATGTGCAGCAGCCGGCCGTCGCGCGCATACATGATGGTCATGGCCATGTTGCCGCTGTCCGGTGCGTAGGTCACGAGATGCGGCAGCGGCTTGTCGTTGACGAGGTCATAGCAGCGCACGCTGTCGGAGAGCTCCGAGACGTACAGGATGGTCTTGCCATCGGCTCGAAGCGCCGCGCCCGTCAGCCCGAGGAAGGCCGGCATGCCGCCGTGCACCGGAGTTTTGAACTCTTTCAGCAGCTTGCCTTCCCGGGTGAACTGGTAGAGGTGGCCGTAGCCGAAGAGGTCCGTGCCGGGCACCTTCGGCAGCTTCGTGCCGAGCTGAGTGCCGGGACGGGTGCGGATGGTGTTGCCCACCAGGTGTTCGCCGAGGTAGATCGTGCCGTCCTTCGCGAAATTGATGTTCGAGAAGGCGCGATCCGCGAACCTGATCCGCGGCAACTGCTTGCCGTCGGGGCTCACGCGGATGACGGTGAAGCTGTTGCTGTCGAAGGCCCACAACGTCCTGTCCGGTGCGAACGCCAGGCCCCCGATCAGGTGCGTGGTGCCCTGCGTCCAGAGCACGCCCTTTTCCCTGAGGTTGCGGTCGTACTGGATGATGCGCCCGTCGCCGGCGTGATCGTCCTCCTTGTTGTTGAGGAGCGTGGCGCCGGCGAATATGTCGCCTGCGGCAAAGGGCTGCATCGTTGATGCCTGGGCCATTTTCTTGTTCTCCGGATCGGCTGGGGCGGTCATTCTAGCGCGGGTAGCGTCCCGTCACCGTCCGGCCTGCGGTATCCTAGCCACATGTCAGACCGCATCTACAACCTCAACGTCGTATCCGAGACCGATCTGCCGCCGCCCGCGGCGCTCAAGGCCGAACTGCCCGCGGGTCGGGCCGCGGTGGAGACCGTCGTTCGCAACCGGCGGGCATTGCAGAACGTCATCGACGGCATCGATCCGCGCCTGTTCGTCGTGGTCGGGCCCTGTTCCATCCACGACATCGGCGCTGCCATGGAGTACGCGGGCCGCCTGCGCAGCCTGGCCGCGGCGGTGGAAGACGTGCTGCTGGTCGTCATGCGGGTCTATTTCGAGAAGCCGCGCACGACGGTCGGCTGGAAGGGGCTGATCAACGACCCCGACATGGACGACTCCTGCGACATGGAGAAAGGCATCCGCACGGCGCGCCGGCTCCTGCTCGACCTCGCCGGCATGGGCATGCCGACCGCCACCGAGGCGCTCGACCCGGTGATGCCGCAGTATCTCGGCGACCTCATCAGCTGGACCGCCATCGGCGCACGGACCACCGAATCGCAGACCCATCGCGAGATGGCGAGCGGCCTGTCCACGCCGGTCGGCTTCAAGAACGGTACCGATGGCGGGCTGCAGGTGGCGGTCAATGCGCTGAAGTCGGCGCGACAGCCGCATCATTTTCTCGGCATCAACCAGGATGGCCGTCCCGCCGTGATCCATACCGGGGGCAATCCCTACGGGCACGTGGTACTGCGCGGCGGCGGCGGGCGGCCGAACTATGACTCGGTATGCGTCGCCCTGTGCGAGAAGGCGCTGAAGGGCGCTGGCCTTCCCGCGCGCATCGTCGTCGATTGCAGTCACGGCAATTCCAACAAGGATCCGTCGCTGCAGCCGCTGGTGGCGAAAGACTGCGTGGAACAGGTGGTGAACGGCAACCGCTCCATCATCGGCCTGATGCTGGAGAGCAACCTCGGCGCAGGCAACCAGGAGATCCCGGCCGACCGTACGCAACTGCGCTACGGTGTGTCCGTCACCGATGCCTGCATCGACTGGGAGACCACCGAGAGCACGCTGAAGGAAGCTGCGGCGCTGCTGCGCCCGGTAGTGAAGGCCAATAAGACTGCCTGACGCAAATTGCGGCGCCGGGAATAGCTAAGGAGTCATGTCGGAAGACGCGCACGTGACCACCGGGCGATCGCAAAGCGGATCCACGCGGGGCCTGCCGTTCGTCGCTCCCTGTCGCAAGCTCGATCCGCGCGCGCCATATCGCTGGCTGCGGCTCGGCTGGCACGATCTGCGCCATGCCTGGCGGCCGACGCTGAGCTACGGTATCACCATCGTCGCCCTGAGTTATCTCGCTTCATGGCTGGCGTTCCAGCTCGGCAGTTACGTGCTGCTGCTGGCCGCGATGTCCGGGTTCGTCTTCATCGCGCCCGTGGCCGCCATCGGCCTGTACGAAGTGAGCCGCCAGGTGGAGGCCGGGAAGAACCCGATGATGATCGTGACGCTGCGGGGCATACGCCGCGTGTTCAGCAACGCCATGATCTTCGGCCTCACCCTGCTGATCGTGTTCCTGGTGTGGGCGCGCGCCGTGTCGATGATCAGCATCTTCCTGCCGATGGATGCCGAGCCTGCGCTCGCCGATCTATGGCCCTACCTGCTGATCGGCTCGATGGTCGGCTGCGTCTTCGCGACGGTCATCTTCGCCGTAAGCGCCTTCTCGCTGCCAATGATCGACGACCGGGAAACCGACACGATCACCGCCGTGGTAACCAGCGTCAATGCGGTGCTGCGCAACAAGCGCGCGATGGCGAACTGGGCGGCGGTCATCGTCGTCGCCGTGCTGATCGGATTCGCGACCGCGTTCCTCGGCTTTATCGTGATGATCCCGCTGCTCGGCTACGCCACCTGGCACGGCTACGAGGAAACGATCGACGCGAGCGCCTGGCCGAAGGCCGGCTGACGCCAGCCGCAATCAGCGCCGCGCCATCCGGCCCATTCCGGTCGGCGCAAGCCGTCGCCGGGAAGGCACGGCGGCCGTGACAACTTTCCCCGCCGACAGTGCGCCTTTACCTTATCGTCTCAGCCCGAGCGATCCAGCGGGCTCTTCACGCCCTTCGCGCCCTTCTGCATCACATGGGTGTAGATCATCGTCGTCTTCACGTCGGAGTGGCCGAGCAGCTCCTGCACGGTGCGAATGTCGTAGCCGTCTTCCAGCAGATGCGTGGCGAAGCAGTGGCGCAGCGTGTGGCAGCTCGCGGGTTGGGTGATGCGTGTGCGCCGGACGGCTTCCTTTACGGCGCGCTGAATGGCCTGCTCGTGGAGGTGGTGGCGAATCAGTCCGCCATCGTAAGGATTGCGCGAGAGTACTCGTGCCGGAAAGACATACTGCCAGCCCCATGCCACTGACGCACCCCGATATTTTCCTGCCAGTGCCTGCGGCAACGACACGCCAGGCGCATTCTCCCGACGCTCCCGATCGAACCATTTCCTGAGCTTGCCCATGTGCTCGCGAAGCGGAGCATCAAGCGCCTCGGGAACGACCGTGACCCTGTCTTTGCCACCCTTGCCATCCCTGACAATCAGTTCGTGACGTTCGAGCCACAGGTCCTTTACCCGCAGCCGCAGCGCCTCGGTGAGCCGCAGCCCGCTACCGTAGAGAAGACTGGCAACGAGCCATTGCGTACCCTCGAGTTGGCCGAGCATGGTCCGCACCTCCGCACGTCGCAGAACCACCGGTAAGCGGCGCGGGCGGGTAGCCCGGGTGACGTTCTCAAGCCATGGCAGATCGATCGCCAGAACATGGCGATACAGAAACAACAGCGCCTGCAGGGCCTGACTCTGGGTTGCCGCCGCCACCTTGCGCTCGACCGCCAGATAGGTCAAGAATTGCTCAACCTCGGCTGCGCCGAGATCGCGAGGATGACGCCGCTGATGAAAAGCGATGTACCGGCGGATCCACTGCAGATAGGCCTGTTCCGTCCGATAGGCCATGTGCCGCGTGCGCATCTTCTCGCGCGTCACGTCGAAGAGCCTGCGCGCGGTGTCTGGGTTGCCTATCTCCCCACTCATTTAGGCCGCCTATCATCCCGGGCCCTCAATGAAATCAGGCACCTGCCCGCAATACGAGCAAGATATCCGGCGCGAACGACGGCTTTCTCACCATTTATTTCGGCCTTCTACTTATAGTTAGGTGCCTTTTCCATGACAAAGCGCGATGAGAGGTATCAGCGCATTGAGCAGGCGAAGGAGCGTTTCAGAAAGCTCTCCTCAGAGAAGATCCGTCAGTTACTGAACACCGGCTATATCAACGAGGAAGGCCAGATTGCATATCGCGAGGTTCTGGAAGAGCGGGGTGAGTGGGAGCAACCCGAAGAAGGAGACAAATGACTTCGAGGCCCATTCTTGGCTGGCACCGGTGCCAGCACCTAACTAATCGCTCCACCGGTCGCATGACGCGTCTGTCACGCGGCTTGCAAGTGCAACCCGCGCGCCAGCCGCTATGCGCCGGTGAGCTTAATCGTTATGCGGCTCGCAACATCAACCACGAAGAAACAACAATTAGGGGCTGGTATGAAAGATCATGATAGGTCTCCGTCTTCGACTTCCCGGCGTGAGTTCCTGCGTCTTGCCAGTGCAGGTGTGACGGCATTGGGGCTCGGTGCCGCAGACAGCTCAATCAATCTGGCATCGGCAGCGAGTGGTGCAAGTCAGGTGTCACAGCGTGGGACGCCTAACACGGGCCCCTACAACATTCTCTTCATTCTGACCGATCAGGAACGTTTCTTCCGACCGGGGGAATTGCCGATCGGCTACAGCTTGCCGGCCCACGAACGCCTGATGAAGCACGGTACAACGTTCGTGAATCATCGGATCAATTCTTGCGTGTGCACGTCCTCGCGCTCAGTGCTGTACACGGGCCAGCACATCCAGCACACCAAAATGTTCGACAACACCAACTTCCCCTGGATAAACAGCATGTCCACAGAGATTCCGACTGTGGGTGACATGCTGCGTGCGGCCGGCTACTACACCGCATACAAAGGCAAGTGGCACTTGACCAAGGAATTCGAGACCGTCAACAAGGAAGGGCATCTGACCAAGATCTTTACCGAGGAAATGGAGGCCTACGGATTCTCCGATTACCTCGGCGTCGGTGACATCATTGCCCACCACCAAGGCGGATATCGTTACGACGGCGTGACTACCGCCATGACCGGCAGTTGGTTGCGCGGCAAGGGCCGCGAACTCGCGGCCGAAAATAAGCCTTGGTTCCTCGCCGTGAACCTGGTGAATCCGCATGATGTCATGTTCTACAACACCGATGCCCCGGGCACGTCACACCAGGGGCCGCGCGCCCTTACCCACGTGGTGCGCGAACCGAACGACCCCCTGTATGCCAAGCAGTGGCAATTCAAGCTCCCGCCGAATCACGCCCAGGCATTGGACGCGCCGGGACGGCCACCGGCGCACCTCGATTTCCTGCGTTCGCATGATGCGCTGGTGGGCGATATCCCCGATGAGGAGCCGCGCTGGCGCAGGCGTCATAACTATTATCTGAACTGCCTTCGCGACGCCGACCGCAATATCGCTTCGGTACTCGCCGAGCTCGATGCCGCTGGACTCGCTGATCGCACCATCGTGATTCTCACGGCGGACCATGGTGACATGGACGGTGCGCACAAGCTGCATGCCAAGGGCGCAGCAGCATATCGGGAACAAAACAACGTGCCGCTGATTGTTGCCCACCCTGCCTATCCCGGCGGAAAGCAATGTCGCGCTGTCACCTCCCACATTGACCTTGCTCCGACGCTGGTATTCTTGACCGGCGTGGACAAGGACAAAGGTGCCAATATCGTCAAAGACCTTCCGGGCAAGGACTTCTCTTCGGTGCTGAAAACCCCGGAGCACGCCGATATCAAAGCCGTGCGCGACGGGGTGCTATACAACTACAACATGTTCGCCTATCTCGATGGGGATTTCCTCCGAAAGGCTGTCGATTTCATCCATATAGGCGGGAACCCGAAACAACTCAAAGAGGCCGGCCTCGTCCCCGACATGAGGAGACGTGGCGCGGTGCGCATGGTCTACGACGGTCGCTACGTTTTCGCGCGCTATTTCTCGCCCAAGCAACACAACCGACCGACGACACTGGAAGACTTGTACCGCTACAACGACGTGGAGCTGTACGATACGAAAGCCGATCCCCTTGAAATGGACAATCTCGCCGCAACCGGCAAGCAGCACGGCGAACTCATTGTCGCCATGAATGACAAGCTCAATGGGCTCATCGACAAAGAGGTCGGGGAGGATCGCGGCCAGATATTACCGGGCGGCATTGAGGCTGGTTGGGAAGTGACGCCCGAGACAATGGCGCCTTGAGTTGGCCGCGCCTCGATCTTGTACCAGCATCCTTGGAGACTCCAAGCAATCTAAGGTACCGCATAACAACCGCTTCCACTGGACGTCGGCGCTAACGCGCCGCCGCCAGTGAAGCGGGCCGTTAGGCTGCAGAAGGGAGGACACGCATGAGTGCAGGAGCCTGCAGGAGGCCCCCGAGTTGGTTCCCCGTCATCGCGCTGTCTCTGCTGATCGTCAGCGCGGCCCCCCGCATATCGGCCGCCGACGGCCTGAACGAGATCCACAAGATCTACCTTGGCGACTTTGGCGCCGGCGAAGGCGCAGACCTTGTTCGCGAGAAACTTCGTCTTCGGTTAGTCGAGACTGGCAGGTTTTCCGTCGTCGAATCAGTTGATGCGGCGGAGGCTGTCTTGACAGGGGCGGCTGGGGTGAGCCGCGGATACCACAGCAATGTCAATTCGTCGGGCGGTAGTGGGACCACCACCTACCAAGGCTATGGAGTCCTGCGGCTTATCCTTCTTCGAACCCAGGAGCCGGTCTGGTTCTTCGAGTACAAGCGTGGGTTCGGCTTTGGCAGCCGTTCGACGCGTGTCGCCAACCAGATCGCCGACAAGTTGCTGAAGGATGCCGAGGCGGAGGCACGGTTGTCCACCGAATCGAAGCCAGGGAATTCCGAGGCTGAAATGGAGAAGCAGTGATTGGTGGCCTCAGCCTAACATGGCCGTGAAGCTGTCGGTTCACCCTGTCACGGTCCGTGCTTGCGCACGGCCCGCGCCAGTCTGTCCCGCAGCTTACGGCCGACGTTAGAAGTCATGGTTGACCACACGCCGTCTGTAGGTACACTGTATGTATGGCGGACCTGCGCGTCGAGTGGGATCCCAGAAAAGACCGTGCCAATCGGAAGAAGCACGGCATAACCTTTGCCGAAGCTAAGACCGTCTTTCTGGACGAGTGCGCCCGGATCATTGACGACCCTGAGGACGCTGAAGGCGAGGAGCGCTTTCTGTTGCTCGGTATGAGCATTGGCCTCAGGGTGCTGGTCGTTTGTCATTGCCTTCGCGGGTCGGATCACGCCATTCGCATCATCTCGGCGCGACGCGCGGACGCATCGGAGAGAAAGGAATACGGAAGGTATCTACCATGAAGAAACGTTACGATTTTTCAAAGTCCCGACCCAATCCGTACGTTCGCAGAGCCAAGAAATCCGTGACGATTCGGCTTGACGAGGACACGGTCCAGTACTTCAAAGAATTGGCCGGAGGTACTGGTATTCCGTACCAGAATCTTATCAATCTCTACCTGCGCGATTGCGCGGCAGAGAAGAAGCGACTCAAGATGGAATGGGCGGCCTGACTTCTAACAATGCGTTCGAGCGCTCCGAATCGAGGTAGTGCCAGGCGCGCCGGTCGCAGCCTGCGGCATTGTGCGCGCCCGGCCCGCCTTGTAGCGCTGTGGTCGGGCGCTCAACTTAGACGTTAGGCCTCAATGATTGAACCGAGCGAGACATCGTTGGTGGGCCATTGGATCGCAACGGGTTCCGGAGTCGTGAGAGACGAGACGTGTCGTCGAATCGAACTCTTGGTTGAAACGCATCTCACACGAGTTGCTCGATCCTCAGACGGCTGGTCAACGCTGTATCGCGACCCAAGCGATGGTCGATTCTGGGAGCATACATACCCGCAGAGCGCCATGCACGGCGGCGGTCCCCCTGCGTTACATTGCATTTCTCAATCGCAGGCGAAGGCGTTGTATGGAGTTGAGGCCTAACAGTTCGCTGCAGCCGACCGTCATCCCGCTACGCGGGCTGTCGGCGGCTGAGCTCAATCGTTAGGCGGTGACCCAATAGAGTCGCGGTCGGAGTAAAAACATGACGGAAGCAGAAGTCCGCCGCATCTTCGCAAAAGCCCCGCGTACGCTAGGCGTCGGTCGTCGCGGCACGCTCACCACTGGTCAGCGGCGAAAGATTTGGGAGAAAACCGCAGGCACCTGCCATGTGTGCGGCGGCCCCTCTGGACCGCGTTGGCAAGCGGACCACGTGATTCCACATGAACGGGGAGGAACCCATGCTTGGGAAAACTACCTTCCGATCTGCTGCGAGTGTAACCGGCTTCGCTGGAGCTACAGTCCGGAAGTCCTTCGGATGATTCTTCAGTTCGGCGTTTTGGCTAAGCAAGAAATCCGCCACGACACCAAGTTGGGGCGACTGCTCCTTAAGCGCGCCATGCAGATCGAAAGACGCCGCAGCACCCGACGCTCGGCCAAGTCAGGTTCGTCCCATGCCGCCTAACTACACGCTCGACCGCTCGCATGACGCCCCTGTCATGCAGCTTGCAGTGCAACCCGCCCGCCAGGGGCTATGCGGCGGTCAGCTTCGACGTTAGCCGTCCTGAGTGAGCGCAATGCCGAGATCGACATACGCAGAGGCCGTCGACGAAATCCAGAGCACCCTGCGCCCGGTGTTGAAGGCCCAAGGCTTCAAGGGCCGCGGTCGAACATTCAACCGTGTCACGGAGGACCACCTCACCCAGGTAATCAGTATCCAGATGGGTGCATCGGATCCTCCGGGCATTTCGTACATCCCAGGCCTCCGGGAGAATCTGCATGGACTCTTCACCGTCAATCTCGGCGTCTACGTCCCGGAGGTTGCCAGGCATCATAGTGGCGGCGAAGCGAAGTCCTGGGTTCAGGAGTACCACTGCTGCGTGCGTGCGCGTCTCGGTGAAGCCTCCGGAGAAGTACGGGACTTCTGGTGGCACGCGCGCGCTGAAGACGCAGTGATCGAGGACGTTCGGCGCCGCCTCGAACAGGCGGGGCTCCCTTTCCTCAATCGCTATGCAACCCGGGAGAAGATCCTGGCTGAGTGGCAAGGTCGATTCGAGAACATGGGCGCCGGCGGTCCGCCGCGGATCGTGATGGCGATCATCTTGGCCGAACGTGGTCGAAAAGACGAAGCGCGGGCCCTGCTTGCCCAGCAGGTTCTTGAGACACGTAACCCTGGACACCCAGAATATGTGCGGAGACTCGCGAACCGACTCAGCGTGGGAAGCCTGGACGGCTAACTATGCGTTGGAGCGGTCCGTGACAGGTTCGAGCGAGCGCGCCGCTCGCGTGCAGAGAGATTTTACGCTCGCGGCGCGCTGGCACGGCTTGCGCGCGGCCGCTCAACGCGGACGTTATGTGCCCACCTGAAATTCCCCGCAGGCAGCCTCAATGAGCCCGACCATATTCCGAGATGGCAGCTTTCGGTTTTACTTTTTCTCGCGCGAAGAGCCGAGAATTCATGTGCATGTCACCTGTCCAGACGGGGAAGCTAAGTTCTGGCTTGAGCCTGCCGTGGCCCTGGCGCAAAATCATGGCTTGTCAGATCAGCAGGTTCGCGCGGCGCAGCACTTGGTCGAGGAGCACATCGGTGAAATCCGCAGCGCTTGGACAAAACACTTCGGGAGTTGAGGTCACTAACGTTTCGCCGCACGGCTTCTGGCTGTTGCTGCGATCCGAGGAACTGTTTGTTCCGTTCTCCGAGTTTCCGTGGTTCCGCGATGCCTCAATCCGCGAGATCTCTCATGTTGAATTGCCTTCCGCTGAGCGTTTGTTCTGGCCGGATCTAGACGTGGACCTTGCCGTGGAGTCGATCCGCGACCCGGCCAAGTTCCCGCTCGTGTCGAAGCCGGGCACATAACAATGCGTTCGAGCGCTCCGCCTGAGCGCTCCGCCAAGCGCACCGAGCGTGTGCTGCGCTATTCTGCACACTCGGTGCGCCTTCGCACGTTGTGCGCGGGCGCTCAACGCGGTCGTTAGGCCTCACGAAAGCCACTCATGCTGTCATTCGCCACAGAGTTCCCCGTAGACGGCAGTCGCAGCGTGCCCGAGTTTCTCGCTGCCGTCCGCGAGTGGCTACTTGGCTCTCCTCATACTTCTTTCGAGCAAGGCGACCTCTTGGGGTTCGACAGCGATGAGCAATGGGTCAAGCGCAAATCTAACGAGTCGATTGAGGTCCTGCAGCACCACGCGGCTGGGGCCGAATCGGCTGCCGTTCGATACGCAAAGGTCGATCGTGGTCTGGAATGGGTATCGACTCTCGTCTTCGCTCGATCTAGCCCAAGTAGCTGGGTCGGGATTCGCACCAGCGTTGAATCTCAGCACCCTGCTGCACGACTGCCCGCCGCGAAGAAGCCCGTCTTCGTTCGGACCTTCCTTGATCGTCTGGGTGGCGGCAACGATGGAGACCTTCGCGTTCGAAGTACGGCCGTCGTCCTTGCGAACTCAGACATAGACACCGCATCTCGGGCGATTTCGGGAAAGGCCGGCTGCCGCATGCCCGTGGTCTACGTGAGCGCGCGCTTTCAGGGCGGGCACGTGGTCGATGCAGTCTCCTTGGCGGATCAGCTATCCGGCATGGCACATGTTCTCGTCGAGCCGAACCGACCCTTCTCGCAACGCCTGATGCAAGAGGTCGATGGACAGAACGTCTATGGCGGGACGCTTGGCATCTACTGGCCCGATGGCGGTGGTCGCCGATCCTTCTTCCTAGGCCCCGAGTTTGAGAGTCCAGGCGAACTCGAACGCGCGGTGGTCGACGAGGTGCGCTCCGCCCTCGCGAATCGCCGCCCTCTAGCGCGTGTCACATGGTCCGCAGTGCAAGAGCAGCTTTCACGGAAGGTCTTCGCGGCGCTGCGAGAGCAAGGTTCCACGGAAGTCGAGCGGTACGTCGAACAATTCGACAAGGAGCTTGCCGGCAAGAAGGCTGAGCTTGAAGACGCAGAGCGCGAAATTGCTCGGCTCAACGCCGAAGTACGCAAGTACCAGGCGCAGAGTCCAATGCAAGCAGGCCTCTCGCTTCGCATGTCCGGTGAACAGGATCTGTACCCCGGAGAGCTGCTCGGCATCGTTCGTGACGCACTCGCCGACTCTGTCGGTCGAGTCCCATCGGACAGTCGGCGAATGCATGTGCTGCAAAGTATCGTCACCGCCAACCCGAGAACTGGGGAAGCCGAAGCGCTGCGCAATCGGCTCAAGACCCTACTTCGCGATTTCCGCAGTCTCGATGGTCGCGTACGTTCAGCACTTCAAGCCATGGGCTTTGCAATCTCCGAGGATGGGAAGCACTACAAGATCGTCTTTCAAGGCGATGATCGCTACACCTTTACCATGCCGAAGTCGGGTAGCGACCACCGAGGTGGTCTGAACCTTGCTAGCGACATCTCTCGCTTGTTGCTGTGAGGCCTAACCCGTCGTTGCACCTGACAGCCTACAGCGGGCTTCGCCCGCTTCCGGCTGCAGGTGAACTCCAACGTTATAGAGCTTGATTTACCGATTCTGCATTCTTCGCTCTCTGGTCGCTGCCGCATTGCCCATCGCATTGTCGGCGTGCGTACCGGCGATTACTCATTACTACGACGCGAAGAGTGAGTACGGCGAGCCCATTCCTGCTCCGGGATGCAAGCCCGACAAATCGTGGCTGTTTTATTTTGACGGCGATGTTTCCTTGGAATTGTTTCCGTGGGATACCGCGATTGGTCTCACGTTTAAAGTTCCTGAACAATTCACCGTTCAGATGGAGTCAAATGAAGTGCGGCTATGGACCGGCAATGAGGAGGAGCCACAGCACTTGCTCATTGAGCAATTGGAGCAACTCAAGTCAGTGACAGACCGCGCCATGGTCAATTGGGACAGCGCGCTCATCGGAGGGACCACTGCACTTATGCTGGGGCTGAAAACGAACATGATTTACACGGTAACACTGGACCCATCTCCGGGGCTTTCGGGTGGTGACCTTTATCGTGTCGCCGTACCGCCATTTCAAGTAAATGGGCAAAGATACGAACTGCCGATTGTGCGGTTTTCGCGATCTACCCGCTTCTGGATCTTCCCAATCAATTGCTGAGTCCGATGCCCTGTACGCTCCATAACATATCGCTCCACCGGTCGCATGACGCGTCTGTCACGCGGCTTGCCTGTGCAACCCGTGCGCCAGCCGCTATGCGCCGGTGACCTCAGCCGTTAGGCCGTCAATGAGACTTTGGGGCAAGAATGGCAACTCTTGAACGTGCGATCGAAATAGCGGCGTCCGCCCATGCAGGTCAGCGCGATAAGGGCGGCAGTCCGTACGTCCTCCATCCGCTACGCGTGATGTTGCACGTAACGACGGATAACGAACGAATCGCGGCGGTGCTACATGACGTCGTTGAGGACACGGATGTCACCCTGGAGCAGCTAAGGTCGGAGGGGTTCGAGCAGGCCGTAATTGACGCCGTTGCAGCCCTAACCAAGAAGCCCGGCGAGTCGCGACTTGAGGCGGCAGCGCGGGCGCGCGCTAACCCGATTGCTCGCGTCGTGAAGCTCGCCGACAATGCGGACAACATGGACTTCGAGCGCATTGGCGTGCTTTCCGACAAGGACGTTGCACGGCTACAGGAGTATGTGAAGGTGAGGGCCTTTCTTCTTGCGCAGCCGGCCTAACATCTCGGTCAAGCGGACCGCCGTCCCGCTGCGCGGGCCGTCGGCCGTTTACCTCGGGCGTTAGACGATCAAAGGACGGCGTAGCGAGATCATGGATCCGAATCAGAAGTCAGCGCTCATACGAATGGACATGCGCGGCCCGGCGCGAGCGGCGGACTGCTTTGACGGTGTTGTAGCGCTCCCTGTCGCAGTGGAGAAAATGCGATGCGCTAACGATGACGTCAGCCTTACAAAGCAGATGATCGCCGGTACGCGTGCGGCCTTTGAATTTATGGAAGCGACAGACAAAGAAGGGCTCATGTTCGTCGCGGCCGCTGCGCAAGACCTCTTGTACCGATATGTTGCACAACTCACGGTTCTCGACCGCTACACACGCGCTTACTGTTCGCATGTGGTACGTGTTTTCTTCGAGCAGCTAACGCAGCATCACGTTCCGACGTTCTATATTCTCGACAACGCGCTTCGAGAGGATCGCTTCCAAGCAACTTTAGAGCTGTTCGGGCTTTCAGGCATAGCCACCGTTACGCCAAGGCGTGACGGGCTTGCTTGGCCTGCCTTAGCTGCAAGGCTTCGCGGAGGCATGAGTGCATTTGGTCACGTTGCCTACATAGAACCCGACGCTGCGGTCAACCATCTGGATGCAGTAAAACAGTTGGCCGCAGAAAATCCGTGTGTTGCAACCTTTCGGAATCTAGCGCCAGACGATCCGGAGCACGAAATCATCAATTTCAAATCGGCACCGTGGTAACTTGATGTATGAGTGATCGTCTAACAACTCGGTCAACCGGACGCTCACCCGCTGCGCGGGCTCGCGCCGATTACCTCGGGCGTTGGACGACCCGAACGACGGATGGTTGGGAACCTTGAATGACGATACCTGACTACCAGACGGTGATGCTGCCCCTCCTTCGATTCCTCAAGGATGGGAAAGAGCACAACATTGGTGAAGTCGTGGCCTCGCTGGCCGACGAGTTCGACCTGTCATCGGAGGAGCGCGAGCGGTTGCTCGGTAGTGGTCAGCAGACCGTGATTCGGAACCGAGCAGGTTGGGCACGGACCTATCTCAAGAAGGCCGGCCTGATCGAGTCGGTTCGCCGCGGCTACTTCCGCGTCACCGAGCGCGGGCAATCCGTTCTGGCTTCAAAGCCGGAGCGTATCGACGTCAGGTATCTCGAACAGTTTCCGGAGTTCGTGGCGTTCCGGGAGCTTCGACACGAGCGCTCGGATGAGGCTCCCGTGCCAGCCACCCTTTCCAGCGATGCAACCCCGGAGGAAGCCCTGGATGCGGCCTACGGCCGACTCCGCCTTGACCTGGAGGCAGAGCTCCTCGACCAGGTGAAGGGCGCGTCCCCATCATTTTTCGAGCGGCTTGTGGTCGAGCTTCTTGTTCGGATGGGGTACGGCGGCACACTTCGCGATGCCGGTCAGGCCGTAGGCAAGAGTGGGGACGGAGGGATCGACGGGATCATCAAGGAGGATCGCCTCGGTCTCGACCTGATCTACATCCAAGCGAAGCGCTGGGATTCCACTGTGGGGCGGCCCGAGATCCAGAAGTTTGCCGGAGCGCTTCAGGGGCACCGGGCCCGCAAGGGTGTGTTCATCACGACGTCTTCCTTTTCCTCTGATGCCCTTGAGTTCGTGTCGCGAATCGACAGCAAGATCGTGCTCATAGATGGCGCGGCACTCGCGAAGCACATGATTGACCACAATGTTGGCGTGTCCGTCGCTCGCTCCTATGAGGTCAAAAAGATTGACTCAGACTATTTCAGCGAAGAGTAGCTGCTGGCCGTCCAACCACAGCATGCAGCGGACGGCGCTGCGCGCCGCCGCTGATGCTGTGCGTTAAGCGGCGAATGAATATCCTGTAGAGAGTCACGTCATGGTCGAAATGATCTGGTGTAGGGTGGCTCGCCCCTGGCAAACAAAGGAGAGAAGGATGAGAGCACTTGTTTCAGTGGTGATGTTCGCGGGTCTCAGCGGCTGCGCCACACTAACTGAAGATGCGATGACGCCTGTCACGCTCACATTCAGCGATGGTTCCAATGGCCAATGCAAAGTTCAGAACAAGCGCGGCGCATGGGATGTTTCAATTCCCTCCACTGTCTCGGCGACGTCCCCCCGCCTTTGAGTAGCGCGAGGCATTAGAGTCTAACCCCGGCGCGAGGAGGTTGGACGTGAAGAAGCGATACACGGACGAGCAGATCATCGGGTTCCTGCGGGAGGCGGATAAGGGCGTGGCGATCAAGGATCTGTGCCGCAAGCACGGGTTCTCGGAGGCGAGCTACTACTTGTGGCGGGGGAAGTTCGGCGGGATGGACGTGTCCGACGCCAAGCGTCTGAAGGCCCTCGAGCTCGAGAATGCCCGGCTGAAGAAGCTCTTGGCCGATGCCATGCTCGAGCAGGAGGTGACGCGTGAGGCGCTGCGAAAAAAATGGTAACCGCCCCAGCGCGTCGCGAGCTGGTGCGGTGGATGCAGACGAAGGGACTGTCGGAGCGGCACGGGCTGCGGGTGGTACACATGAGCGCCAGCGCCCTGCGCCGCGGCCCGATCGCAACGTCGCCCTGCGCGAGCGGATCGTGACTCTGGCTCAGCGTCACCGCCGCTACGGGGTCGGCATGATCCATCTGAAGCTGCGTCAGGCCGGCGAGCTCGTCAACTACAAGCGGGTGGAGCGGCTGTATCGGCTGGAGAAGCTGCACATCCGCCGCCGGCGGCGCAAGAAGATCCCGGTGGCTGATCGTCAGCCGCTGATCCGCCCCGGCCAGGCCAACGAGATCTGGTCGATGGACTTCGTGTTCGATCGGATCGCCTCAGGGCGAATGCTGAAGTGCCTGACCATCGTCGACGACGCCACCCACGAGGCGATTGCCGTCGTTCCCGAGCACACGATCGGCGGCGATCACCTGACGCGGATTTTGGATGCGGTCTGCGCGCAGCGCGGTCGCCCCCGGATGATCCGCTCGGACAACGGCCCGGAGTTCACCGGGCGGGCCATACTGACCTGGGCGCACCGCCACGGCATCGCCCTGAAGCTTATCGAGCCGGGCAAGCCGAACCAGAACGCCTACGTGGAGTCGTTCAACGGCCGGCTGCGCGACGAATGTCTGAACGAGCACTGGTTCACCACCCTGGCGCACGCCCGGACGCTGATCGAAGCTTGGCGTCGGGAATACAACGAGGAACGACCGAAGAGAACACTCGGCGGGCTCACCCCCGCCGCCTATGCAAAGACGTTGGCCGCAAGGCCGTTACACTTGCCGGACGGCTCTAGTGCCAAGTGCTACTGAAGGCGGGGGGACGTCGCACCTATCGAGGCAACGTCATTCGGATCATTGGCGCCGGCTTTTGGCGCAGAGGCAAGAAGCTTTATGAAGCACATTCAAAAGTACACCGATGAACCGCTCGGCCGGCTAGAAATCGTTGAGGATTTTCTGCCGCCTCCGGATCAGCTCGTGCTGAAGGAGGACGGGATCAAGGTCACCATATCTCTAAGCAAGAAGAGCGTGGACTTTTTTAAGGCCCATGCCGCGCGGTCGAAGGTGCCGTACCAAAGGATGATTCGCAGCCTCCTCGATGCCTATGCCGAGCGACACGCAGGACGACCTCTAACTACCCGTTCCACCGGGCGGCGTACAAGGCAAGAAGCCGGTGAGACGCGCTCAGCGCGCCGCCGGTGAACGCTGGCGTTAGGTCTCGTCCAGCACTTGCATATGCTAGAGTGATACTTTAGTATCACTTCATGCGTACCGAACTTGTCACGACTCTCAAGCGCCAGGCCACCGAACTGCTGTCCGAGCTTGAGCGTAGCCGCAAGCCCATATTGATCACTCAGCACGGCGTGCCAAGCGCATATCTGGTTGATGTCGAGACTTATGAGTCATTGCAGCGTCGAATGAGTCTGCTCGAAGGTATCGCTCGTGGGGAGCGAGCCATTGAGGAGGGTCGGACTGTCTCTCAAGCTGAGGCCAAGCGGCGCATGGGCCGATGGCTGAAGTAGTCTGGACCGAGCCTGCCCTCGCTGACCTTGATGCCATTGCGGATTACATCGCCCTAGACAATCCCGATGCAGCCCGCGGTTTGGTGCAGCGCGTGTTTCAGCATGTCGACCAGCTCGTCACCCACCCGCGCAGTGGGTCCAAGCCTGCAGAGCTTCGGGGCTGGCGGTACCGGCAGATTGTCGAGCCTCCCTGTCGCATCTTCTATCGGGAAGACTCAAACCGCGTCTTCATTCTCTACGTGATGCGTGCCGAGCAGATGTTGCGGCCAGGCAAACTCCGATCGCGAGACGAGGACGAGACCTAACTATGCGATGCAGCGGTCGTCGCGCGTCGGCACGCCGCTTGCAGAGACAGCGAGCGGGGCCCAAAGTGTTTCACCGGCAAGCGGCGCGCCGACTGCGCGCCGCTGACCTGCTGGTCGATTGTCGGACCAGTTGATACTTTGGGAAGATGAGTTTCCCCCCATTCTCCGGACACCGTCCGTGGAAATGGGGCAGAACCCGCAGCGCCGCGCTTCGCTAGCGTAGCACCACCGTTCGGCGCCCGTTGAGGAACACCCGGTGCTCCAGGTGCAGTTTCACGGCGCGGGCGAGCGTGATGCACTCGACGTCGCGGCCGATCGCCGCGAGGTCGTCCGGCGATTGCGTGTGGTCGGCGCGCTCCACTGTCTGCTCGATGATCGGCCCCTCGTCGAGATCGGGCGTGACGTAGTGCGCGGTCGCGCCGATGAGCTTCACGCCGCGCGCGTGCGCCTCGTGATAGGGGCGCGCGCCCTTGAATCCCGGCAGGAAGGAGTGGTGGATGTTGATGATCCGCCCGGCAAACCGCTCGCAGACCGCCGGCGACAGGATCTGCATGTAGCGGGCGAGCACGATCAGGTCGGCCTTCGTGTCGTCGATGAGTTCCAGCAGCCGGGCCTCGGCCTGTGGTTTCGTCCCGGCGCTCACGGGAACGTGGAAGAACGGCACGCGGTGCCATTGCGCCAGCACCGACAGCCCCATGTGATTGGAGACGATGGCCGGGATCTGCATCGGCAGAGCACCGGTGCGATAGCGATACAGCAGGTCGTTCAGGCAGTGCTCGTGGCGCGATACCATCACCAGCACGCGCGGCAGCACCGCGAGGTCGTGTACCTGCCACTGCATCGCGAAGCGGGCCGCAATCGGCTCGAATCCGGCGGGGAACGCTGCGCGCGAGAACGCCGGCTGCGGCGTGAAGCGCGTGCGCATGAAAAAGCGCCGCGTGTCCGGGTCGCCGAAGTGCGACGATTCGTCGATGAAGTAACCTTGCGCGCTCAGGTACCCGGCCACTGCGGCGACGATGCCGGTGGTGTCCGGGCAGACGATGGTGAGAATCTGGTTGCCGGTCGCTTGCGTCACGCGCAGAAGGTTAGCAGATGGTGCCGTGTCCGGCAGGTATCGGCCGGATGCCGGGCATTACTGCAGAGCGCGGGGTGCCGGTTCGATGCGCCTGGCGGAATCGGGCCGCGGCAAGCCGCATTGACGGGGGCGCCGCGGGCGACCACAGTCTGCCGATCGCCAGACAGTATCCATCGCGCCGGCAAGGCGGCGCCGGTGGCGCAGGGTGGGCTGATCGTCCCGGGTGCAGGCACGTCCGCGCACCGCGCGAAGGGATCACCGCCGGGATGAACCTGTAGGCGCACCGAGGTACACGATGCCCATGCAGCAGCAACTCGCCCAGGAAATCGCGCGTCTGCGCCGGCAGCAACCGGGGCTGCGCCATGTCGAGCTGCTGTTGCCGGATATCAACGGCATCCTGCGCGGCAAGCGCTGCACGATGAAGGAACTCGACGGCGTCGTGCGCAACGGGCTGTCTTTTCCTGCCACGGGTTATCTCCTCGACAGTCGCGGCACTCTGATCGAAGGGCTGCCCCACGGCAGCACCGATGGTGACCCGGACTTTTGCTGCCGCCTGGTTCCCGGTTCGCTCGTCCCGGTGCCCTGGGCGAAGACGCCGCTGGCGCAGGGCCTCCTCAGCATGGAGCACCGCGACGGCCGCCGGCACTTTGCCGACAGTCGGGGGACGCTGGCCGGCGTCCTGGCACGCTTCGCTGAGCTGGGACTGACTCCCGTCGTGGCCGTCGAGTACGAGTTCTTTCTGCTCGACGACACACGCGGCGAGACGCTGCGCTCGCGGCAGGCGCGCGTGCCCGGCACTGAGCGGCGGGCGGCCGGGCCACGGGCGTACAGCGTGGAGGATCTGCACGAACTCGACGAGTTTTTCGCCGATGCGGACGCGGCCTGCGAGTTGCAGCAGATTCCGGCCGGCAGCATCGTCTCGGAGTACGGCGCCGGCCAGTTCGAGATCAATCTGCACCACATTAACGACGCGCTTGCGGCCTGCGATCACGCCATCCTCCTGCGCCGCCTCATCCGTGGCGTGAGCGCGAGGCACGACCTCGCCGCGACCTTCATGGCGAAGCCTTTCGCGGACCGCGACGGTTCGGGGATGCACGTGCACCTCAGCCTGCTCGACCGCGAGGGTCGTAACGTGTTCGGGCCGGTGCCGCCAGCGCAGGAGCCGAGTCGGTACGCACCGCTCCTGCGCCAGGCGATCGGCGGCCTGCTGGCCGCGTTGCCGGAGTCACTCGCGATCTTCTGCCCGAACGCGAACTCCTACCGCCGGATCCGCCCCGGTTGCTTCGCGCCGATCGCGCCGAACTGGGGCCCGAACCATCGCGGCGTGGCTCTGCGCATTCCCATGTCCGACGACGCCAATGTGCGCGTCGAGCACCGCTCGGCCGGGGCCGATTGCAACCCGTATCTCGCGGTGGCTGCGATTCTCGCCGGGGTGCACCACGGCATCAGCCGCCAACTGGAGCCGGCACCGATGGTGCGCGAAGGGGAGGCGACCGGGGACGAAGTACGTCTCGTTCACCGCTGGGAGCAGGCCCTTGATCTGTTCGAGCGTGGCCGGATCCTGCCCGAGTACCTCGGTACCGAGTTCTGCGGCGTATTCGCCACGGCGCGCCGCTGGGAGGCGGAGCAGTTCCACGCGCAGGTGCCCACGCTCGACTACGACTGGTACCTGGCTGCGATCTGAGGCGCCCGTCGTCGCGGTACTGGCCGCTTTTCCCCTAGAATACGCGCCCCCTGCACGACGGATTTAGAGACAACGCGGCCATGACGGACTATCACGCACCGGTCAAGGACATGATGTTCGCCCTCCGGCACCTGGCGGGGCTCGACGCCATCAGCCGCCTGCCCGGTTGCGAGGAGGCGACCACCGACCTGGTCGAGGCGGTGCTCGGCGAGGCCGCGCAGCTCGCCAGTGACGTGCTGGCTCCCACCAACCGCATCGGCGACAGCCAGGGGACGCGGATGGAGCACGGCGGCGTGGTCGTGCCGCCGGAGTTCATCGCGGCCTACCGCCAGTTCACCGAGGGCGGCTGGTCCGGCCTGTCGCTCGACCCGGACTACGGCGGCCAGGGCTTGCCCTACGCGGTGGGCGTGGCCGTCGAGGAAATCTGGCAGGCCGCCAATCTCGCCTGGTCACTCGGGCCGCTGCTGACCCAGGGCGCCGTGCGCGCGATCCGGGAGCACGGCGACGAGGCCCTGCGCGCACGGTTCCTGCCGAAGATGACCAGCGGCGAGTGGATGGGGACCATGAACCTCACCGAGCCGCAGGCAGGCTCCGATCTCGCCGCGATTCGCACGCAGGCAGTACCCGAGGGCGATCACTTCCGCGTGAGCGGGCAGAAGATCTTCATTACCTGGGGCGACCACAACATGGCGGCGAACGTCGTGCACCTGGTGCTGGCCCGCCTGCCGGATGCGCCGCCCGGCACGAAGGGCACATCGCTGTTTCTGGTGCCGAAGTTCCTGGTCGGCGCCGATGGCGAACCGGGTGAGCGCAATTCCGTCGTGCCGGTCTCCGTCGAGCACAAGCTCGGCATTCACGGGAGCCCCACCTGCGTGATGGCGTTCGAGAACGCGGTCGGCTATCTCATCGGCGAACTGAACAACGGCCTCGCCTGCATGTTCACCATGATGAATCACGCCAGGCTCGGCGTCGGCCTCGAGGGCGTGGCGATCGCCGAGCGCGCCTACCAGCAGGCCCGGGCCTACGCGCGCGAGCGCGTGCAGGGCAGGGTGCCCGGCGTGGCGGGGCGCGCCACCATCCTGCGCCACCCGGATGTGCGGCGGATGCTGCTCACCATGAAGGCGCAGATCGAGGCCATGCGCGGCGCCGCCTACGCGGTTGCGGCGGATCTCGACTTCGCGTACCGCGCGCCGGATGCGACCGAGCGCGCCGCGCGCCAGGCGCGGGTGGATCTGCTCACGCCCGTCATCAAGGGCTGGTGTACCGAGACCGGCCAGTACCTGACGTCCATTGCGCTGCAGGTGCAGGGTGGCATGGGCTATGTCGAGGAGACCGGCGCCGCGCAGCACTACCGCGATGCCCGCATCACCACGATCTACGAAGGCACCACCGGCATCCAGGCCGCAGATTTCGTGGGACGGAAGATCCTGCGCGACGGCGGCAAGGCACTGCAGGCGCTGGTCGCCGACATGCTGGCGACGGTGGCTGCGCTCGAACGCCACGAGGAGCGCCTGGGTACGGTGCGTGCCGCGCTGAAAGAGGGCACTGACAATCTCGCAGCGGCCGGTCGCTGGCTCGCCGCGAATTTCGACAAGGCACCGGGCGTGCCCGGCGCGGTGTCCTGTTCGCTGCTGATGCTGACCGGAGTCGTGCTCGGCGGCTGGCAGCTCGCGCGCGCCGCGGCTGCAGCCTGCGACGAGCTCGATGCGCAGCCGGCCGATGCCGGGTTCCTGCGGGCGAAGATCCTCACGGCACAGTTCTACGCCGGGCAACTGATGCCGGCCGCACTCGCTTATCGCCGCGCCATCGAGGCGGGTTGCGAGCCGTTGCTGGCGATGCCGGACGAGCAGTTCTAGCCGGACGTCTAGGCGTAGGGTTTCGGCGCGACGCTGAACATGGCGAGCAGCGTCAGGTCTTCCTCGATGCCGACGAACGAGTGGGGAACGCTGGCCGGTATGAACACCACGAGCCCGGGTCGTATGTCGCGCTCCTCGCCGCCGATGTGCAGCCGGGCGCGGCCGCTGAGGACGACGTAGACCTCGTCTTCGAGGTGTGGCCCCTGCAGGTCGTGGGCTCCGGCAGGCAGCCGGTAAACGGCGCCGGAGAGCCGCTCGCCACCGAAGAACTCGAAAAAACGCGGCTCCGGGCCCTGCACCCGTGACTTCAGGTCCTCCACCTCGAAGATCTGCCAGCTGCGTGCGCTCATGCTGCCATGATCGTGAATAGCGCCTGCCCGTGCAACTTCGCCGCACCCCGGCAGCGGCCCTGGCGGCTCACGCGGGCACTGCCCCGGATGTTAAGCTCCGCCCCCACCTCCGGGCCCGCCAGGGGTTCGGGCGCAGGCGGATACAGAACTCACGAGAAGGCAGTCCCATGGGCTTCAATACCAGACAGGTTCACGCGGGCGTCGAACCCGACCCGGTCACCGGATCGATCCTCACCCCGATCTACCAGACCACCACCTACGTCCAGGAGTCGGTGGACAAGTATCTCGCCAAGGGGTACTCGTACTCGCGGTCCGGGAATCCAACCGTGCGGGCTCTCGAGAAGAAGCTCGCCGATCTCGAGGGCGGCGCAGACTGCACCTGCTACGGCACCGGCATGGCGGCGCTGCAGGCGCTGTACCTCGCGTTCCTGAAGGCCGGCGACCACGTGATCGTCTCGGACGTGGCCTACGGCGGCACCTACCGGCTGTCCACCAAGGTGTTCAGTCGCTTCGGCGTGAGTTTCACCTTCGTCGATACTTCGCGGCCGGAGGAGGTGCGCAAGGCCGTGCGTGCGGACACGCGCCTGATCCTCACCGAAACCCCGGCCAACCCGACGCTGAAGCTCACGGACATCGCCGCGATTTCCGAGATCGCCCGTGGGGCGGGCATCCCGCACGCGGTGGACAACACGTTCCTCACGCCCTACTACCAGCGTCCGCTGGAACTCGGCGCGGACCTCGTCGTACACAGCACCACGAAATACTTCGACGGCCACAACGCGACGGTCGGCGGTGCGGTCGTCGCCCGCACCCGCGAGCAGGACGAGGCGCTGCGCTTCATGCAGAATGCCGCCGGCCTGATCATGGCGCCGCAGAGCGCTTTCCTCACCCTGCAGGGCTGCAAGACACTCTCGGTGCGGCTCGATCGGCAGTCGGCGAATGCGCTCGCGGTGGCGCGGTTCCTCGAAGCGCATCCGAAGGTCGCGCAGGTTCGCTATCCGGGTCTGGAGTCCTTTCCGCAACGCGAACTCGCGCTGCGCCAGGCGTCGGGTTTTGGCGCGATGCTGTGGTTCGAGGTGAAAGGCGGGGTGAAGGCCGGCAAGACGCTGATGGATCGCGTCCGGCTCTGGAGCCTCGCGGAGAATCTCGGCTCGGTCGAATCACTGATCACCCATCCGGTCACGATGACCCATGCCGACGTCGAGGAGGCGGAGCGGCGCCGCGTCGGTATCACGGACGGGCTCGTGCGTCTGTCGGTCGGTCTGGAGGATGCCGCCGATCTGATCGGCGCGCTCGATCAGGCGCTCGCCGCAACCGGCGGCTGAGCGCGGGCGCTGGGGAACGGGTGGTGGCGGTGCGCCGGATTCTCGTGGTCGCCGATTCTGGGCCAGCGGCTGTTGCGACCGCGGCGGCCGTGGCGCAGCGGTCAGGCGCCTCGTTGCGGCTGGTGGCCGCTCGGCCCAGGGCACACGCGGCGGAGTCGCATGAACCGGTTGGACTGCTCGAAGCTGGCGCCGGCGAGCTCGAAGGGCTGGCACAGCCGCTGCGCGCCGCTGGCCTCGACGTGAGCACGGCGGCGCGTGATGCGCCCACAGCCGATGCACTGCTCGATGCGGCCGCTGATTTCGGCGCCGATCTGCTCGTGCACGGGACGGCCCGCGGGCGGCGTTTCGCTGACGCCGACTGGCGCATCGTGCGCGATGCGCCATGCCCGGTGCTGTTCACGCAGGGTGCGCCGCCGTCCGGTTATCGCCAGGCGCTCGCCGCGGTCGATCCGCTGCACGCGCATGACAAGCCGGCGGCGCTCGACGACGCGCTGGTCGGGGCGGCTCAGGCCCTGGTCGACCCCGCCGGTGGCCAGTTGCATCTGCTGCACTGTCATCTGCCGCCGCAGTACGTGCCGATGCGCGCTCCCGGCGCGGGTGCGCGCGGTGCCCTGCATCCCGAGGACCGGCCGCTGGAGGTCCTGCGTCTTGCCTTGCAGCAACTGGCACAACGACACGGGATCGCTGCCGACAACGTGTACCTGGAGCCAGGCGACGCGCGCGAAGGCATTCTGGACATGGCCGGGCGCCTCGGCACCGACCTGGTAGTCATGGGCGCTGTGTCGCGCAGTCGCCTCAAGCGCCTCCTCATCGGCAGCACCACCGAGGCGGTCCTCGATCGCCTGCCCTGTGACGTGCTCGCCGTCAAGCCGCCGGGTCGTTGAAAAATCGCCGGCAGGCCCCATTAATAGGTCACCGCCGGCGCTGTGCCGGCCTGGCAACAAGAGACCGATCAGAGGAGGCAGACACATGGCACTGGTGAGCTGGAGCCCGTTTCGGGAATTCGAGGATTTGTTCGATCGATACAACCGCGCACTCGGGGGTTCGCTGCCCGCGGCCGGTGAGGGCGAGCAGGGTGCGCTGGTGCACTGGCGTCCCGCGGCGAATATCTCCGAGACCCGCAACGAGTACCTGATCAAGGCGGAACTCCCGGAAGTGCAGAAGAAGGACGTCGAGGTGACGGTGCACGAGGGAGTCATCACCATCAAGGGCGAGCGACGCTTCGAGCGCACGGACGATACCGAGAGGCAGCATCGCGTGGAATCGTTCTACGGCCGCTTCGAACGCAGCTTTTCGCTGCCGGCGGATGCCGACGAGGCGAAGATCTACGCCGAGTCGAAGGACGGCGTGCTGAAGGTGCACATCCCGAAATCCGAAGTGACGAAGCCGAAGGCCGTCGAGATCCAGGTCAAATAGGCGTTACGCAGCAGACATCGGCGGGGCAGGCGGGTAGCGCTGCCCCGTCGATGTTCGACCTGGTCGGCGGCACAGCAGGGCAATATGTCAATTGCAGCCGGTTTTCCCTTGCTGTAGGCCGGCTGGCGTTCAACATATCAACACGCGTGGGAACGGTGACCACGTTCACCGTTCCGCATGTCCATGACACGTATCGTGGACCCGTACTCACTACGGCACGCGGTCCATGGCTCGACGCGATTTTCGTCGCAGGCTTCCGGTCCCCGGCATGCGGTTGCCGCTCCCCGCAATCGGACTGCTCCTCATTTGCCATGCGGCCTGGAGTGCGGATACGAGCCCCCCTGCATCGAACACGGCCCAGTCGCCGCCTGCCGCAACCGCCGCGGGCTTGCGGCTCGTGCCCGGTGCCTGGGAATTCGCGCCAATGTCTTTCATCCTGCCAGACGCGCAGCTGGCGCAAGCGGCTCACACCACTGCCGCACCGGCCTATGAACTCGCCTCCGGACTCGGGTTGCAGGTCGAGCGCAAGCGCCGACGTTTCCGGCAGCGCGCGGTGAACTGGGTCACCGACCAGTCCGAGCCGGCGGGCTGGCTGACGGACTTTTTGCTGGACGGTGACGACAGCGGCTGGCACCTCGTCATGGATCCGACCGGCGACGACCAGTACCTCCTCGAATTCAACATGCAGTTCCGCTGATTCCGGCGGGTCGTCTTTTCTTCTTAAAGTTTGTCTCGCATCGGCCGAGAGCTTGCTTTCGGCAACTCCTACCGGTCCTCGCACGTCCATGTGCTCGTCGCTATGGGTTACGCCGGCGCTGGTGTCCAGTGGCCTGGCCGCGGCTAAGGCAGCATTCCCTTGCCGGCGAGCCATGCACGCACGTCTGACCAGTAGTCGATATGCCGGAACATGAGTTTCATGCTCATGGCGAAACTAGGGTCGCCAGGGTATCTGCGGAAAAGGCTGTGATCGCCTTCCGGATAGATCTTCACGTCGAAGGGCGCCCCAGCAGCGATGAGCCGATTGAGATTTGCGACAGATCGCGACGTGGGCACGCTTCGATCGCGGCCACCAAGGACCCACAAGGTCGGCACCCTCAGTGTCCCGAGGATCGGCACGGGGTCATATCCCTGAGGACCCTGGTATTCATCGAGCCGCCGCTCGATCTCTTCGTCGGAGAGTTCCCCGTCGGCGAAAGCTGCGGGGGCATGGGCCTCGGGATAGGCACGATACTCGCCGGTGAGCTGGCTGTACCAATCTTCCATCCCGCAGGTCACCGCTGGCCCCGAAATGTTGACGATGAAGGCGACATCAGCGCTCCGGCTGGCCGCCAGCGGCATGATCCAGCCCGCCTGGCTGACGCCCACGAAGCCAATTCGTCGCGGGTCGATGTCGTCACGTGCCCTCAGCGCCTGGATGCCAGCCAGTGCATCGCCGGCCAGAAGGGCGAACATCTGGCCGCAGTTTGCGATGCTCTCGGCGCTCCACGTCGTGCCCTGGAGATAAGTGCCGGTGGAGTCACCCACGCCGCGTTTGTCGTAGATCATCACGGCCATGCCGTATGGCACCAGGCGCCTCACGTACAGCCAATACATCCAGCGGGAAGTGGTGCCGGAACCCTGAACGACTACCGCCGCGGGAAAAGGCTCATCACGCCAGCGCGGCAGCGCCAGAGTTCCAGCCAGCGTCACGTCGTCGTTGTGGAAGCGAACGCTCTCGGTGCGGATCCAGGGCAAGCGTAGATAGAGGACGACGGTCGTGGCCAGGCTCACCATCACCAAGGTGAGCGTGATGAGGACAGTGCGCATGAGCCGCTTCCAGGTCATGGGACGTCCCTGGGGCACGTTCAGATCGAGATCACGGCCTCTGTTCGGGACGAACGGCTTCGCGTGGAGCGGCGACCGGCGATTTGTCCGGTCCTGGCTCCAGCTGGATGACACGTCCGGAGCCGAACACCTTTGAGGAGACGTGTTCGGGTTGCCTGTGAAGCCGCACGTCGCCCGAGCCGAAAATGGAGACCTCGACATCGCCATTGGGCGCGACATCGGCATCGCCGCTGCCGAATATGCTGGCATCGAGGTCCCTCGTCGTGAGCTCGCCGAGTCTGGCGCTGCCCGAGCCGAAGATCCGCAACCCCATCCTTTCGACCGTGCCGCCACCTTCCACGGATCCGCTGCCGCGGATGTCGATACTGATTTCCCGCTGGGACACGTTCTGCAGTACCAGCTTGCCGCTGCCGTTGAGGCCGATCGCTTCCAGCGAGGGCCCTCGGATCCGGACCTCCAGCGAGGAGGTGCGTGGGTAGGCCGGTGGCGCGTCGAACAGGATCGCCCCTTGGTCGATGCGCAGATGCTCAACACTCGAAGCCTGGCCCTTGACGCTCACGCGCCACTCGGGCCCGGATTCGTAATACACGACGCCGGGAATGTAGATCTCCGCGCTCTCGCCGCCGTTCCAGGCGAATTCGCGCGTGACGATCTCGCCGGACTCGACGAAGGGCGTCTGCCCCGCCCACGGGCGAAGGCTCCACCATCCCGGTTGGTAGGGCGTCCCGGATGAGAACGGAAACGAAAATCCGCGATAGGGACTGAGCGCGCTGGCCAGCGACAGGCAAATGATCGAAGCCGCGATGCCCGTGGCGGCGACGATAACCAGTGATCTAGCCATTGTTGGTCTCCTTGTCTGCCGCGACGCCCGGCTCAATGGCGTCGCCGTCGGGTGGGTCAGGCGGTTCCATCGGTTGGCCTCAATACCTGATAGTGGAGCCGGGCGTATTTGCTCAGCAGCAGCAGCAGGCCTTCCATCGCCAGCAGCAGTAGTGCTCCCCAACCGATGCCGGCGGCGATCAGGCCGACACCAGCCAGGACGAAGCTGACTGCATCGCTCGAGCCGGATGGCCTCGCCCAGGGCAGGCTCGCCAGCACACCAAAGCCGGCGATGATCAGGGCGAAAAGCACCACGCCGATGACGAATGCGATCAGGCCGAGCACGCACAGGAGAGGCAACAGGATGATCAGGTCGAGCGCCGCCAGGCCACAAAGGGCAACAATGGCGCCGAAGAAATTTCCCGGCGTGCGGCTGCTTTGCCAGCGCCGCAGTCCCGTTTCCGCGCGCAGCTCCCTCGCGAGCCGCTTCGGATCCCCGAGTGCACCGGCGACTTCCTGTTCACTACGTCCCGCAGCATATGCTTCGGCGAAGTGGGCAGCATAATCGGCAACGATGTCTTCGACTTCCTGTGGGCGCAGGCCGCGCAGGGTGGCGCGCAGCTCGGCCAGAAACTGTTCGCAGTTCATGCCTTGTCTCCGACGATTTTTGCGATGGAACGCGCGAAGACCTCCCACTCGGCCTTCTGCGCCGCGAATGCAGCCCGACCCGCGGCAGTGAGCTTGTAGTACTTGCGCGGCGGGCCGCTCGCCGACTCCACGAGATAGGTCTTCACCAGGCCGTCCGCCTGCATGCGCCGCATCAGGGGGTAGATCGTGCCCTCACCCATACCGATGTCCTCCGCGAGGCGGCTGGCGATTTCGTAGGCGTAGCTGTCCTGGCGGGAAAGCATTGCCAGAACGCAGAGATCCAGCACGCCTTTTTTCCATTGAACCTGGGCCGACTCTGTCATGGGCTCTCGATTACCTGTCGGGATGGATGATATTGCTAGCTATCATGTATTGCAAGGTACCTATCGTAACCCTATAGTGTCGCTGTCACTGAGCCACCAACCGACCGACGGTCCGATGGGCCGTCGTGCCCAAGGAAGTGAGTCATGACGCCCGTACATAAGTTATCAACGCGTCTCGCCGGCCTTGTCTGGCTGTTGCTCTCTGCGTCTCCTTCGACCGCAGAGATCAGCAATGGGACCATCGTCCTCGCCAAGGGCCTGGATCCGAAGGTTGTAGCCATCGTCGACAAGTATCGTGCGTCAATTCCCCGGATGATGGACGAACAGAAGGTGCCGGGACTTGCCATCGCATTGTTGTTTGGGGGCAAGCTGGTCTGGGCGGAGGGTTTCGGCGTAACCGATGCCCAGTCGAACCGCCCGGTCACGCCCGACACGACGTTCAGCGTTCAGTCGATATCGAAGACCTACACGGCTACGGCCGTGATGGCCGCTGTCGATGAGGGGATGGTGGCGCTGGATGAGCCCATCACGTCCTATTTGCCCTCATTCACCGTTCACAGCCGCTTCGAAGACGACCCTCAGAAGAAAATGACCTTGCGCCTACTGCTCAGCCATCATGCCGGGTTTACGCATGAGGCACCCATCGGCAACAACCACGACGATGACACGCGATCCTTTGACGCCCATATCAGGAGCATCAGTGATACCTGGCTGAAATTCCCCGTCGGCCAGAGATATGAATACTCCAATCTCGGTATTGATCTCGCGGGCCATATTCTGGAAATCGTCTATCGCCGACCGTTCGCGCAAGTGATGTCGCAGAAAGTCTTCCGGCCGCTTCGTCTCGGGAACACAACGGTCGATCAGGACGCCATTGAGAAGTCAAAGGACAGGGCCATTGGGCACACGAAGAACCACGATCAGGTACCGGTGCGTATAGCGATGATCCCGGCCGGGGGCGTCTATACCAACGTCCGGGACATGGCACGCTTCATGCAGTTCCATATGAACGGTGGGAAAGTGGGCAGGAAAACTGTGATCAACAGAGATGTCCTGGCCACCATGTACATTCCCTGCTGCGGAGTAGAGGACAGTGCATATGGGCTGGGCGTCGCGGCGGCGGGGAGGCGGTTCGGGGATACGCTGGTCATGTCGCACGGGCACAGTGGCGGCGGGCTCGGCTTCCTGTCGGATATGTACTGGTTCTCCGAGCTTGGCGTTGGCGTGGTGGTCCTCACGAATAGCGACAATCATCGGATGCAGGTCACGCTCTGCAGCGCCCTGTCCCAGGAGATATTCGAGGTTTTCCTCGGCAAGAAGGGCGTGACGAACGACGATTCTCGAAGAGCCCGTCAGCCGGCATCAATCGACGAAGCGCGGCTTAGACAGCTCGCGGGTCTTTACGTCGGCCCCCCGGATGTCGAACTTGCGTTTCGGGGCCCGCGTCTGGGGATGAATGCTCAATCAGGATTCTATCCGGCGACGTTCTTCAGCACCGACGAGATGGAGGTGAAGACGCCCTCCATGACGTTATCCTGTCGTTTCCACTCAGACGGGCAGCGAGATCCGGCATGGGCGGATTGCACGGTGGACGTCGGAGTCATGCGCATTTCAGGGACGTTGGCTTACAACGGCGGCCCTTACGATCCCGAGGGCCCGGATAAGAAGGAGTGGGGCGTTTTTCTGGGTGATTACGATATCCCCCAGTGGGGCAAGGTCGTTGATACCGTCAATCTGCATGTCGAGAACGGGTATCTTTACTTCGGTAGGTACAGGGTCGTCGATGAAATCGCCCCGGGTTTGTTTTTTCTCAGCAACGGGGAAGCGCTCGACCTGCGGAAGCAACCGCCTATGTTTGGAAGCGTTGCCATGATCCGGAGGTGAGATGTCGCCGAATGCCTACGGCTGCCGCTACTGGAAGCGGTTAATCGGGATTTTCTTAGCGCTTTCCCGGGCATGACGCTGCCCCGTTCGTCCGGGGCGAGACCAGCGTCCCACCTGCCGGCACCGGACCGCGCCCCCGGCAGACGCGAGAAGAGCGTGAAAACAGCCGTTCCGGTCAGCGCGCGCGCCGCGCCGGCATCCCGGCCCGGGCGAGAATGCCCGGCAGGTGACGGGCACGGATTTCCGCCCACTCGAGCAGCAGCCACGGCGTAAAACGCTCCGGCCTGGCCGCGATTTCCGCCGTCAGATCCGCTGGCGGGAGATAGCGCCAGGCGGCGATTTCGGCCGGGTTGGGCGCCGGTATCTCGCTGCTCAAGCCCGCGAACACCCAGCACAACTCGTGTTCCGTGCCGACGTCCTGGAAGCTCGCCCGGTACTCGAACTTGTACAGGAACGTCAGCTCACAGGCGAGCGCAAGCTCCTCGCGCAGGCGTCGGCGCGCGGCGGCCTCCACGGATTCCCCGCGCCGCGGGTGGCTGCAGCAGCTGTTGGCCCAGTGCAGCGGCCAGAGCGGCTTGGCGGCGCTGCGTTGTTGCAGGAGCACCTCGCCCGCGGGGGTGAACACGAATACGGAGAAGGCGCGATGCAGGAGGCCCGCGCCGCTGTGGCATTGTTCCTTGGAGGCGTAGCCGATGTCGCGATCCGCGGCATCGACCCGGATCAGCACGTCGGACGGATCGTTTGCAGGCTCGCTCAGCGCGCTCACGAGGCGCCGCCGATGGTCACGGCAATCGCCCGGTAGCCCTGTCGCTCGATCGCGGACTGAACCGGCGTGCTGTCCCCGTCGCAGAGCGCGATCATGGCGCCGCCGCCACCGCCGCCCGTGAGCTTGGCGCCCACTGCACCGGCGCCGCGCGCGATCCCGATCAGCCGCTCGAGCTCCGGCGTCGATACCTGGAGCGCGTTGAGCAGGCCCTGGCAGACGTTCATGAGTTCGCCGAGCGTCGCGGTATCGCTGTCCTGCACGGCGGCCACTCCCTGCAGGACGAGCGCGTCGATGTCATCGAAGATCTTCTCGTAGAGGCGCGGGTTGCGCTCGCGCGCTTCACGCACATGCCCCACGGTTTTTGCGGTCAGCCCCTCGGAGTGAGTCATGCCGACGACCAGGTGCAGTGGCGCGGTGATGTTGAGTGGCTCCACCAGCGGCGGTGTGCCGCGGCGAAATACCAGCGGCCGGCCGAATGTCGCCAGGGTGTTGTCGATGCCGCTCGGTTGACCGTGGGCAATCTCTTCCGAGAGCAGGGCCAGCTCGTTGACCTGGCTGTCGGTCAGCTGCAGGTGGAAATGCCGGTCCAGTGCCCGGATGATGGCGACCGCGATCGCGGCCGAGCCGCCGAGCCCCATGCCCCGCGGCACATCCGGAAACACCTCGATACGCAGGTCGCGCCGGGTGAGGCCGAGGCGGTCGAGGATGGCGCCGGCCGCCTTCTCGAAGGAACGGCGCTGGTCCGCGGGTTTCGCGAGCTGGTATTCGACGCCCCAGCGCGGGATCAGCAGCTCCACGCCGTGGCCGGCATCCGTGACCACCGCGCGGGTGGTGAGCGGCAGCGGCACGGCGATGGCATGACGCCCGTACACCACGGCGTGCTCCCCGAGCAGGATCACCTTGCCGTAGCCGACACCGAGCTCGCGATCCGCCTCGACCTGGCGGGCATCGGGCGGCGCCCCCCGGCGTTGCTCGACGAGTTGCGCCGCGATCTGCCGCGCCTTCCACACCTTGATGTCACCGTCGCGCAGCAGTTGCTCGAGTACCTCGTCGAACAGTTCCGGCGTCGTTCCGGCCGCCTTCACCACGCTGCGTGCGTGCAGCGTCATGTGTCCCGTCTGGATGCCCTCGGTCGCCAGGGCACGCAGCGCCGCGAAATTCTGTGCGAGGCCGACTGCCGCCATGACCTGGGCGAGTTCCTGTGCCGACTTCACTCCGAGCAGTCGCAGGTTCATTGCCACGCCGGGGTTGCTTTCCAGCGGCCCGCCGACGGTCCCGACTTTCAGCGGCATCTCCAGCCGACCCCGCAGGTTGCCCTGCTCGTCGCGCCACCACTGGGAGAGCGAACTGTATCGGCCATGCCGTGCCGCGTAGGCGTGGGCGCCGGCTTCCAGGGCGCGCCAGTCGTTGCCGGTCGCCAGCGCCACCGCATCCACCCCGTTCATGATGCCCTTGTTGTGCGTCGCGGCCCGGTAGGGATCGACGTAGGCGAAATCCGAGGCGATGATGATGCCGTCGCGCACGCGCTCACCGGAAAAGCCCTTGCCGGCGAGCGCCGCGGGCGGCAGCGTGACCTCGGCCCGCGCCAGGGCGCGGTCCGCCAGATTGGAGAGGATCCGCAGGAAGACCGTGCCCTCGGTGATGGACTCCACCAGCGAGGCGACGCCCTCGCACATGCCGTTGACGAGGTTCGCGCCCATGGCATCGCGGGTGTCGACGAGCAGGTGCACGACCAGCATTTCCCCTTCCGTGTTGGTCAGGGGATAAGTGCGGACTTCGACATCGACCGCGCCACCGCCACGTGCGACCATGCGCGGGTGGAAGCTGTTGGCGAGATCGATGATCTCCTGGCGTCGCGCGAGTATCGCGGTACTCGCGCGGTCCATGTCGGGTACGTCGATCACCTGGATCTGGCCGATGAGGATGGGAGGCGTCGTCGTCGCCGAATAGCCGCCGCTCCCGCGGGCAAGTTTCGCGGCGGCGCTCAGTGCAGCGACGATGGAGGGTTCCTCGACGACCAGCGGCACGACGTAGTCACGGCCGTTGATCAGGAAGTTCAAACCGAGGCCGATCGGCAGACCGAGCACGCTGATGACGTTCTCGATCATCTTGTCGGCGGCGTTGATGTCGAGAGTGGCCTCGCCGCGCGCGAGTTGCTCGACGTCGCCATCGGTCAGCAGGCCGCGTTCGTGCACGGCCCGAATGCGTTCGGCCGGCGACATGCGGTAGAAATGCGGGAATCGGGAGCGGGTCACGTGTGGAAGGCTTGTGGTCTGGAACGGGTCTGTTCGGGTCCGGACAGTTCGCCGCAGCGGCCCGAACACTAGCAGGATCGTGCTTCGAATGCCACGCTGGCCGCGCAGCGATTGTGTGACGGGCGCATTCCGCCGCGAGCGAGGCGTTGCCGCGGTTCGTGATGATGCGACAATGTCGCGAGCATTCATTGAGGAGTAGGGCGCCCATGCGACAGGTCCTGGCCCTGGTGGTCGTCACCGCTTTCGTTGCGCCAGTCGCGGCGGACGAAGGCATGTGGACCTTCGATCATTTTCCGGGCACGTTCGTGCGCGAGCGCTACGGCGTCAACATCGATAGCGGGTGGCTCGAACGGCTGCAACGCGCCAGCGTGCGGATCGAGGGCGGCTGCACCGGGTCGTTCGTCTCTGCAAACGGCCTGGTGCTGACCAACCACCATTGCGTGACCGACTGCCTGGGCCGCATTTCCAGGCCGGACCGCGATGTGCTGGGAGCAGGATTCATGGCCGCGTCCTCTGCCGCGGAGGAGCGGTGCGCGGCCGAGCAGGTATCGGTACTCACGCGCATGCAGGATGTTACCGGCGTGGTCGCGCAGAGCGTGGGCGATGGAGCCGGTGCCGCGGCGAACGAGCGGCGCAAAGCCGCGCTCACCCGCCTGGAGAAGGAGTGCGAAGACGGTTATCGCGGCCGCTCCGATCCGCACAGCTGCGAAGCGGTGTCACTGTACGGTGGCGGGCAGTATTTCCTGTATCACTACAAGCGCTACACCGACGTGCGGCTCGTGTTCGCTCCCGAGGCGGACGTTGCGTTCTTCGGCGGCGATATCGACAACTTCGAGTTTCCCCGCTGGAATCTGGATTTCGCCCTGCTGCGCGTCTACGAGGATGGCAAAGCGGCTGCCACTCCGGCGTACCTGCGCTGGCGGCGTGGCGGGGCTTCCGCGGGGGAGGCGGTGTTCGTCGCCGGTCATCCGGGCAGCACCCAGCGGCTGGCCACGGCAGCGCAATTGCGCTTCGAGCGCCACCCCGTGCTCAGCCAGTGGCTCTTGCGGGCCGCCGAGCTGCGCGGACGTTACCTGCAGTTTGCTGCGCTCGGCGAGGAGCCCGCGCGCATCGTGCAGGAGCCGCTCTTCGGGCTGGAGAACGCACTGAAGGTGCGGCGGAACCAGATGATTGCGCTGCTCGATGAATCATTCCTCGACGACCGCCGGGACACGGACCGCGCGCTCCGGCGCGCCATTGCCGCCAACGCTGCGGTTGCCGCGGATGCCAGCGCGTTCGACGACATCGTGGGCGCGCTGGCGCGTTACCGCGCGATCTACGAGCGGCATGTGTTTCTCGAGCAGGGCGCGGCCCTGCAGGGTGAGCTGGCGAATTACGCCAGGGTTCTGGTGCGTGTGGCGGCCGAGCGGGCGAAGCCGAACGAGCAGCGCCAGCGGGGGTACACGGACACGGCACTGCCGCTGTTGCGCCAGCAGGTTCTGGCGCAACAGCCTGTGTACCGCGAACTCGAGACCCTTCGGCTCGGCTATTCGCTGGCGAAGCTCGCCGAGTTTCTCGGTATCGATGATCCTGCCGTGAACCTTGCGCTGGGCGGCGAGGCACCGCAGGCGCTCGCCGCCCGCCTGATCGGCGCAACCCGCCTCGGCGATGCGGCGTTCCGCGAGCGTCTCTGGGAGGGCGGTGCCGCGGCTCTCGAGGCTGCCGACGATCCGCTGATCGACCTGGCCCGGCGCCTGGAACCGGAGGCGCAGAAGGTGCGCAGACAGTACGAGGAGGGGGTGGAATCGCCGCTGCTCGCCGCAGAGGAGAGGCTGGCGCGCGCGCGGTTTGCCATCCGCGGCACGAGCACCTACCCGGACGCGACCTTCACGCTGCGGCTCAGCTTTGGCGCCGTGCGCGGCTGGCGCGAGGGTGAACGCGACGTCGCGCCGTTCACCACGCTGGAAGGACTGTTTGCCCGCGCAACGGGACAGCCGCCATTCGAGTTGCCGGAGCGCTGGATGCGAGCGCGCGACGGTCTCAATCTCGACACGCGCTTCAATTTCGTCACCGACAACGACATTACCGGCGGCAACTCCGGCAGCCCGGTCGTCGATTCACAGGGACGCCTGGTCGGGCTGATCTTCGACGGCAACATTCATTCGATCGCCGGCGATTATCGTTTCGATCCGCAGCTCAACCGGGCGGTCGCGGTGCATCCGGCGATCATGGTGCTGGCACTGGACGAGGTCTACGATGCCGGGCACCTGCTGCGGGAACTGACCATCGAGTGAGTGGGGTGAACGACTGATGGAGATGCGCTGGTTGCAGAGCTATCCGCCGGGCGTCCCGCACCGGCTTGAGATCGACCCCGCGGATTCCATCGTGCGCATGCTGGAGGAGGCCTGCCGGCGTTTCGCCGCGCAGCCGGCCTTTGCCAGCTTCGGCAGGAGCATCAGTTACAGTGAACTCGACCGGCTGACGCAGCGTTTCGCGGCCTATCTGCAGCGGCTTGGACTGCGGCGTGGCGACCGCGTGGCGCTGATGATGCCGAACCTGCTCCAGTACCCGGTCGCCCTCTACGGCGTGATGCGCGCCGGGATGGTCGTCGTCAATGTGAATCCGCTCTACAAGGCGCACGAGCTGGAACACCAGCTGAAAGACTCGGGCGCCCGGGCGATCGTCGTGGTCGCCACCTCGGCCGCAGTGCTCGAGCAGGCATTGCCGGGTACCGCTGTCGAGCATGTCATCGTGACGCAGATCGGCGACCTCCTCGGTTCGGTTCGCGGAGCGCTGGTGAATTTCGTCGTGCGGTTCGTGCGCCGCAAGTTGCGGCCATACCGGTTGCCCGAAGCGATCGCCTTCACTCGCGCGGTGAACCACGAAACACCGTTCGAGCCGGTGTCTCTGACCGGTGCGGATCTCGCCTGCCTGCAATACACCGGCGGCACGACGGGGGTCGCGCGCGGCGCCATGCTCAGCCATGGCAACCTGCACGCCAACGTGCGCCAGGTCAACACCTGGTTCGCGAGCCTGTGCCGGCCGGGGGAGGAGGTGGTGATTACCGCATTGCCCCTCTACCACGTCTATGCAATGACCTGTAACTGCTTCGCTTACACCGAACTCGGCGGCCTCAACGTACTGATCACCGATCCGCGCGACATGGATGCGTTCGTGCGCGAGCTGCGGCGCTGGAAGTTCACCGCAATCACCGGCGTCAATACCCTGTATCAGCATCTCGCGAACCACCCCGGCATCGGACGTGTGAATTTCTCGCACCTGCGGCTCGTCTCCGCGGGCGGCATGGCGGTGATGGAGGCGACGGCGAAGCAATGGGCGAAGGTGACCGGCACTGCGATCATGGAGGGCTACGGGCTGTCGGAGACTTCGCCCGTCATCAGTACCAATCGGCCCGATCTCAAGGCCTACAACGGCACCATCGGCCTGCCTCTGCCCGGCACGGAGGTGTCGTTGCGTGACGACGATGGCCGCGAGGTCGCTGTCGGGCAACCCGGAGAGCTGTGCGCGAAAGGGCCGCAGGTCATGAGCGGGTACTGGAACGATGGCGTGGCGACCGGCGATGTGATGACGGCGGACGGTTACCTGCGTACCGGCGACATCGCGGTGATGGACGAGCGCGGTTATCTGCGCATCGTCGACCGGAAGAAAGACATGATCTCCGTGTCCGGGCTGAAGGCGTACCCGAACGAGGTCGAGAACGTGGTCAGCTCACATCCGGCGGTGCTGGAAGCCGCCTGCATCGGCGTGCCGGACCCCGAGACCCAGGAGGCGATCAAGGTGTTCGTCGTGCTGCGGCCGGGGATGAGCGTGACCGCGGACGAGATCCGCAGCCTGTGCCGGGAGCACCTCGCGGCTTTCAAGGTGCCGCGGCACGTGGAATTCCGCGACTCGCTGCCGAAATCGAACGTCGGCAAGATCCTGCGCCGCGAGCTGCGGGACGACCACGCAGCCGCCCCCAGGGCCGCAAGCGGCTAACGACGCCCCCGCCCGGCGGTAGCACGCTCGAGCACAGCCCAGTGCTCCGGGTGGGTCCAGGTGCGCACGAAATGGTCTTCTTCGATCGGCGCGAGTTGCGCGTGCGTGCATAAGGTGCCGGGTTTGGCTTTTTGGCTTATTTCCAATTTCAGGCAGCGGGTCGAGTCGGAAGGCACCACGACCTGGACGTTTTACGCCACGGGCACCAGTCAGGGCTTGCTGCACAACGTCACGAGCCCCGCGGTCAACTACCAGGAGAGCCACGTCTACAATGGTCTCGCCCAGCTCACCGAGACCACCACGAGCATCGACGGTACGGCCTACGTGACCCACTTCGCCTACAGCGGCCAGGGGCAGCTGCAGACCATGACGTATCCGGCGACCGTCGGCGGTGCGCGGCCGGTATTCAACTACAGCTACGTCAACGGCTTCGTCGCGACCGTCACCCAGGGCAGCGGCAACACGGAGCGCTACGCGCTGGTCGCGCTCGATGCGCTGGGACGGGAGCGGCAGGCGACCTTGGGCAATGCGCTGCTCACGAGGCAGCACCTGTACGATGCCGCCAATCTGCGGCTGAAGGGCATCCAGAGCGGGCCGCCGGCGCAGCCGTCCGACCTGCAGCATTACAGCTACGCCTGGGACAAGGTCGGCAATCTCACCCAGCGCATGGACCAGAACCAGAGCCTCACGGAGGGCTTCACCTACGATGCGCTGAACCGCGTGGACGTGGTCACGCGCAACGGTACGACGACGCTCCTCGATATGGTGTACGACGACGATGGCAACATCAGTAACAAGCAGGAACAGGGGTTATACACCTACCTCGCATCACGTCCCCACGCGGTCTGGCAGACCAACGTCAGCTGCGGACCCGGCTGTTGTGTGACCACGAGTAACTACGGCTACGACGCCAACGGCAACATGACCGACCGCGACGGAGGCACGATCACCTGGACCTCCTTCAACAAGCCGCGCCAGATCAACCTCGAGGGCAGCAATTGCACGGGCGACTGCACGACGTTCACCTACGGCCCGCAGCGCCAGCCGATCAAGCAGGTGGTGAAGAAGGGGGGCAGCACCACCACGATCTACTACATCGGTGCCCACTTCGAGAAGCAGGTCGGGGCGACCATCGAGTATCGGTCACACGCGCTGGTCAACGGGGAGCGCTTCTACACCCAGATCGAGAACAGCGGCGACTGGGTGGCCTACTACAACCTGCGCGATCATTTAGGCAGCGTGGACAAGCAGGCGCTCACCGTGGGCAGCGGGACCGATCCGCTGGAGTACAGCTTCGATGCCTTCGGCAAGCGGCGCAACACGAACTGGACGCCGGATAACAGCGATGCGCTGCAGACGGCGACGCTCTGGAACCACCGCGGCTACACCGATCACGAGCAGCTCGACTCCGTGCGGCTCATCCACCTGGGCGGGCGGGTGTACGATCCCAAGCTCGGGCGGTTCCTGTCCGCCGATCCGGTGCTGGGGGATCTCGGCGATCCGCAGTCCCTGAATCCCTACAGCTACGTGGCCAACAACCCGCTCTCGTATACGGACCCGAGTGGGTTCGTGAAGTGTGACAATGGTCTGCGCTGCGATGACCCGGAGATGCAACGGGTACTCGAGGAAATAAGGGATGGATTCGAGACCCTTGATGAGCGCTGGGGGCTGACGGTTCGCTACTGGCTGAACCGGTCCGGCTGGCGGATTCCGTCGTTCCAGGACTATCTGCCACCGGGGTCAGGTGATCCGCCGACGTCGACACCGGAGCCGAGTCCAGATGCGCCGACCGATCCTGATTCCGAACCGACACCACCTTTTCCTCCCGACGTCGTGGGTAATCCTCGCATTGATCGCGTCGCAGACCGAATTCTTCAGGACCGCGTTTTCAAGGGGGATCGCGAGTACCTCGTTTTCATCGAAGAGCGAATCGGTGAGTATTACGTCCTTAACCCAATTGCGGGCACTTCGGACATGGCGCGGGGTGATCCTACGTCCGATACGGTAGCTGCTGCGCATAATCATCCGGCCGGACGAACAGGAAACCCGATGTGGGACAACGCGATCAACCGTGCCAGGCGATATCCTGGGACAAATGGCCCCTATGGTGATCACATTGCTGTGTCTCAGGGCATTTTGAATTATTACAGAGATCCATTTGGGAACGTGCGAGTCGTAGAACGTGTCGAAGGCCAGTACCGTGTCAGAACTTTACCGGGCTACAACCCACTACCTCATGAGACTCTTGGACGAGGTGTGCCGTGGAATCCTTAGCTCGGAGGCGCGTGGAAAGGGCGGTGACGGTGTGCGTCCGCTCACTTTTCGTGCTGATTGTGTCTGCGGTAGCTTGTGGGTCTGCGGCCGGAGGCGCATCGAAACCAGACGGTGATTTCCTGATGAGCGAGTATAGCCGTCTTTACCCTCTGGTTATTGATTCGCAGTTCGCGCTTCAGGCGAGTCAAAAGCACGAAATTGTAGCGCTCGCATTTCGCCGTTATCGTGGCTATATCAGCTCTGCTTATGAGGATCGGGAGTACTCTGTTGTGCTGTTTTGGAGGCCAGAAGTTGGCAACCCTCGAAACTTCACGTTGCACGCAGAAGTGTCCGCTGCGGAACAGACGCCAATATCGCTCCAACTGCTGAACATCATTGCCGAGCATACGAAGAAGGGGAATTTACAGAGTCTGACCCTGTCGGAGATCACGGGGGGCATTTCTGTTTCTCACCGACAGCTGAATGCAAGTGATTGTGCTGAGCTTGCGACACTGCTGCGGAGTTTTGAAAACTCAGAGAAGCCATCGATAAAATTCGATTTTCTCAAAGATGAAGAAACGACTCGAAGACCAAGAATTTTTGTTCATCCGACTGTGTACGAGATTGTTGCAAATCAATCGGATCAAAGGATGAGGGTAGAGTTTTATGGCAACGAGAATAGCCTATATCCATGGTTTGTTAACGCGGCGGTAGCCATTGGTAGGTGCTTCGATTCGAACATATAAGCACCCACAGGGTGTACAAGTCCGGGGTGCATAAGGTGCCGGGTTTGGCTTTTTGGCTTATTTCCAATTTCAGGCGTCGGGTCGAGGGTTTCGAAGTTGTTGGCGCACCAGGCGGTGGCGCGGATCCTGTCTTCGTACGAGTACATGAACTACCTCCAGGTAGTCCGAGTTCTTGTCCGCACCCCCGCTGTATCAACATTCGACGTCCGTTGACAGCAGCTCGACAACGTGCGGCTCATCCACCTGGGCGGGCGGGTGTACGATCCGAAGCTCGGGCGGTTTCTGTCCGCCGACCCGGTGCTGGGGGAGCTCGGCGACCCGCAGAGTCTGAACCCCTACAGCTACGTGGCCAACAATCCGCTTGCCTATTCGGATCCGAGCGGGTTCGTGAAGTGTGACAATGGTCTGCGCTGCGATGACCCGGAGATGCAGCGGGTACTCGAGGAAATAAGGGATGGATTCGAGACCCTTGATGAGCGCTGGGGGCTGACGGTCCGCTACTGGCTGAACCGGTCCGGCTGGCGGATTCCGTCGTTCCAGGACTATCTGCCACCGGGGTCAGGTGATCCGCCGACGTCAACCCCGGAGCCGAGACCAGATGCGCCGACACCACCATTGGTCGATGTCGATCGTGGCATAAGACTTGACCGGTATGACAACGTTGTCAGTGAGGTGACCGATTCCGAGCGACTACGGCAATTGCGAGAGAATGTAACCGTTGCCCGAAATGATGTCATTGAGGGTATCAGACGCGGCGAGGTTGAGTTGCTGCCGCTACCTACCGACGTTGTTTTGGACCCTCGTGTCATTGGGCGATTTGACGTGTTCGGTTATCTCGAGGGGTGGTTAGGAGGGCAAACGAGTCGTGGCGTTTCAGGCTCGCGTATATTCGTCAGTGCCTATGGGGCGGCAACACGTCAGGCTGCCTATGAGGTAATCGGACATGAATTGCTGCACCAGAAGTATGGACGATCGAGCGAGGCAGTAATAGAAAGGCTGGATGATCAGTTTCGGCACCACCGTACCCTTGGCCGCTAGCCATCACTCGGCCGCCGGCCAAGTCGAGCGCAAAGAATCATGAGAAACAAAACCCTCGTCGCTGCCACAGCGACATTTTTGTTCGCAGCAGTCTTCGCACACGCTAAGGATATCCATGATGCCTACGTTTATGTCGGATGGCCGCTATACGACACAATGATATTGTCCCGGCCGACAGCGACCGACCCGAAAGCCACATTTTCTAACGGGCGGGGGGATGCAATTTCGGATCTGGAATACTGCAGCGACGAGTCGCCGTTCTTTTGTTTTGAGTCGAGGACCTACACTTTTGCTGTCCCGAAACGCGGGTTACCGGAACAGAAAGCGTGGGAGTTCGGAGGGTGGCGGTTTGAGGTGATACAGGATCGGCGTACCGTTCAGCTTGTCGGGTGCTCAACCTCAGATGTAGCGCTCATTAGGGCCACATCGAAACCTGATGTTACAGAGGCGATGTCGGAGGACGCATTTTTCTACTACTCGAGAACACACGGTCTGCTGGGTTTTGGGTTAATCGCGGGGCTAGCGAAAACAAGACCGCCGGCTTCTGACCCGGACGCTGGTGGTTGGTGGTTGGCAAACACGCTCGGTTTCGGTGCCACAATTACCGAGGCGGACGCATGGCCGGATTGTCGACAGCCACCGTCGCGAAAGGCACGACAGGAGTAATCGAGCGCCCTGGTATCAGGGTGTACTTATTGGGCATATGGCGACGACGCCAACGGCAGGGCCAAGGTGACCAGCACCGCGCCGGGTCATCTACAGACGCATGCGTATCGTAACGTCGTGACGGGCGAGGTCATCGAACTCAAGAGCATGCTCCCATGACGTCGGAATTTGAAGGCGGCGTGCCGCCGATGGAGCGTGCGAAGGACATTGCCCGCCGTGTCCTTGGCGAGGGCTATGACCCGCTGCTCGCATGCCGTGACTTAGTCCAGCTCCGCCAGCGGTTACCGGAAGTTGCCGACGAAATCATGGACACGTTCGTCGGGGTCGCTTCGGAGGTCGATGATCGTCCTATCGGCAGCGAACGAGAGCACTGGGCCGTTGCCGCGCTGAAGTCGAAGGATGCCGAAGCAGCGGATTATCGCGGGCGGGTGCGTGCCGTCGTCGAAGACTCCCTGAGGCGACTGTTGATGTCGCTCAGCGGGAGTCACTGATCGTTGCTGGTGTCGTTCTCAAATCCACGCAGGATAGCCTGCGGCTTGCTGTTTGGGCCAATTTGGCCCCAACAGCGTGTGTGCCCCAATGTGTCCCAACGGGCGCGCGGCGGGATCAGCCGAGCAGCTGAGGGATGAGGGCCTTGAGCGCGGTCTGGTCGCGCGCTGAGAGTGCACCGAGCGGCTTGATGACGCGGCTCTGCGCGAGGGTGGCGAGGACGGGCTTGACGGCAGAGGGCATGAGCAGGCGTGCGGCCTGCCAGTCCTGCACGAGCAGGTCGCCGAACGCGTTCACGCGCAGCTGGCTGGTGATGGGCATGAGGATCAGGTCCTGGCGCGCGCGGTTATAGGCGTTGCTTGAGACGACGACGGCCGGCCGCTGCTTGGCGGCGGACTGATCGGTGAACGGGAACGGCACGAGGATGATCGTGCCGAATGCGGGTGCAGCCATGGGTGGGCGGACGAGCGGCCTTCAGAGCCGATCGTAGGCCGCATCCTGGTCATTGTCCCAGACGGCCCTGAGGGCCGGCTCGGTAGCCTTGGCGGCGGCCTCGACGAGGCGCTGGTCACCCTCGCGGCTTTGCAGGAAGTCCACGAAATCCTCGACCTCGGCGCGCCGCTCGGGCGGCAGGGCCTTGAGCTTCTCGATCAGTTGATCGGCCTGGGCGTTCATGGGCGGCTCCTTCAGTGACTGGCCTGGGCCAGGACGGTATCGAGCATCTGCATGACGAACTTCTGCTGTGTACGCGGCAGCTGCTGGAGCTTCGGCGCCGGGCCGCGCTTCTTGGCGGCGGCGGCATCATCGACCAGCAGTTCCTCGACGGTGACGCCGAGCAGGCGGGCCAGCTGCGGCAGTGTACTGCATAAGGTGCCGGGTTTGGCTTTTTGGCTTATTTCCAATTTCAGGCGCCGGGTCGAGGGTTTCGAAGTTGTTGGCGAACCAGGCGGTGGCACGGATCCGCTGGAGTACAGCTTCGATGCCTCCGGCAAGCGGCGCAACACGAACTGGACGCCGGACCACAGCGATGCGCTGCAGGCGGCGACGCTGTGGAACCACCGCGGCTACACCGATCACGAGCAGCTCGACAACGTACGGCTCATCCACCTGGGCGGGCGGGTGTACGATCCCAAGCTCGGGCGGTTCCTGTCCGCCGATCCGGTGCTGGGGGATCCGCGCCGCCCGCAGACGCTGAATCCGTATAGCTACGTGATGAACAACCCGCTCGCCTATACGGATCCGAGCGGGTTCACTGACGAGATGGTGGTTGCGGACAAGGGCTACGACTCCGATGCGCTGGTGGATTTCATCCGACAACGTCATGCCAGGGCCGTGATCCCGCCCCGTCGCAATCGCCTGCACCGACGCCGCTGCGTACCGGGATCGCAATCAGATCGAGTGCTTTTTCTGCCGTCTCAAGCAATTTAGACGCATCGCCACTCGCTACGACAAGCTGCTGGAGCGTTACGCTTCCTTCGACGCGCTCGCCGCCTCGTTCGTCTGGCTCAAGGCTTATACATGACTGTCAACACGCCCTAGGATTACCCCCGTCCGGCGGTGGCTCGCTCGAGCACGGCCCAGTGCTCCGGGTGGGTCCAGGTGCGCACGAAATGGTCTTCTTCGATCGGCGCGAGTTGCGCGTGCGTGCGCCGGCGCTGATCGGCGAGCGGTGCCTTGCACCCGGCGAGCACCTCGCGCGTGCGCGCCAGATACGGTTCGAGGAACATGGCGAGACAGGCGTCGAGTGCCTGGCCGGGAGCGCAGACCCAGTCGATCAGGCCGAGATCGAGCGCCCGCCCGGTCTCGATCCGCGCGCTGGTCGCAAGCATGCGCAGCGCCTGGCGGTCGCCGATGGTCAGCGCGAGGTCGATCCCGCCACCCCAGGCGGTGGTGACGCCGAGCTGCGCCTGCAGGAAACCGATCTCGGCGTGCGGGGCGCTCACGCGCAGGTCGCAGGCCAGCGCGAGTTCCGCGCCACCCCCCAGCGCATGACCGTTCAGTGCGGCGACGACCGGCACCGGGAAGGCGCGTACCTGGTCGAGAGCGGCGCGGCCGCGCCGGCTCATTGCGCGGGTGTCCGCATCGGAGCGGATCGCCGCGAGTTCCTGCAGGTCGCCGCCGGCGGCGAAGCAGCGATCGCCGGCCGCGGTAATGACGGCGCAGAGGATGCCGGCGTCCGTGGCGTGTTGCGTGAGCGTTGCGCCAATCTCGTCGAGCAGCGCAAGCGACAGGGCATTGCTCCGGTCGGGGCGGTTGATGGTCAGTCGCAGCACCTGGTGCTGGCGTTCCACGAGTAACGGTGCGGCGGTCATGATGGCTCCGGGTCAGAAGTACAGGCGCATCACGCACTCCGCCACGCAGGCGGGACGGGACTGGCCCTCGACCTCGACGGTGTATTCCTCGGTGAGTTGCAGGCTGTCCTTCACCTCCTCCGCCGCGACGATCCTGCAGCGCGCGCGGATGCGACTGCCGACCGGCACGGCACCCGGGAAGCGCAGTTTGTTGATGCCGTAATTGATGATGTTGCGCACGCCGGGGAACAGCGGTTTGCTTTCGTCGACGAGTCCGCGCAGGTAGGGATACAGGGACAGCGTGAAGTATCCGTGCGCGATGGTGGAGCCGTATGGCGACTGGGCTGCGGCACGTTTCGCGTCGACGTGGATCCATTGCTGGTCGCGTGTGGCGCGGGCAAAGTCGTCGACCATTGGCTGGGTGATCTCGAGCCAGTCGCTGACATGCACCTCGGTGCCGATCTGCCGGGAAAGTTGCGCGAGTGTTTCGGCGAGTGCCATCGGATTTCCTGCGTCTGAGGCGGGCTGGCGGATGCTAACAGAGCGCGATGCCCGCGCAAATCCGCACCCGCTCAGCGGATTTTTTGGCAGAATCCTGTTTCATGATCAGGCGCTCAGGAATGCGACGCAGCCTCGGCAGGGCATGCCGCGTGTTCGCGATGGCGATTCTCGCCAGTTCCTTGTTGACCGGCGGTTGCCTGGCGATGAAGCAGACCCGCTACGAAGTCGAGGCCGAGGCATTCAGTCTCGGGCCGGACGATCTCGAACGCTGGGGAATCGGCTTCCTGACCCCGGCGGCCGCGACCGGGCGCGAAGCCGACAAGCAGGCGCTGGCCTATATCTTCGCCAAGGAGCTCGGGTTGGCGCGCCCGGGCGTCAAGGTCGTACCGTTGCCGGTGATCCTGAGCGCGGTCAACGCCGCCGACCTCGACCAGCAATACAAGCGCATGTACCGCGATTACCTCGAGACGGGCATCCTGGAGGGCACCGTGCTGGAGCGCGTCGGTGCGCAGGGCGGGGTCCGCTTCCTCGCGCAACTCAGCCTCGCCGATTTTCAGCAGCAGTCCCGCGGTCGATTCAGCCTGCTCGGATTGCGGATGGTCGACACCAAGCTCTCGAGCATGCGCGTGTTCGTGCAGATCTGGGACAGCGAGGCCGGCGCGGTCGCCTGGGAAGGCAGCATCGAGCTGAATTTCGCCTACGACACCGCAGCAGAGCGGCCGTCCCCGTTCATGGAGGCCGCCGAGATCGCGGCGCGCCGCCTGTATAAGGAATTGCCCGGCGCAACACGCTGAAGGCGCTGGCCGCGGTTCGAGGCCACCCGGTTAAGACAAATCGGCCGACCGCTGCCGGTGCCGGTCGCCCGGCACTGGTGCCGTGGAACCAATTACCGGCGCGGCCGCTCAAAAAACCGTCGGATTCTGTGCTGCTCGATCCGGGTTCGCGATCCAGCCAGGTCGCAGCGCGGGCCGGCATATAATCGCATTCATGTCCCTGGGGTCGCTCTAGCATGCGCTTTGCTGCGGCAAAGGTCCTACTTCTCGGCACTCTCGCCGGCAGCGTCTGGCTTGCTGCGGCATGCAGCAGTTCGAGCGTCAGCAGCACGGGAGGTGCCGGCAGTGGACCGTCGGCGAGCAGTTCCGGCGGCGGTGCCGGTATGCCCCCATCGGGTGGCGGCTCGGCCGGAGGTTCGCCCTCGGCCGGCGGGATGCCCGGCTCGACTCCGTCGGGCGGAATGCCGGGCGCGGCGGGTGGTACGCCAGCGGGTGCTCCCGCTGCGGGCATGCCGGGAGCCGGCAAGGCTGGCGCGCGCAAAGCCGGTGAAAAAGGCGCAGAAGCGGGCGCGGAGCAGGGCTCCGGGTCGATGCGCGGCGCAGGTCAGGCGGGCAACGAGGGTGGCGGCTCCGGTGCGCCGGGCGGAGCGCCCGACACCTCCGCTGCGGGTGGCGGTGCTGCCGGCGGTGGTGGTGGCAGTGGCGGTGATCCGGAAGGAGTCTTCGACAAGTCGCTTGGCGACTTCGACGGCGAGATTGCCCGCGAACGCGAGGCAATGGCATCTGCCGGCAAAGGTTCGGGACGGGCCGCAGACAGCCGCGAGGCCGGCGATGCGCGTGCCGTGAAGTCGGGCGGGAGTGCGTCCGTCGGCGGCCGCGGGGATGGCGGCTCCGGCGCATCCGCCGACGAGGCCGGCGGTGAACCGGCCGACAGCGGCGCAGACTTGCCGGCCGGATCCGGCGATGACAATGCGGGGGCCGGACAACGCGAAGTGAAAAGCGGCGCGCAGGGCAGCGCGGGCAAGGGTGCGGAGCAGCAGGGCGCAGCCGCGCCGGACATTCCTGCAGATATCCCGCCCGACGGTACCGGCGAGGACCAGGTCGCCAAGCAGTTGCGCGAAGCTGCGATGGCCGAGAAGGATCCGGCAGTGAGGGACGCGCTTTGGGAGCAATATCGCCGCTATACAGGGATCCGCAAATGATGCCGAAGGGCCCGCGCCGGGGCTGGCTCGTGCTGCTGGTCACCGCGGCGCTTGCCGGTTGCTCGAGCGCTCGCAACGTGAAGTACGAGTCGGTCGACCTCGTGCGTGCCGACCGTGAGATTCCTGCCGAGCAACTGCTCGACGTCGGCATCGTGTTGTTCGATCCGGGTATCGAGGAAGGCGATGCGGAGCCCGACAGCCTCGTCTTCCCGGAAGTCCGCCGCGCCGAGTCGCGCTACATGCCCTACCAGCTGAAGACGACACTGGAGGCGAGCGGTCACTGGGGGTCGGTCTGGGTACTGCCGGTGAAGTCCGACTCCGTCGATGTGCTGGTGTGGGGGCGGATCGATCGCTCTGACGGTCTGCAGGTGGAGGTGCGCGTCGGCGCCTGGGATGCGACAGGCCGCGAGTGGCTGAACCGCACCTACGAGACGCGCGTGCCCGAGAAGGCGTATTCGCAGTACCGTGACCCGGGGCAGGACCCGTACCAGAACATATACAACGAAATTGCCAATGATCTGCGCGAAGCCCGCGACCGGCTCACTGCAGATGACATGCGACGGATCCGCGAGGTCGCAGAACTGCGCTTCGCGGCAGATCTTGCGCCTGCGGCCTTCGACGGCTACCTCGTCCGGGATCGCGATGGTCAGTGGAGCGTGCAACGACTGCCGGCCAGCGACGACCCGATGCTGATGCGCATGCGCGCGGTGCGCGAGCGCGAGTATGCGGTGGTGGACACGCTCAATGAGTACTACGCCGGCTTGTACTACGACCTCGGCAAGCCCTATGAAGACTGGCGCAAGGTGTCGCGCGAAGAGATGATCAAGTACCAGGACCTGAAGCGCTCGGCCATGCTGCGATACCTCCTCGGCGGCGCGGCGATACTCGGCGCAGTCCTGTACGAGGGAGCGGGCGGCGACAACTCGGCGGTCACCATGGTCGGCGTCATGGGCGGCATCGAAGGCATCAAGTCCGGTCTCGGCAAGTCGGCCGAGGCAGGTATCGCGCGCGAGGGGCTGGCCGAGCAGGGCCGGTCGCTGGAGGCGGAAGCCGAGCCGCTGCTGGTGGAGGTCGAGGGCCAGACCCGCCGACTTACCGGCACGGCCGAGGAGAAGTTCCGGGAGTGGCGGCAGCTCCTGAAAGAAATCTATGAAAAGGAAACCGGCCTGCCGCCGCCTGCGGATTCCGCCCCGGCGGCCAAGGGCTGACGTCGCCCGCGCATGCAGCCGCTGACGGCGGGATTGGACCTGGCCGGGCGTTTCCGGCTGATCCGCGAGCTCGGGCGCGGCGGTTTCGGCGAGGTGTGGCTCGCCGAGGACACGGCGCAGTCACGGCGCGTAGCGCTCAAGTTTCCCGCACCCCAGTCTCTCGAGACGCTGCGCGCGAGCTTCGACCGGGCGCGCCGGCTGGTGCATCCCGGGATCGTGGCGGTGCATGAGATCGTCGCCGGGCCTTGGCCGTTTCTCGTCATGCAGTACATCGACGGCGGGGATATCGGTGCGCTGCGCGGCGCGGGCGTCGGCACCATCATCGAGGCGTTGCTGCCGGTGGCCGAGGCGCTCGAGTACGCACATCGCCAGGGCGTGGTGCACCGGGACCTCAAGCCGGCGAACGTGTTGCGCGACCGGCAGGGCCGTTGCTTCGTCGGCGACTTCGGCGCAGCAGCCGGTGGTGGCACTCTGCCCGGCATGAGCCCGCAGCAGCTCGACGGTGAGCCGCCGGTGGCGCATGACGACGTCTACGGTTTCGGTGCCTTGTTGTACGAACTGATCGCGGGCGTGCCGCCGTTTCACCCGCAGGTCACAGCAGAGCGCATCCGCAGCGCCGCGCCGCAGATCCCGACCAGCGATCTCACCGGCCAGGTGCTGCCGGCTGCGCTGCAGCGTCTGCTCGAGTCGCTGCTGCAGAAACGCCCGGCGCAGCGTCCGGCCGGCATGGCCGCCGTGCGCGCCTCTCTCGAGGCGGTACTGGACGACGCGGCATTGCAACGGCCCGGTGCGGCAATCCGGCCGGTAGCGCGCAAGCGCGCGGCCGATGAGGCGGTCGCCACGGGGCCGCCGGGCGCGGCGTTGCCCGGCGTGCGCACCGGGTGGCCAGCGGCTGCGGTTTACGGAGCGGGGGCGCTCCTCGTGCTGGTTGCGGCGCTGGTCATTTTTTATCTGCCGACGCTCGTCCGTGAACGGAGCGCGCCGGCGCCGGCCGTTGCGGTCCGCGCGCCGGTCCCGCCTGCGGCGGCAGCCGCTGCCGGGACAACCGCGGTATCACAGGCCGAGCTCGACCAGGCGCTCGGTGATTTTCTGCGACTCGATGACGAACTTCGCAAGCGCAACGCCGGGCGTTGGGGTGGTGAGCAGTGGTCGGAGCTGCGCCGGCTGGCCGACCAGAGCGATGCGGCTTACCGCAATCGCGATGTCGTCGCGGCGCTTGGCGGCTACCGTGCAGCAGCCGGCGCGGCGCAGGCACTCCTTGATCATGCACCGGAGGTGCTTGCGCAGGCGCTGCGCGCGGGTGAGGCGGGTCTTGCCGCCGGCGACCAGACGCGGGCGATCGCTGCCTTTGAAACCGCACTCGCCGTGGCGCCCGATCACCGCGAGGCCGCCCAGGGCCTGAGCCGCGCGCGCAATCTCGACAAGCTGCAGGCCCTGCTGCACGAAGCGAGCCTCGCTGAGGCGAATGGGCAGAAGGAGCGGGCGCTTGCGGTATACCGCCAGGCGGCAGCACTCGATCCGGCGGCGCGCGCCGCGGCCGAAGCGGTGACGCGGCTCGAAGCGGCTGCCGCCCGCGATGCATTCCAGGCGCAGATGGCGCGCGGCTACGCGGCGCAGGCGCAAGGCGAACTCGGCGCGGCCCGCGAGGCGTTCGCGGCGGCCCTGCGCCTGCGACCGGGCGAAGCGCAGGCAACCGCTGCGCTGGCGCAGGTGGAGTCCGACCGGCAACTCCAGCGGCTTGCGGCCCTGCAGTCGGAGGCGACCGGGTTCGAGCAGCAGGAACGTTGGGCTGATGCCGCAGGTCGTTACGAGGCGGCGCTGGCGCTCGATCCGAACCTGGCCGACGCGCGACGCGCGCTCGATCACGCCCGCGCAAGGGCGGCGCTCGCCGAGCAGTTGCAAGGCGAAATCGGCAACGCGGAGTACTTCAACGACGACACCCGGCTTGCCAGGGCCCGCGCGGTGCTCGATCGCGCCCGCGCGGTCACGGCACCAGGGCCGGTACTCAGCCAACAGACCGCCGAACTCGAACGGCTCGTCGAGCTTGCCGTGATTCCGGTCGATGTGACGTTCGAGTCCGACAATCTCACCGAGGTGACGTTGTTCAAGGTTGGCCGGCTCGGCACATTTGCGAACCGCAACATGGCGCTGCGTCCGGGCCTCTACACGGCCGTCGGCAGCCGGAGCGGATTTCGTGATGTGCGGCGCAGCTTTCGGGTCGTGGCCGGGGAAACCGGTACGCGGGTGGTGGTGCGTTGCGAGGAGCCGATTTGAACCGGGTACTGACGCTGTCTACCCCTGCGGGTGAGCGCGAAATCCTGACGCAGGATCTGCCGGTCCGCATCGGTGCCGCGGAGTTGGCCGACATCCGCGTGCCCGGTGCCGTGACCGGCGAAATGATCGCGCTGATCGGTATCCTCGATGATCGACTGTTTCTCCAGGCCACGGGCAGCGCCTCGGTGCCATTGACGCTCGGCGGCGAGCCCGTCACGACCACGCGCTGGTTGAACGACGGCGACGTGGTGGCCGCAGGCGCGCTGCGTGTCGCCTGCCAGCTCACGCCGCAGGCCGCGCGCCTGTCGGTCAGCTACGCTGACAGCGGCTACCGGACCTTGCCGCCGCCCGCCAGCGAGGCGCAGTCCGGCGAGGCCGCGCCGATCAGCCCGCACCGTAACCGGCTGCCCGCGAGCCGCGAGACGCCGCAGACCTGGCGCTGGGCGATCTACGCCGGGTTCGCCCTGTTGGCCGCCGTCGCGCTGCACCTGTTCACCGCCCGGGCGGTGCGCGTGGAGGTGGAGCCGGCGGGTGCCGCGGTGCGCCTTGGCGGAAGCTTGTTTCCGGTGCGCATCGGCGAGAGCTACCTGCTGCGCCCCGGAAGCTACGAGGTCTCGATGAGCGCGGAGGGCTACCGGCCCCTGACCGCGCCGATCACGGTGACCGATGCGCCGAGCCAGTCGCTGCGGTTCACGCTCGAGAAACTGCCGGGCCGGCTTGCGATCGAGGCCGGCATCGATGCGCCGCTGGTCGTGACCATCGATGGGCAGACAGCGGAGAGGTCCGACGACGGGACGTATCCCGCGCCGGCCGGTACGCGCCGGCTGATCGTTGCTGCCGACCGTTACCTGCCGTTCGAAACGACACTCGAGGTCGAGGGTCGCGGGCTGCGCCAGCAGGTTGCGGCGACGCTCAGGCCCAACTGGGCGGACGTCACGCTTGCAACCGAGCCACCCGGGGCAAGCGTCGCGGTGGCGGGCCAGAGCCAGGGCATGACACCCGTGACGGTCGCAGTGCCTGCCGGCGACGCCGACATCGAACTTCGCAAGGAAGGCTACAAGCCGTGGCGGCAGCGGCTGACCGTCAGCGCCGGCCAGAAGCTCGATCTGCCGCTCGTCCGTTTGCAGGAAAGCGATGGCCTGCTCGACGTCAAAAGCAGCCCGGCGGGCGCGGCGGTCACCATCGACGGTCGTTATCGCGGCACGACTCCCATCGAGCTGGAAATCGCGCCAGGCCGTACGCACGAAGTCATTGTCGCGAAACCGGGCTACGAGACGGTGACGCGCTCGCTGCAGATCGAAAAGCGCGGCGCGGCGACGCTGAGCGTCGATCTCGTCGAGCGGCTCGGCATCCTGCGCATCGTGAGCGACCAGGAAGACGCCCGGCTGTGGGTGAACGGCGAGGCGCGCGGCAGCGCGAACCAGGAGCTGTCCCTGCCCGCGGTAGCGCAGAAGATCGAGGTGCGCAAGGACGGTTTCGTGACGTTTGCCACTACCGTGACGCCGCGGCCGGGGTTTCCGCAACGCGTCGAGGTGCACCTGCTGACGCCGCAGCAGGCCGTGCTGGCCGCGACGCCACAGACGCTGACGACCAAGCAGGGAATGGTGCTGCGCCTCATCGAGCCCGGCGAGTTCACCTTCGGTGCGCCACGCCGCGAGCAGGGTCGTCGTCCCAATGAGACCGAGCGGCCGGTGCGCATCACGCGGCGTTATTACCTCGGCACGCGCGAGATCAGCAACCGGGAGTACCGTGAGTTCAAACCCAATCACACCTCCGGCGCCGAGAAGTTCCGGCAACTGGCGGTCCCCTCGCATCCGGCGGTCATGCTGAGCTGGGAGGATGCGGCCAGCTACTGCAACTGGCTGAGCGATCGCGACGGGCTGCCCCCTGCCTACAAGCTAGAGGCGGGGGCGCTGCGGCTTGCGGTGCCGGCCACGACCGGCTACCGCCTGCCGACGGAAGCGGAGTGGGAGTGGGCGAGCCGTTACAATGGCGGCGGCGGGGCGCGGCGTTATCCGTGGGGCGACAACATGCCGCCCACGGCGGGCTCGGGCAACTTCGCCGACCAGTCCGCGCGCGGCATCGTGCCGAACGTGCTGGCGGATTTTAACGATGGCTTTCCCGTGTCGGCTCCGGTCGGCTCGTTTGCGGTGAGTCCGCTCGGGCTGTTCGACATAGGCGGCAACGCGGCGGAGTGGGTGAATGACATCTACACCGTGTATCCCGCAGGGCCGGAGGTGCTGGTGGACCCGGTCGGACCGGCGAGCGGGCAGTACCATGTGATCCGGGGTTCGAGCTGGCGGCATGCGAGCATCAGCGAGCTGCGCCTGGCGCACCGGGACTTCGGCAACCAGGGCCGCTTCGATGTAGGTTTCAGGATTGCGCGCAATGCGGACTGACGGATTGCACGCACCGGAGTAACCCGATGGAGATCGTCAAGGTCGGACTGGTGGTCGTGGCGGGGCTCGGCTCCACCTGGATGGCGCGTGCGGCGACCGAGGCCGTGCTCGGTGTGCCCCCGCCACGCCAGTACCTGCAGGCGCCGGAGCCCGGCGCAGGCGGCGCCCCGGCAGCGGCCAAACCAGCCATGCCGGAGTTGAGCCGCGAAGAGATGGACAAGGAGTTCCGCGAGGCGCAGGCGCAGATGAGCGGCGGCGACAAGGACGCGGAGCTTCGCGAGTTCCGGCCCACGAGGCCGCTGCCCGCGGATCTGCCGATCGCATTGCCCTCGGATATCTGACGGCAGCGGCAGATGCCGCACGGCCCGGAGTGACCGAATGAACAGTACCTTTTCCCGCGAATTCGTCTTCCAGCTTTTTGCGCTGATCATCGCCGTGATCCTGGTGCACGGCATATACGTCACGGTGGTCTGGCCGAACGCCGGTGCGGTGCTGGCCGAGCAACGCGCGCGGATGGCGCAGGACACTGATTTCGTACCCGAGTCTTCGCTCTGGATCATCGTCAAGGACTACGAGCAGGAGTCCTGTTTCGTGCTGGCGCTGTGGTGCATTGCGATCATCGGTTACAAGGGCAATGCGCTCAGGCGGGAACGGCGGCTGCTCGATCAGGCGCTGATTCCGATTGCCGAGGGTGTCCGGGTGCTGCCGGAGGACACGCGCGAGTACCTGCGCCAGCTGCAGGCGCTGCCGCCCGCCGACCGCACGAGCCTGCTGCCACGCGCGCTGCAGAATGCGCTGATCCGCTTCGGCGCCACCCGCAACGTGCAGGACGTGGCATCGGCCACCCACCAGCTTGCGAGTTCCGAGGGGGAGCGGCTCGAATCGGAACTGTCCATGGTGCGCTACATCCTGTGGGCAATCCCGGCGATCGGCTTCATCGGCACGGTGCGCGGCATAGGGCTGGCGCTCAACATGGCGCACCTCGCGGTCGAGGGCGATGTCAGCGGCGTCACCGAGAATCTCGGCACGGCCTTCAACTCGACCCTCATCGCACTGCTGCTCAGCATTCCGCTGATGTTCCTCGTGCACCAGTTGCAGCTGCTGCAGGAACGGCTGGTGTTCGATGTCGAGGCATACACGGATGATCGCCTGATCAGGCACCTGCACACCGACTGACCGCAGTTGACGCGCGATGCCCATCGCAGCCCTGGAACTGAACGATGCAAGCCTGGCGATGGCCGGGCCCGGCGAGGTGTCACTCCTCGGCCCCGGCTACGCGGCGGATCATGACGGGGTGCTGCGTTTCGGCGATGCAGCCTGTGCACTGGTGCGCGCGAAGCCGCGCCTTGCGCAGCGCCGTTACTGGGCCGAACTGACCGAAGCCCCGTTGCCGCAGCCGCTCGCGCGCTGCCGCAGCTCTGCGGACCTCGTGCACGAGCACCTCGCGCACCTGTGGTCGCTGTGTGCGGGCGCCGACGGCGTGGTACTCGTCGGGATGCCGGAGTGGTCAGCCGGGCAGCTCGGCCTGTTGCTCGGCATCGCCCGCGACATCGGCATGCCGGTCACGGGACTGGTCGACGCCGCGGTGGCCGCGAGCCGCCGTCCCTGCCCGGGGCGCTCGATCTGGCATCTGCAGGCCACGCTGGAGAATGCCTTCATCACCCGGATCGGCCAGGAGGGCGGCGCGGCGCGCTTCGTTGCCCGCGAAACCGTCGAGCGCTGCGGGATCGAGGCGCTGGAGCGCGGCTGTGCGACTTTCATCGCCCGCCAGTTCGTCGAGGGCTCGCGTTTCGATCCGTTGCACGACGCCGCGAGCGAGCAGCAGCTCTACGACCGGCTGCCGGGCTGGCTGCTCGCGGCTTCCCGGGCAGCGCAGGCTCCGGCATCGATGGAGTACGCCGGCCAGCGCTTCGAGGCGCGTCTCGACGCGTTGGCGCTGCGCGAGCGCATTGCGCGCCTGTGGGAGCCGGTGACGCAGAAACTGCGCGCGCGATTTTCGCCGCACGAACCCTCGGTGCTGCTGGTGCATCCGCGGCTTGCGGATTTCCCGGGTCTGCTCGAGGCCCTGTCGCGCCTGCCCGCCTGCACCGTCATGCTGCTCGAGCCGGGTGCTGCGGCCCGGGGCGCGTTGCGTCTCGGTGCCGGCAATGGCGCCGGGGGAGCGGTGCGGCTGACGACCACGCTGCCGTTCGACCAGCCGCCGGCCGACATGGGGCCGGCCGATGCGACGGTCGCGGCCCCGGCGCCGAGCCACATTGTGTTCGAGGGGCGGGCCTGGCGGCTCGGCGATGGCGAGTTGCACATCGGCACCGGGCTCGACACCGACGAGTACGGCATCCGGATCGGTGCCGATGTGGCCGGCGTGTCGCGCCGGCACTGCACTATCCGTGTGGAATCAGGGCGCGCGATCGTGCACGACCAGAGCCGCTACGGCACGCTGCTCAACGGACATCGCATCGAGGGTGCAGCGGCGCTGCAGGCCGGCGACGTGCTCTCGCTCGGTCAGCCACCGCGGCAGTTCACGCTCATTGTCGAGGTCGATCGTGGCGCGTAGACGCAAGATCGAGGTCTTCAGCCTGTCGTTCCTGGACTGCATATCCTGTGGTTTCGGCGCCGTAGTGCTGCTGTTCGTCATCATCAATTCCCAGGTGGCGGCGCGCGCCAGCAAGGCGGGCGAACAGGTCGCCGGCGAGACCAGCCGTATCGAGGAGGAGGTGCTCGACGGGCGCAAGGACCTGGTGCGACTGCGCAACTCGGTACGCGACGAGCGGGAACGCAACGAGATCGTCGCTGGCGAGGCGCGCCGCATCGAGCTGCTGCTGAAAAAGCTGCGAGAGGAGCTGGCCAGCAGCAAGGACGACACCACCGCCCGCCGGGAGAGTGTCGAGCAACTCAAGGCCGACATACGCCAGCTCGAGGAAGCGAACAAGCGGCTCGCCGCCCGGGCGGCCGAGGCCGAGCCCGCGACCGGACAGCGTGTACGATCGTTCGTCGGCGAGGGCAATCGCCAGTATCTCACCGGTATCCACATGGGCGGCAGCCGCGTGCTGATCCTGCTGGATGCCTCCGCCAGCATGCTCGGGCGCACCTTCGTCAACGTGGTCCGGTTCCGCAGCATGAGTGATGAGCGCAAGCTGCGCGCACCGAAGTGGCGCCAGGCGGTCAAGACGGTGGACTGGCTCACGACGCAGATTCGTCCGGGCAGCCGCGTGCAGATCTACGTGTTCAACGAGGAGGCACGCAGCGTGGTGGACGGCACGGACGGGCAGTGGATCGAAGTCCGCGACGGTCAGGAACTCACGCGCGCAGTGGCCGCGCTGCGCAAGGTGGTGCCGCAGAAGGGCACGAGTCTGGTCAATGCCTTCGAGGCGCTGAAGCGGCTCGATCCGCCGCCGGACAATGTCTTCCTGATCACCGACGGCCTGCCGACTCAGGGCGAAAGGGCGCCGGCAACGCCGGAGGACGTCCGTGCCGACAAGCGGGTGAGCTTCATGGTGCAGGCCACGCGCGCATTGCCACGCCGCATCCCGGTCAACGTGATCCTGCTGCCGATGGACGGCGACCCGGATGCCGCCGGGTTTTTCTGGAATCTCGCCATGGTGAGCGGCGGCTCCATGCTCACCCCGTCGCGGGACTGGCCGTAATGGCGCGGCGACGCGAAGTCGAGGTCTTCAGCCTGTCGTTCCTCGACGCGATCTGCTGCGGCTTCGGTGCCGTCATCATGCTGCTCGTGCTGAACAAGGCCGGCGAACCGCGGATCATCGAGCAGGCGAAGACCGACAGGCGCGAATTGATCGCAGCCCTCCAGGAGGAACTCGTCCGGATTCGCGGTGAGACCGACATCCTCAATCGCGACCGGCTGACGGTGGAGGAGCAACTGTCGCAGAACCGGGACGCACTGGCGCGCCTGCAGGGTGATCTCAGCAGGATCCGCGGCCAGTTTGCGGCCAGCAAGGAGCAGGGTGTCGATACAGACGCCGAGGGCGATCTGCTGGCTGCGCGCCAGCGCCTCACGGATGAGATGCGGGCGCTGCTCGCCAACTACCGCCCGCCGGCCGATGACACCACCGTCGGCGGAATCCCCGTGGACAGCCAGTACATCATCTTCGTGATCGATACCTCCGGTAGCATGTTCCAGGGGCCCTGGCGGCTGGTGTTGCGCAAGGTGTCGGAAACGCTGCAAGTCCATCCGCGCGTCAAGGGCATCCAGGTGCTCAATGACGAAGGCAAGTACATGTTCCCGAGTTATGCGGGCAAGTGGATCCCCGACTCGCCGAACACGCGCCGTCGCATCATCAATACCCTGTCGAACTGGAGCCCCTACAGCGACTCCAGCCCCGTGGAAGGTATCGCGGAAGCGATCAGCACGTTTTACGAGCCCGGCAAGTCGGTCGCCATTTTCGTGTTCGGCGACGATTTTCCGACGGGGCAGGTCGAGGCGGTCTCCCGCTACGTCGAGCGCATCAACAAGGCCGATGAGCTGGGTAACCGCCTCGTGCGTATTCACGGAGTAGGGTTCCCGACGCAGCTCGCCGGCGGGCGCATCGGCAATGCGCTGCGCTTCGCCAACCTGATGCGGACGCTGTGCGAGCGCAACGGCGGGACGTTCGTGGCGCTGACGACGCTCAATTGAGCGCCGGCTGACGATGCGAGAAGGAGAGACCGATGACAACAGCCTGTGACCTGACCGCAAGGCGCTGCAGGCCCTGCGAGGGCGGCATTCCTGCGCTGACGGCGGACGAGGCCGGGAATCTGATGCGGGCCCTGGACGCCGGCTGGAAGCTTGCGGCCGACGGCAAATCCATCAGCCGGGTCTTCACGTTCGCCGATTACCGCCGGACCATCGGCTTCGTGAACGCGGTTGCGTGGATCGCGGACGCGGAAGACCATCACCCCGACCTCGAGGTGCATTACGGCCGTTGCACCGTCCGGTGGTGGACGCACGCGATCGCGGGCCTGAGCGAGAACGACTTCATCTGCGCCGCGAAGGTCGACCGGTTGCTCGGGTAGCGAGCGCCAGATCGACGCGCACCGGGCTTCGCTGTCGCGCGGCCCGGACCGGCTCCAGTCACGATCGGCGCGACTTCAGAAGTTCGTCCGCACGGTCAGGCCCCAGGTGGCCGGGTCGCCGAGGAAGGCGTTGAAGGTCTGGGTTGAGCCGGGGCCCGTGCCCTGGCCCTGCAGCGGTGCGTCGAACACGACCTGGGCGTAGTCGCGGTCGAAGATGTTCCTGCCCCACAGCTCTACGATCCAGCGGCCGTCGTCGGTGCGAAAGCCCATGGAGGCATCGACCAGTGCGTAGGAGGCCTGCTCCTTTTCGATGTCGAGGTCGGAGCCGGTGTTCATGTCCGTATTGAAGCGGAAATTGCCGTTCACGAAGCCGGTGAGCATGTCCGAAATCGGCCGCTCGTAGCTCGCGGCGGCGGTCACTACCCAGAACGGCGCGTTGGTCAGCCGTCTGCCGCGCAGCGCCGCGGGTGTTTCCGGGTCGCTGTCGTACGAGGCGTTGGTGTAGGCGGCGCCGCCCTGCAGGGTCAGCCCCTCCGCGATTGCTGCCGCCCACTCGAGCTCCACGCCCTTGGAGGTCACCTCGGGCAGGTTGCTGACGGTGAAGCCGGTGCCGGTGAAGCTGTTCAACTGAAAGTCGTCGAACGTCTGGTAGAAGGCTGCGAGATTGAGCGTGATGATGTCCGACAGCGTTTTCTTGCTGCCGATCTCGAAGGCGTCCACGGTTTCCTCGCCGAACTCCAGGTCGGCGGCCGCCGGCACGATCACGGGTCGCGGCGGCGGCACCGCGAGTGCCAGTAGCGGGTTGGCGAAGCCGGCCCGGTCGAGATTGAAACCGCCGGCCTTGTAACCGCGGCCGTAGGACAGGTACACCAGCCAGTCGTCCTCGAGCTGGTAGGACAGCGCCAGTGTGCCGGTCCATTCCTCGTCGTCGTGCGTCCCGCTGAAACTGCCGTCCACCAGCGAGTTGTACAGCGGTGTGCACACGAGCTGCGCGGTTGCCGTGAGATATGGCAGAAGCGCCGGGACGGCGCCCAGGCGCGCGCTGGCTGCGTCGCAGGCCGGGTTGTCGGCCACGAGCGTTGCATCGAGGTCTTTGCTTTCGTCGGTGTAGCGGACGCCGACCGTGAGTTTCAGCGCATCCGTGATGCTCCAGATGTTGTGCGTGAACAGCGCCCAGTTGTCGGCGTCCTGCTCGAACAGGTCGCTCTGCGCGCCACGCCCGTCCACGAACACCGTGCCGGGGGCCATGCCCGTGATGGTGGAAAGCTGGGTCAGCCCGCCGGTCGGGTTCAGGCCGTAGAGCAACAGATTGGCGTAGCCTTCGTAGGCGCTTCCGGTACGTACGGCGTCGCGGAAGGTCAGTTCCTCGTTGGCGAAATACGCGCCGACCAGCCATTCCACCGGGCCGGACTCACCAGCGAGGCGCAGTTCCTGCGTGAAGGTCTCGAACTTGTTGTCGTAGGTGCCCGGCGCCCGGTACAGGATGTCGGCATCGGTGAAATCGATGTCCTGCGAGCGCGCCGCATCCCAGTCACGATAGGCGGTGATGGAGGTGACGGTGCCGAGGCCGGTTTCCCAGTTCAGCTCTGTTGACGCACCCCATTCTTCCACGTCCTGGTCGTAGCCCCGGTTGCGGTTGCTGAACATCGCCCGGGCGTAGGGGTCCGGCGGGTTGACCACGGTGCCGCCGAGCACCGCAATCGCTGCGGCAGTGGGGCCGACCACGCGACTGACCGCTGCGCAGCAGGTCTCTTCGCGATCGGCATAGTCGAGGATGAGCCGCAGGTCGAGGCCCTCGGCGAGTTCTCCGCCGAGCTGGCCGCGCACGAGGTAACGGTCGCGGTCGTTGTACTGGGCACCGGAGGCGCGGTCGTCGATGAACCCGTCGCGCTGGGCCATCATCGCGTCGAGCCGGAATCCGAGGTCGCCGAACGCCGGGCCGGTGGCGCCGGCGCCGAAGCGGAGGTGGTCGTAGTTACCGAAGCTGGCATCGGCGTAGCCGCTGAAATCCGTCGGGTCGGGCGCCTTGGTGATGATGTGGATGAGGCCGGCCGAGGCGTTCTTGCCGAACAGCGTACCCTGCGGCCCGCGCAGTACCTCGATGCGCTCGAGTTCGCCGAGGTCGGTCAGCGCCACGTTGTTGCGGTTGCGGTAGACGCCATCGACGAACACCGCCACGGAGGACTCCAGGCCGAGGTTGTCACCGGTCGTGCCGATGCCGCGAATGCGGGCCGTCGTGCCGGCAGTTTCCGACTGCGAGCTCGACAGGACCAGGCTCGGCGCCAACACCGCGAGATCGCGGATGTCGCGTATCCCGGCATTGCCCAGCGATTCGCTGCTGAACGCCGAGATCGCGATCGGCACCTCCTGCAGGGCCTGCTCGCGTTTCTGGGCCACGACTACGATCTCTGCGATCTCGGCCGCGGCCGGCATGGCGCCGAGCAGGAGCGCGGCGGCCGCCGCGCGGGCGGTGGTCACGAGATGGCCGTTCGACGGGCGTGAGGATGCGAGCGGGTATCGCATGGCACGATCTCCGGATCGGTGAGCGTTGGGTGGGATACGAGCGTTGAATATGGACGCACTTCCCGGCACCGGCCGGGGCGCAGACCGTGGTGAACGAGCCTGAACGCAGCGTGCTGCACGATGCCGGCAACGATAGCACAGCGCACGACAGGGTACTCCTGACCTGGCTGCTCCAAGTCCGGCTCGCGTCTTGATAAGCTAACCGGCCCTGACACAGGAGCCTCGCCATGTCGCCAAGCTCGATAGCAGTCCGGATTGCCGTACTCGCGCTGATCTTCGCCGGTGGTGCCGGCGCGGCCGAGTTGAAGCTCGATAGCCCGCAGGATGGTCTCAGTGCCCTGCGCAAGATCCAGTGCTCGCTCAAGGACGGCGAGGTGATCACCTGGTACTGGAACGGCTTCGCCTTCAGTCGCGTCCCCGGCGAGCCGGATCGGCGCCTGTTTGCCGTGGAAGGCATGAATATCCGCCAGTGCGGGCCGCTCGGTGACGCGCGGGACGGCAGCTTCAAGATGAGCACCCGCGAGGTAATGGTGTACAAGGATCCGGCCACGGGCGCGGTACTGCGCACCTGGCAGAATCCCTGGACGGGCAAGGAGGTCAAGGTCGTCCACGTCAGCAACGACCCGGTCAACCAGCGCATCGGGGCGCTCGACCGCGGCGGCCAGCCATTCCGCCTGCCGCTGTCGATCAACGGCAATCACTGGTGGCTGACCTCCACGGTGCCGTTGTTCTACCGCAATCCGCTCGCGGGCGACTACCAGGACTACATCGGCGGCAAGTACCACGCGGTGGAGATGTTCAACTTCTTCGGTGACGTGGACGAACTCGCCAACCCGCGGACGCGCTCGGTGCAGGTGCGCATCGGCTGGGTGCGGATGTCGGACTGGTTGCCGTGGATGGAGATGGGGGATCGAACGGGCGTCATCTACTTCCACACGGCCGGTCGCAAGCTCGATCGCTACGAGGACATGCCGGCAGCGTTCCGCGAGGAGATCCAGCGTAACTTCCCGGTCTACGAAGCGCCGCCGCCGCTCGACGACGAACGACCGAACGAGACGAGCTGGTCGTATTTCCGCAAGGTGACGCCGGTCGCTCCATGAGTGCGTCACCGGTTGCGCGCAGCTTGCCGGTGCGCAACCCGCGCACCGGCGAGCATGACTACACCATCCGGCCGCTCGCTGCCGATGCGCTCGCCGCGCTCGCCGCCCGGCTGCGCGGGGCGCAGGGCCAGTGGGCCGCCGCCGGTGTCGAGCACCGCGTGGCGGTGCTGCGCGCCTGGGCCACGTCGCTGCTCGAACACCCCGATGACGTGCTTGCGGCGCTTGCCACCGACACCGGCCGCTACCGGCTGGCGCACAGCGAGATCGAGCCGCAGCGCGGGCTGGGGGAGGGCTACGCGGCGCTCGGCCGGCAACTGCTCGCACCCGGCGCGGAGCGGCCCTCCGTAGTGCCCGGCCTCGGCATCGAAATGCACCAGGTGCCTTATGCGCTGGTCGGTGTCATCAGTCCGTGGAATTTTCCGTTTCTGCTCTCCGCGCTCGACGCCGTGCCTGCGCTTATTGCCGGCTGCGCCGTGATCGTCAAGCCGAGCGAGGTCACGCCGCGTTTCATCGCGCCGCTGATGGCCTCGATTGCCCGGCACCCGGAGCTCGCCGGCGTGCTCGCCTTCGTGGAGGGCGACGGCGCGAGCGGCGCGGCGCTGGTCGAATGCACGGACATGATCTGCTTCACCGGCAGCGTTGCCACCGGGCGCAAGGTCGCGGAGGCCTGTGCCCGGGCGTTCATTCCCGCCTGCCTCGAGCTCGGCGGCAAGGATCCCGCGATCGTGCTCGATTCCGCGGATCCCGCGCAGGCGGCTCGCACGGTGCTGCGCGCCTCGGTGCAGGCCACCGGCCAGGCCTGCCAGTCGATCGAGCGCGTCTACGTCGACCGGCGCATCTACCAGCCGTTTCTCGCGGCACTGGTCGAGAACGCCAGGCGGGTGGAACTCAATTACCCCGACATCCACCATGGCCACATCGGGCCGCTCATCTTCGAGCGCCAGGCGGCGATCATCGCGGAGCACCTCGAGGACGCACGGGCAAAAGGCGCACAGCTGCTGACCGGCGGCGTGATCGAGACGCATGGCGGTGGCTGCTGGCTGCGCCCGACGGTGGTCACGGGCGTCACGCACCGGATGAAGCTCATGACCGAGGAGACCTTCGGCCCGGTCATTCCCGTGATGGCGTTCGATACGCCGGACGAAGCGGTCGCGCTCGCCAACGATTCCATCTACGGCCTGTCGGCGGCGGTGTTCGGTGCCGAGGCGGCGGCGCGCGCCGTGGCGCGACGCCTCGATGTCGGCGCGGTCAGCGTGAACGATGGCGGGCTCACCACCGAGGCCTTCGACGCGGAGAAGAACTCGTTCAAGCTCTCGGGCATGGGCGCTTCGCGCATGGGCCCGTCCGGGCTCGCGCGGTTCCTGCGCAAGCGTGCCGTCATCACGCAGCATGGCAAGGCGCGGGACATTGCGGACCTGGCCGAGAGTGACGCGAAACGCCCGGGCCACTGAGCCGCCGGCGGCCGCTGCGTGCCCGGCGCTGTCACCGGAGCGGCCCGGGGGCGGTAGCCCGCTGCTCCTGCCGCGACCTGCGTCGCGGTGGAGTGGTCGCGGAAGGCCGTAGAGTGCGCCGATTGCGTTGCTTCCTGCGTGGGCATGACTGAGTCGATGAAGGCCACCCCGACCTGGCACCTGTTCGTGCCGAAGCTCGTCACCACGCTTCGGCAGGGTTACAGCGTCGCCGACCTGCGCCATGACCTGGTCGCCGGGCTCACGGTCGCGATCGTCGCGCTGCCGCTCGCAATGGCGCTCGCGATCGCCTCTGGCACGACGCCGGACAAGGGGCTCGTGACCGCCGTGGTGGCAGGGTTCCTGATCTCGGCACTCGGCGGCAGCCGTTTCCAGATCGGCGGGCCGACCGGTGCCTTCGTCGTGGTGGTGTTCGGGGTCATTGCCGAGCACGGCTACGACGGACTCGTGCTTGCCACCCTGATGGCCGGCGTCATGCTGGTGTGCGCCGGTCTCGCCCGGCTCGGCACCTGGATCAAGTACATCCCCGAGCCGGTCGTCACCGGCTTTACCTCCGGCATCGCGGTCATCATCTTCGCGAGCCAGGTGCGCGATCTGCTTGGCCTCGACATGATGGAGATCCCCGCCGATTTCTTCGAGAAATGGGGCGCCTACTGGGCGGCGCGCGACTCCGTGAATGGTGCGAGCGTTGGGCTTGCCGCTGCCACGCTGGCGTTGATACTCGCGTTGCGGCGTTTCGCGCCGCGCGCGCCGGGCTTCCTGCTGGCGATCGCGGGCGCTGCCGTGCTGGTCGTCATGGCGGACCTGCCGGTGGATACCATCGGCTCGCGCTTTGGCGGGCTGTCCGGCTCGATCCCGATGCCGGTGCTGCCGGAGATCAGCCTGGAGCGGCTGCGGGTGCTGTTGCCGAGCGCATTCACGATCGCGTTTCTCGCCGGAGTCGAGTCGCTGCTCTCGGCGATGGTCGCCGACGGCATGACCGGCCGGCGTCACCGCTCCAACTGCGAGCTGGTGGCGCAGGGGATCGCCAACCTCGCCTCGGCGCTGTTTGGTGGCCTGCCCGCCACGGGCGCAATCGCGCGCACGGCGACCAACATCAGGTCCGGGGCGCGCTCGCCGGTGGCCGGCATGGCGCACGCGCTGTTCCTGCTGTTGTTCCTGCTGGTGCTCGCGCCACTGGCGGAGTACGTGCCGATGGCAGCCCTGGCGGTGGTGCTGGTGATGGTGGCCTGGAACATGAGCGAGATCGGCCGCTTCCGGCATCTGCTGCTCGGGCCCATCGGCGACCGGCTGGTGCTGATCGTGACGTTCGTGCTGACGGTTGCCGTGGATCTCACGGTGGCCATCGAGGTCGGCGTCGTGCTCGCGGCGATCCTGTTCATGCATCGCATGAGCGAGGTCGTGGGTATCGTTGCCGGCGAGACGGGCGCGACGATCATCGAGGAGGACCAGGACGATTTCGCCCGATTACCTGCGGACGTGTACTCGCAGCGCGACGACCTGCCGCGCGGTGTCGAGGTCTGCCAGCTGCGCGGTCCGCTGTTCTTTGCCGTGGCCAGTCGCCTCGCCGAGGTGGTCGACCGCATCGGACGGTCGCCGAAGGTGTTCATCCTGCGCATGAGCGCGGTGCCGCTGGTGGACGCGAGCGGCGCGGCGCGCCTGCGCGAGTTCACGCGCACGGCGGCGCGCCACGGCACGCAGGTGATCTTCTCGGGGCTGCAGCAGCAACCGGAGCAGGTCCTGCGCCAGATGCGGGTGCTGAACGGCGCCGGCCACATCCACCGTGCGCGCGACTTCGATGCCGCGCTGGTTCTGGCGAGGAAATTGCTGGAGCCGGCGCAGGCACCCGGCCCAGGCTGAGTCGCTGCGGCCCGGACAGGTGCGGTCGTTGCCTGCGCCGCCCGCCCGGCGGTATTGTCAGCGGGTACGTGGCATTTGGAGGTTCCGGTCCGTGTGGAAGCCCTTCAAGCGTGCCGCCGCCGCACCGGCGCCGGCGCAGTCCGGCGTCTTCGATTTCCATGAACTGCTTGCCGGCGAGCCGCCGACCCTGAACCTGGTCGATGTCGGGGCGATGTCGCTCGGGCCGCACACCGATGCGTTCGATCGCCTGCTCGGGTGCGGCGCGGTCAGGATCGTCGGGTTCGAGCCGGTCCAGGCGGAGTGCGACAAGCTGAATGCGCTGCACGGATCGCAGCGCCTGTACCTGCCGTATGCGATCGGCGACGGGCGCCGGCGGACGTTCCACGAATGCAACCTCCCGATGACATCGTCGCTGTACGAGCCGAACAACGATCTGCTCGACAAGTTCCAGAGCATCGGCAGGTTCAGCCACGTGATTGCGACATCAGAGATGGAGACCCGCCGTCTCGACGATATTCCCGAGGTCGCGGATGCGGACTACCTCAAGCTGGATGTGCAGGGTGCCGAGCTCGACGTCATCAACGGCGCTGCGAACGTGCTCCGGCAGGCAGTGCTGGTGCACACGGAGGCCGAGCTCGTGCCCATGTACAGGGACCAGCCGCTGTTCGGTGACGTTGACTGCGCCCTGCGCCGCAACGGCTTCCTGCTGCACCAGATCCTCGCGATTGCCAGCCGCACCTTCAAGCCACTGGTCAACGACAACAACCCGGACGCGCCTGGTAGTCAGGCATTGTGGTGCGAGGCGGTGTACATCCGCGATTTCATGACGCTCGATGACCTGCCGCCGGAAAAGCTCCTCAAGCTCGCGCTCATGCTGCACGTGATCTACCGCTCGACAGACACCTGCGCGTTCGTATTGCAGGCGTATCAGCGCAAGACCGGCGACCGGCTGTTCGAGCGCTACCTGCAGCGGCTGACGGGCAGATCGTGACCACGACCGTGTCCGCGGTCCCGCCCGGGTAGCCCGACTCAGCGCAAGGCCGGGATGACGCGCTCGCCGATGGTCCGGATGCCGAATGCCGGGTCGTCGTGCACCCGCAAGGCGAGTTCGTCGACGCCCGCAGCCTTGAATTGCGCGAGCTTCTCGATCTGCCGGTCGAGGCTCGTCATGTCGCCGGTGCAGGAGAGTCCCTCCACGAGGGCGTCCACCACCGGCAGGGGCACGTTCTTCACATCGCCACTGCGATCGATCCAGGCGGTGCGGAAACTTGCCATGTTGGCGCGGACCCGTTCGACTTCCTCGGGGCTGATGAACGGCTTGATGTGCTCGCGCGAGAGCAGGCCGCGCAGGAACAGCTCGCGCCGCGCCTCCCGGTAGGCGGCCGCCTTGTCCTCCTTGACATGCCAGGCCCAGAAGTTGCTGAGGACGAAATCCCGGCGCTGCTTGCCGGCGGCGCGCAGCCCTTCCTCGATGGCGGCGTTGGTCATGGCCATGCGCGCCATCGGCTGGTCGCTGGTCATGGCGCGGCTGGCGACCCGCGCGGCCATGCGCAGCATCTGCGGCTCGGTGGCGCCGACGTAGATCTGTGGCGGCGGGTCGGTCGCCCAGGTCGGGTGATAACCGAAAGCCTTGAACATCTGGCCCTGGTACATCAGAGGCCGGGCGGGCGAGGCACGCTGGAGAATCTCCACGCACTCGCGCACCGCGCGCACCATGCGGTCCCACTTGAGCGCGGCAATGCGGATCATGCCGCCGCCGGCGCCGATCATGATGGCGGTTCGCCCCTGGCTCAGCTCGTTCAGGGCGAAGACGGCGTTCGCGATCTTGACCGGCTGCATTTCGTAGGGGCTGATCGCGAGCACGCCGAGGATGAGCTTCTTCGAGGCGCGGGCGAGGGGGGCGAGGCAGACGAACGGATCGCGACCCGACGGGTAGTTCGAGGCCCACAGTGAGCGCACACCGTAGCGCTCGGCGAGCAGCCCGAGCTCCACCATCTGGTCGGGCGTCAGGTCGGGTTCGAGGATGATGTCGACGTGCATTGCGCAGCAGCCTTTCTTGACCGGCCATGTTTGCGGCCGCAAGAACGCAGGATAGCGGCAAGCGTCCCCAGCCGTCTCATGTAACCCTCCGAATGCGTCGCCGCCCGGCGGGTTTGGAAAAGTGCGGCGCTAACGCGCCGAACGGAAACCGGCGTAAAATGGATGCAGCTCACGAACAAGCGGGTGATCGTACGTACCCGTCATGTGTATGGGCAGCAATAGTCGTCGGGTCAGGCACCAGCGCCGCTGGATGGCGCTGCTGTTTTTCGCCTGGCTGCACCTGCTGGTCCAGCCCTGTCTCGCGGAAATTCCGGACGTTGTCGATCCGACAAGTCACTGTGAGAGCGGCGAATGGGTCGACCACCTCACGTGCTGCACCATGCAGGCGGTCGATTGCCATGGGCTGAATGAGCTGAGCGCCGATGCGCTGCCGCGCACACCGTGGCCGCGCATGGACGAGCTCCTTGCCGTGCTTCCTCCTGAAGCGAGCAGCTCGCCCACGACCTTGGCTACCGTGCTGCGCGCAACGACCACCGGTCCACCCCTCATCATCCGTTTCTGTAGCCTACGTAACTAGACCGCTCTTCGTCTGAACCGATTTCTTCCGGCTTCATTCGAGGGGATCATCATGCGTGTTTGTAGGGGCCGGCTGGCCCGAGCCGCATTTTCCGGCGGAGTTGCCCGTCGAACGTTCGTTCACGGGCGTGACGATGCTGTTCCGGCCGCGTTCATCGTGTGTGTACTTGGCCTGGTCGCGATCGCATTCCATCCCGCCACCTTGCGGTCGCAGGAAGTTTCGCCCGACTCGCCGGGGGCGGAGCTGGACGCACTGGTGAGCGAGGCTCTGGTCGGCAATCCGGACGTTATGGCCGCCGCGCAGCGCTTCGAAGCGGCGAAAGCGATGATTCCCCCGGCGCGCACGCTCCCCGACCCGACGCTCACCTTCAGTTACAAGGACATGGACGTCAACGAAGCGATGTACGGGGTCAGCCAGGAGATTCCGTTCCCCGGCAAGCTGAAACTGAGGAGAGAGATCGCCTCGCGCGAGGCCGGCGCCATGGAGCAGAATTACCTCGCGGTCCGACTTGGCGTCATTGCGCGTCTGAAGGTTGCGTACTACGAACTGCTGCTGTCCGACCACTCGATCGCAATCATCGAGAAGACCCGGCAGATACTCGAGCAGTTGTCGGCCGCGGCCGAGGCGGGCTACAGCGTCGGCCGGATGGCGCAGGCCGACGTCTTTCGTGCCCAGGCCGAAGTCTCGCGCAGCCTTGCCCGGCTCGCTACGGCACGACAACGCAAGCAGTCGGTGAATGCGGAGCTGGCACGGCTGCTCAACCGTCCGGCCGCGACGACGGTCGATGTCGAGGGGCAATTGCGCCCAGTCCCCACGCACCGGAACCTGGCGGACACCCTCGCACTGATTGACGAGTCACCAATGCTGCGCGCCCGCGGTGCAGCGATCGAGCGCAGCAATGCCGTGCTGGCGCTGGCACGACGCGAGTACCTGCCGGATTTCGAGATTGGTCTGCAGGGTGTGCACGAGGAGCCGATGCGCGACGACGGCTACCAGGTGATGCTCAATGTCACGGTGCCGCTGTACTTTGCCAGCAAGCAGCGCTACGGCGTGCGCGAGGCACTCGCCACCCGCGAAAGTACTGCCGGGGAGAATCAGGCGCTGCGGCAGGAGCTGGTGATGCGGGTAACGGACGAGTTCGCCCAGATCGATCGTGCCGGCAAGGTCATCGAGCTGCTCGAGAAGGCGATCATTCCGCAGGCCGAGCTCACGCTGGCCTCCGCACGCTCGGCCTACAGTGTCGGCAAAGTCGATTTCCTGACCCTGCTGAACAGCCTGTTCACCTTGCAGGAGAACGAGCTCGAGCTGCGAGCGGAGATCGCCGGGCACGAACAGGCCCGCGCGCGCCTCGAAGAGATCATCGGAGAAGAACCATGACACCGCATCCTGCGTCCCGGGTGCCGCGCCTGTTGTCCCTGTCATTGCGGATCCTTCTGCTGGCGCTGTTTTTCGGTGTGCTGAGCGGATGCCAGAGCCGTGATCGGCCCGGATCGACAGCAGCGCAGGGACCGGACGATGGCATGACGCCGGCGGAGATGGCGCAGATGTCAGGTCCGGCGGCGCCGGGCAGTGGTGATATCGACATTGCGCCGGAACGCTTGCAGTCGGTTGGCGTCAGGTTCGAGAAAGCTGCACGCCGGCCGATGATTCGCGAACTCCGCACCGTCGGCAGGGTGGCCATCGATGAGCGGCGCCTGGCCCGCGTCAACGTCAAGATCGAGGGCTGGATCGAGCAGCTCTACGTCAACACGACGGGAGAGCAGGTGACCCGGGGGGAACCGCTGTTCAGCCTCTACAGCCCCGAGCTCGTTGCGACCGAGCAGGAATACCTGCTGGCCCTGCGCAGCGCGCAGACCCTCGGCAACAGCGCAGTGCCTGAAGTGGCGGAAGGGGCGCGCTCGCTGCTCGCGGCGACGCGCCGTCGGCTGGAGCTCTGGAACATCGCGGACCGCCACATCCGCGAGCTGGAGCAATCGGGGAAGGTGCAGAGAACGCTGCCGATCCATGCCCCGCTCGACGGCACCGTCATCGAGAAGATGGCGGTAGCCGGGATGCGGGTGATGCCGGGCGAGGATCTCTATGTCATCGCGGATCTGAGTCGTGTCTGGGTGTTGGCGGACATCTACGAATACGAGCTGCCCCTCGTTCGCGTGGGTCAGCAGGCGAACATCACCGTATCTTACGATCCCGCGGCGTCGATGACCGGCCACCTGACCTTCATCTATCCGACGTTACAGAGCGAGACGCGCACCGCGCGTGCGCGCTTCGAGTTCGAAAACCCAGGGGGCAGACTCAAGCCGGAAATGTACGTCAATGTGGCGTTGAGCGTTCCCCTCGGCGAACGCCTGATGGTCCCGAAGGACGCCGTCCTCGAGTCCGGGGCGCGTAGTGTGATCTTTTTACGGCAGGACGGTGGCAGGCTTGCTTGGCGGGAGGTGAAGACAGGCATAAGAGCAGGTGACCAGATCGAGATTCTGGAGGGACTCGCCGAAGGCGAAGAGATCATCACTTCGGCGAATTTCCTCATCGACTCCGAGAGCCAGGTGAAGGGCGCCATGGCCGGCATGGCCGGGATGGACATGCCGGCGGGAAACGAGGCACGGCCGCCAGAAGAACCCGGCATGGACATGACCGGCGGCGAGAAGCCGCAGGAGGACATGAAGGACATGCCCGGCATGACGGAGCCAGCGCCATGAGCGGGAGGAGCCCCCGTGGTTGAGCGCGTCATCGAGTTCTGCGCGCGGAACCGCTTCATCGTGTTCCTGCTGGTATTCTCGCTCGCCACGGGTGGACTGTGGGCGATGCGCCAGACGCCCATCGATGCCATCCCGGATCTCTCCGACACGCAGGTGATCGTCTATACCACGTGGATGGGTCGCTCGCCGGACCTCGTGGAGGACCAGATCACCTATCCGATCGTCACGGCACTGCTGTCGGCGCCGAACGTGACCGTGGTGCGAGGCTTCTCGGATTTCGGCTACTCCTACGTCTACGTGCTGTTCAAGGACGGCACCGACATCTACTGGGCACGCTCGCGCGTGCTCGAATACCTGAATCAGCTTGCGGGGCGTCTCCCGCAGGGCGTCACGCCACAACTGGGCCCGGACGCCACCGGCGTCGGATGGGTATTCCAGTACGCCCTCGTCGACGAGACCGGCGAGCAGGATCTCGCCTCGCTGCGCTCGTTCCAGGACTGGTACCTGCGCTACTGGCTGCGCAGTGTCGAGGGCGTGGCTGAGGTGGCGAGCGTCGGCGGCTTCGTGCGCCAGTACCAGATCAATCTCGATCCGACGCGGCTCGCTGCCTATGGCCTGAACGTCGCGGAGATCATCGAAAAGGTACGCATGAGCAACATGGACGTCGGCGGCCGGGTCGTCGAGTTCTCCGGCGCCGAGTACATGATCCGCGGGCGCGGCTACATCAGGTCGGTTTCCGACATCGAGATGATAGCCGTGGGAGTCAACGACAATGGCACGCCTGTCCTTCTGCGGGACGTGGCCTGGGTGACGCTCGGCCCCGATATGCGCCGTGGTCTCGTGGATCTCGACGGGCGCGGCGAGGTAGTCGGCGGCATCGTCGTCATGCGGTTCGGCGAGGACGCGCAGAAAGTCATCGAGCGGATCAAGGCGAAACTGGAGGAGGTCAAGCCGTCGCTGCCGCAGGGTGTGCGCGTCGTCATCACCTACGATCGCAGCGACCTCATCAGCGGGTCCGTCCGCACTGCCAACGAGAGCCTGATCGAGGAACTGATCGTGGTCAGCGTGCTCATCATCGGGTTTCTGCTGCACATCCGCTCAGCCCTGATCCCGATCATCACGCTGCCGCTGGCAATCCTGATCGCCTTCATCCCGATGTACTGGCTCGGGGTGGGCATGAACATCATGTCCATCGGCGGCATCATCGTCGCCATCGGTGACATGGTCGATGCCGCCATCATCATGGTGGACAACGCGCACAAGCGGCTGGCCGAGTGGGAGCGTGACGGCCGCCCCGGGGACCGCATCCAGGTGCTGATCGACTCGGCGAAGGAAGTCGGGCCGGCTATATTCGTCTCGCTGCTGGTGATCGCCGTGGCTTTCATGCCGGTATTCACGCTGGAGGCGCAGGAGGGCCGATTGTTCACGCCGCTGGCGCTGACGAAGAACCTCGCGATCGCCATAAGCGCGCTGCTGGCCGTCACCCTGATTCCGGCATTACTGATCCCGCTGATGCGTGGGCGCATCCGCTCCGAGGAGGCGCACCCCGTCACCCGGCTCCTGCAGCAACTTTACGCCAGGCCGCTTCGATTCGCGCTCGAGCACCGTTTCGCGGTCGTCGGCCTGGCGCTAGTCCTCACAGCGACCGTCATTCCGGGCCTTCAGCGTCTGGGCTCGGAATTCATGCCGCCCCTTTACGAAGGCACGCTGCTCTACATGCCTGTCACCCAGCCGGGACTGTCGGTCACCGAGGCGGGCAAGCTGCTGCAGGAGATGGATCTCAGGCTGAAGGCTTTCCCAGAGGTGGAGCGGGTATTCGGCAAGGCCGGGCGCGCCGAGACTTCGACGGATTCCGCGCCGTTCTCGATGATGGAAGTGGTGGTCGAGCTGAAGGACAAGGCTGCGTGGCGAGAAGGCGTGACTTATCAGGGCCTGATCGACGAGATGGACCAGGCCCTGCGGTTTCCCGGTGTCGCCAACGCCTGGACCATGCCGATCAAGGCGCGCACCGACATGCTCACTACGGGAGTTCGCACCCCCGTCGGCATCAAGATCTTCGGACCTGATCTGACGACCATCGAGTCGATCGGCAAGGAAATCGAGATGGCGGTGGGCGAGGTGCCGGGTACTCGCAGCGTTTTCGCCGAGAAGGTGGCCGGTGGATTCTTCCTGGATTTCGTCATCAAGCGCGAAGAGATTGCGCGTTACGGGCTCACCGTCATGGATGTCGGCCGAATCATCGAATCGGCCATCGGTGGCGAGAGCATCGACACCACGATCGAGGGCCGCGAGCGTTACCCGATCAACCTGCGTTACCTGCGCGAGCTGCGCGACGATCCCGATGAGCTGGAGCGTGTGCTGGTGACGACACCGACTGGCGCGCAGGTGCCGATGGGGCAGCTCGCCGATCTCGAGCTGGTCAGCGGGCCGGCCATGATCCGTGACGAGGGCGGGATGCTTGCCGGTTACGTGTACGTGGACATGACCGGCCGCGACCTCGGTGGGTACGTCGAGGACCTGAAACGTGCCGTGAGCGACAAGGTGACGTTGCCGGCCGGCTACACGATTGCCTGGTCGGGGCAGTACGAGTTCATGGAGCGCGTCGCCAAGCGACTGCGGATATTCATTCCCCTGACGCTGGCGATCATCTTCGTGTTGTTCTATTTCACGTTCCAGTCGATCGCGCAGACCCTCATGGTCATGCTCGGCGTGCCGCTGTCGCTCGTTGGCGGTGTCTGGCTGATGGTGTTCCTGGGCTACAACATGAGCATCGCGGCGTGGGTGGGCATCATCGCGCTGGCCGGCGTGGCCGCCGAGACCAGTGCCGTCATGCTGGCCTATCTCGACGAGGCGTGTAAGCGTCGCAGAGCGGCAGGCGGATTGCGCTCGTTGCAGGACCTGCTGAATACGGTTCACCGGGGTGCGGTCGAACGCGTGCGCCCGATGACCATGGCCGGATCGGCCAACATCCTCGGCCTGCTGCCGGTGATGTGGGCCACCGGCACCGGGGCTGACGTCATGAAACGGCTGGCAGCTCCCATGGTGGGCGGCGTATTGTCCGCCATGCTGCTGACCTTGTTCGTCATACCGTCGGTGTACGTCATTTGGCGCTGGCAGGTGGATATCCGGCATGCTGGTTCGCAGCCAGTCTGATAGGGTGGGCGAACGGCCAAACGTAATCCCGCGCGGCTCGGGGGGCGCAGTCGACGGGTTTTACCCTGCAGGAGAAAGCAATCATGAATCACACCAGGATCGTATCCGTGCTGAGCACCGTCGTCGTTGGCGTTTCATTGTTGACAGTCGGATCGTGGTCGCCCGCGGCGGCCGACGAGGAATTGCCTGCTGAGCCGACCGCGACCGAGCACTCGTCCGAGGCCGCCAGGTATCAGCAGGAGGCCGCCGAGCTGGATGAAAAAGCCGCCAAGCATCAGAAACTCGCGGCGACTTATGCCGCTCGCGCTGCGGGCGGCAGCACCCGTGCTGCCAAATTGAGAAGCCTCGCCAGTCACTGCAAGCGACTCGCCAAGGCCTACCGTGAGGCTGCGGACGAGGCCCGGGAGATGGCGAAGGCCCACGAGGACATGTCCGCGGGCGGCTGACGCGCGACAGGACCGCGGACAGGATTGCGGCAACCGTCCGCCGGCGGCGAGGTGGAGTTCGGGAGAAGCTCCGGCGGGTACAGGGCGCCATCGGCGCAGGCCGGTATTGAGCCTCCGCTACCTCAGAACATCGAGTTCCCGCTCGGTGCGCCCGGTGCTTCCGGTTTCGAGCGGCTCGGGATGAAGTCGCCCGTGATCATCTGGTCGTAGGCCATGCCCGGACCGACCATCGGGTAGACGCCGGCATCCGGGTCGATGATGACTTCGAGGAAGGCGGGGCCCGGATACTCCAGGAACTCCTGCACCACACGCGGCACGTCGGCCTTGCGGTCGAGGCGACGCGCAAAGCCGAAGCCATCGGCCTGCGCGGCCTTCACGAAGTCTTTCCGGCGCAGGGTCTTGTCACTGGCCGAGAGCCGGCCCTTGTAAAAGAGCTTCTGCCACTGCTTGACCATGCCGTCGCCGTAGTTATTGAGCACGACAATCTTGATCGGCAGATCGTAGGTGGTGACGGTCTCGAGCTCGCCGACATTCATGCGCAGGCTGGCGTCGCCGTCGACGTCGATGACGAGCCGGTCTGGGTGCGCGAACTGCGCGCCGATCGCAGCGGGCAGCCCGAAGCCCATGGTGCCCATGCTGCCGGAGGTGAGCCACAGTCGTGGCTGGCGGAAGTCGAAGTACTGCGCCGCCCACATCTGGTGCTGGCCGACACCGGTGGTGATGATGGCCTCACCGCGCGTGTGGCGGTTGATCTCCTCGATCAGGTAATAGGGCTGGATCAGCGGGCTGGCGCGGTCGTAGTTGTAGGCGAACTGCCGCTTGAGTTCGGCAACCTCTCGCTGCCACTCACCGAAGTCCGGCCCCTGGTGATGGCGTTCGCCGTAGGTGGTGAGCGTTTCGAGATCACGCGCGAGTTCACCCACATGGTGCCAGTCCGCACGCTTGACCTTGCCGATCTCTGCCGGGTCGATGTCGAAGTGGGCGAGGCGGCGCGCTTTCGGCGCGAACTTTTCCGGCACCGCGGCGACCCGGTCGTCGAAGCGGGCACCGACCGCAATCAGGAAGTCGCAATCATCGACCGCGTAGTTGGCGAAGGCGGCGCCGTGCATGCCGAGCATGCGCAGCGCCAGCGGGTCGGTGGTGTCGGTGGCGCCGATGCCCATCAGCGTCGTGGTCACCGGGATACCGAAACGGTGGGCGAAGCGGCGCAGCGCCTCGCTGGCGTTGCCGTTGATGACCCCGCCGCCGGCATAGATCAGCGGGCGCTTCGACTCGCGCAGCAGACCGAAGAAACCCTTGCAGTCGCTCGCGGTGAGCGAGGTGTCGCGCATCGCCTGGATCCGCTGCCAGTAACCCGGTATGGGCAGCAGGCCACTGCCCTGGAATTCTCCGGTCCAGTTCTGGATGTCCTTCGGCAGATCGACGACCACCGGGCCCGGCCGCCCGGTGCGCGCGATTTCGAAGGCGGTGCGGATCGTCGCCTCGAGCTTGTACGGGTCGGTGACGAGCAGCACGTGCTTGGCAACCGAGCCCATGATCGCGGAGACGGGCGCCTCCTGGAATGCGTCGGTGCCGATCATGCCGGTCGGCACCTGACCACAGAGCACCACGATCGGCGTGGAATCGGCCATGCAGTCGCGTACCGGCGTGACGGTGTTGGTCGCGCCCGGGCCCGAGGTGACCAGCACCACGCCGACGCGGCCGCTGGCGCGGGCGTAGCCCGCGGCCATGAAGCCCGCACCCTGCTCGTTGGCCGGCACGATGATCGGCAGCGGTTCGCGCCCGGCTTCGTCGCGGCGCTCGTCGTTGTAGCGGAACACGGCGTCGTAGGTGGGCAGAATCGCCCCGCCGCTGTAGCCGAAGATGGCTTCGACGCCCTCGTCCGCCAGCACCTGCACGACCATCTCCGCACCCGTCATGCGCTTGCCGGCGAGGGGATGCGGGTCGGTCGCCACGGTCTGGGGCGCGGTTGTCATAACGGAACGGGCCTCGATGGCGCAACGGGCGGTGCGGGAAGGCATTGACCGCCTTGCAGGGCGCTTTCGGCCAGAGTGTCCGGGAATTGAGTTTGCATTGCAATAGCGTGGGAACTCGGTCACCATTCAAAATCCTGCGCCTGAAACCCGTGATCATGTGTCAGGCGCCGGCCCAGCAGCATCCCGACGGCCCGGCACCATGCGTCACATCATTTCGATTCTTTTGCAGAACGAGGCCGGGGCCCTGACCCGCGTCGCCTCGCTGTTCTCGACGCGCGGCTTCAACATCGAGTCGCTCAGCGTTGCGCCCACCGAGGATGCGCGCTTCTCGCGCCTCACGCTGGTCACCATCGGCTCGGAGCAGGTGATCGACCAGATCAACAAGCAGCTCCTCAAGCTCGTCGATGTGGTGAGCATGGCGGATATGACGCGCGGTGATCATATCGAGCGGGAGTTGCTGCTGCTCAAGGTGCGGGTGCCGGATGCCGCCTGGGACAGGGTCGGCGATCTCGTCCGGCGCGAGGGGGCGCGTGTGCTCGACGACTCCCGCGCCACTTTCACCGTGGAACTCACCAGTACCTGCGGGCGCATCGACGAGTTCGTCGAGAAGATGGCGACGATCAGTTCGATCCTGAGCGTGGTTCGCAGCGGCCCGATGGCGATCGGGCGCGGCACGCAGGCCCTTGCCGTGCCGATCGCATCCTGACCCGCGGGTTCGCACCATGAAAAAGACGCGTGCGCGAAGCCGCAAGGAGCGCTCCCGGCTGCGCGAGGCCGCTCGCGTGGTCGTCAAGATCGGGTCGTCGCTGCTGGTGGAAAAGAGCTCCGGCCGCCTGCACCGCAAGTGGCTTGCCTCGCTGGCCGGCGAGGTGGCGCGCATGCGCCGGCGTGGCCAGCAGGTCGTGCTCGTCTCCTCCGGTGCGATCGCGCTCGGGCGTCGTTATCTCGGGCTGAAGCCCGAGCAGCGCAAGCTCGAGGAGCTGCAGGCAGCGGCCGCTGCAGGCCAGATCATCCTCGCCCACGCTTATCAGGAACTGCTCGACCGCCACGAGATCAAGGTCGCGCAGGTGCTGCTCACGCCCGAGGACACCGAGAGTCGCCGCCGCTACCTCAACGCGCGCAATACGTTGCAAACGCTGCTCGAGCTCGGCGTGGTGCCGGTCATCAACGAGAACGACACCGTCGCGACCGCGGAGATCCGCTACGGCGACAACGACCGGCTCGGCGCGCGCGTCGCCGAGATGGTCAGCGCCGACTGCCTGGTGCTGTTGTCCGACGTCGACGGACTCTACGACGCCGACCCCACGAAGAACGCCGCAGCGACACTGATCTCCGAAGTGCGCGAGATCACGCCGCAGATCGAATCGCTGGCCGGCGTGTCGGGCACGGAATTCGGGTCAGGCGGCATGATCACCAAGGTGATTGCCGCCCGCATGGCGCTCGCCGCAGGGTGCGCCACGGTGATCGCGAGCGGCAAGCGCCTGCGTCCTCTCGCCGCGATCGAGTCGGGCAAGCCCTGCACCTGGTTCATCGCTGCGCGCACGCCGCTCGCGGCGCGCAAGAAATGGATCGCTGGCACCCTGAAGCCGCGCGGCGAGCTGACCATCGACGCCGGCGCGGTGAAAGCGCTGCTTGGCGGCCGCAGCCTGCTTCCCGTCGGCGTGGTGGCAGTGGCGGGTACGTTCGAGCGGGGCGATGCCGTCACCGTGATCAGCGGCGACGGCCGCGACCTCGCGCGCGGCCTGGTCGCCTACGGCAGCGCGGAGGCGCGCCGCATCCAGGGGCGGCGCAGCGAGGACATCGAATCGCTGCTCGGTTATCGTGGCCGTGACGAGATCATTCATCGCGATAACCTCGTATTGGTGAACGGGTGATGTCATGACCGCGATCAGCCGCAAAGCCGAGCCCCCCCTGGCCGAGACCATGCGTAACCTCGGCCAGCGTTCGCGCGCTGCGGCGCGTTCCCTGGCGCGGGCTGCTACCGCGCAGAAGGACCGCGCGCTGCGCGCCGCTGCCGCGGCCATCCGGGGCGGGCGGGACGAGATCCTCGCGGCGAATGCGCGTGACATGGAGTCCGCACGCGCGCGTAACCTGTCGAAGGCGATGCTCGACCGGCTGCTGCTCGATGCCGCCCGTGTGGAGGGCATGGCACGCAGTGTCGACGAGGTGATCGCGCTGCCCGACCCGGTGGGCCAGGTGATGGCCGAGTGGTCGCGGCCGAACGGGCTCGTGATCCAGCGCGTGCGCGTGCCGCTCGGCGTGATCGGCATCATCTACGAGAGTCGCCCGAACGTGACGGCCGACGCCGGCGCGCTGTGCCTGAAGTCCGGCAATGCCGTGATCCTGCGGGGCGGCTCGGAGAGCTTTCATTCGAGCGCGGCGATCCATGGCTGCCTGCAACGGGGCCTGCGCGAGGCGGGACTGCCCGAGGATGCGATCCAGATGGTGCCAACCACCGATCGAGAAGCGGTCGGCTACCTGCTCTCCAGCATGCAGGAGTTCGTGGACGTCATCGTCCCGCGCGGCGGGCGAAGCCTGATCGAGCGTGTGCTGAGAGAGGCGCGCGTGCCGGTGATCGGCCATCTCGAGGGCATCTGCCACACCTACGTGCACCGCTCCGCCGGCGTGGAAATGGCAAAGACCGTGACGCTCAATGCCAAGATGCGCCGCACCGGCATCTGCGGCGCGACGGAGACGCTGCTGATCGACCGGGACTGCCTCGACACGCACTACCAGCCGATCGCCGATGCGCTGGTCGCCGCCGGCTGCGAGTTGCGCGGCGACGCCACGATCTGCGCGCGCGATCCGCGCGCGAAACCCGCCACCGAGGAGGACTGGCGTACCGAGTACCTCGACGCGATCATCTCGGTGCGTGCGGTCGGCGGCGTGGAGGAGGCGATCGAGCACATCACGCGTTACGGCTCGGGCCACACCGAGTGCATCGTCGCCGAGGACGCGGCCGTGGTGGAGCGGTTTTTCCGCGATCTCGACAGCGCGATCCTGCTGCATAACGCATCCACGCAGTTCGCCGACGGCGGGGAGTTCGGCATGGGCGCTGAAATCGGCATTGCCACCGGGCGCATCCACGCGCGCGGGCCGGTCGGCGCCGAACAGCTGACGAGTTTCAAGTATCTCGTGCGCGGCCAGGGCCAGGCCCGGCCCTGAGACTGTTCGTCAGGACGGCCCGGCGGCAAATCGCCGGTCGTATACTTGCGCAGCGGTATCAGGACGGAGGGAAGGGTATGGGTCGCGCCTTTGCGTTGCTTGCGTCGCTCAGTGTCGCTGCAGTTCTCCTCGGAGGCTGCGCCCGCGACCCCGGCCCGGACATCACCGCCGACCTCGTCGAAATGCCTTCGCCGGCCGGACCCGGCAGCAGCGCGCCACATCTGGCGCTGACGCCGGCCGGTGCCGTCGTCATGAGCTGGCTCGAGGCGTCGGCCGATGGTGCTGCCCATGAGCTGCGGTTCTCGACGCTCGGCCCCGACGGCTGGTCGTCGCCGGGCGTCGTGGCGCGCGGCACTGATTTTTTCGTCAACTGGGCGGACTACCCGTCGGTGAGCCCGATCACGGCAAACGACTGGGCGGCGCACTGGCTGGTGAAGCAGCCGGGCGGTATCTATTCCTACGACGTGGCGATCGCGATCTCACGGGACGCGGGAGCAAACTGGAGCGCCCCGCTGACCCCGCATGACGACGGCACGCCCACCGAGCACGGCTTCGCCACGTTGTTTCGCTGGGACGACGCGCTCGGCGCGATCTGGCTCGACGGCCGCAAAACAAAGAAGGATGCAGCCGGCGAGTCCATGGCGCCGGACCCGGGCGGCATGACGGTGCGCTACGCGCGCATCGGTTTCGATGGAAAGATGCTCGCCGGCGGCGAGATCGACGACCTCGTCTGCGACTGCTGCGCCACCGATGTCGCGGTGGTGGCGGCCGGCCCGGTGGTCACCTACCGCAATCGCACCCGCGAAGAGATTCGCGACATCGCAGTGGCACGCTACGCCGATGGCGCCTGGCAGCCGCCGGTGATTCTCGGCGACGACCAGTGGTACCTGCCGGGCTGCCCGGTCAATGGGTCGACCATTGCCGCTCGTGGCGAGCGTGTGGTCGTGGCCTGGTTCTCGGCCTCGAAGCGCCAGCCGCGCGTGCAGCTCGCCTGGTCGGCCGATGGTGGCGCGAGCTTCTCCGCGCCGGTCCTCGTGGACCAGGGGACCGTCAGCGGCCGGGTGGACGTCGTGCTGCTTGCCGATGACGTCGCGGTCGTGAGCTGGACCGCCAAACTCGCCGACGGCTCGGGCGAGATACGCATGCGGCGCGTCCCGGCCAGCGGCGAACCGGGACCGGTACGAACCGTGACGAAGGGCGACGTCTCGCGCAATGCCGGGTTCCCGCAGATGGTCGCAACGGCCGAGCGGCTGGTCTTTGCCTGGACGGTGCCGGGCGAGCCATCACGGGTTACGACCGCCACGCTCGCCATCGACTGACACAAGGTGCCGGGTTTGGCTTTTTGGCTTATTGCTGAGCGCTCATTTTGCTGCATTCCGGGGCGAAAGTCGGGCTGGCGATTAATCGCTGATGGGCCAAATTGTCGGGGCTCACATCTGCGGAGACTCGCATGCCACGCCGACTGCGCACCCACGTTCCGGGTGGCTTCTGCCACGTCACGCTGCGTGGCAACCATCGCCAGCCCATCTTCGCCTGCGACCATGATCGCGATGTCCTCGATAGCATGGTGTCTGACATCCTTTCACGGCTCGATACGAGCATTCATGCCTATTGCTGGATGACCAACCACCTGCACCTGGTGGTACAGGTTGGCAACGAGCCGTTGAGCCGGATGATGCAGCGGCTGGCAACCCGGTATGCGCGGTACTTCCAGAAGGGCATCGGCACCACGGGGCACCTCTTCGAACGACGTTACCATGCCGTGCTCGTGCGGGCGGACGAGCAACTGCTGGCGGCGGTGCGCTACGTGCACCTGAACCCGGTACGCGCGGGCCTGACGGCCGATCCGAGCCGGTATCGCTGGTCCGGCCACCGTGGATACGTGGGTCTCGGCGGGCCAGCGTGGTTACGGACGGGGGTCGTTCTGAACCTGCTGGACATCGATCCGGTGAGAGCCAGATCCGCCTATGCCGGACTGTTCACCGACTCGTCGCCGGCGAGCGAAGGCGGCGAGGCAGGCTCGTGGACTTCGGATTTGCTGTCCGCGAAGACTGAGGCGCACACCGGATGGTCAACATCTGCGAGCGGGCGAAGCGCATCCATTGGCGAGCCGCTCGATGAGCTGATCGCGCGGATCTGTGCTGAGCATGGTGTCACGGAAGCCGACCTTCGCAGCCGATCGAGAGCGCGTCGCTTTGCTGATGTCCGGGCGCAAATCGCCATGGAATGCCGGATCTCCGGCTCGGGCACCCTTTCCGTGCTGGCGCGTCGGTTTGATCGCCATGTGGCGTCACTATCGAAGGCCGTGGTGCGACGCGAAGTGGCGCGACGTGAAGCGTCGAAATAAGCCAAAAAGCCAAACCCGGCTCCACACAGACAACCGGTTACCCGGCTTTCCGAAACCGAAGTACCGGCACCTTATGGCCGTGTCGTGCATGTCATAGCCAGTTCTCCACGCGTAATCCAGCGACTCTCCTGAATTCCTTCACGTTCCCGGTAACGCACACCGCGTCGATCGAGCGCGCGTGCGCTGCGATCAGCAGGTCGTTGGCGCCAATGGTCATCCCTTTGCGTGCGAGCGCATGTCGGATGGCCGCATAGTGCCGGTCCGCGTCGGCTTCGAATGACAGCACCTCCATCGCTCCGAGCACTGCGTCCACCTGCCGCGCCAGCTTTGCTGACTCGCTTCGCGCCGCGCCGTAGCGCAGTTCGCTGGCAACGATGATGCTCGTGCACACCCGTGCCTCACCAACTCGGGCGATGCGTCGCGCAATGGCGCCCTGAGGCTGGCGGACCAGGCCGGACAGGGTATTCGTATCGAGCAGGTAGCGGTTTGCTGCCATGTCAGAGCGCGAAGGGTTCGGCCGGCGGGGACTCGATTGCTGGAAATTCTTCGGCCAGCGTTGGCAGCGATTTGAGTACGGTCAACAGCGACGGTCGTGCAACAGGCTCGACGATCAGGCGATTGCCCTCCTTGCGCAGGATGGCGTCCGCGCCCGGCAACTCCAGGTCGCGTGGAATCCGCAATGCCTGGTTGCGGCCATTGCGGAAGAGGCGAACGTGACGCTCGGTGTGCATAGGCAGTTTCTTTCGCGGCATAGGCCGAGCATAGGCCAATTCGGGTCTGGCGGCGAGGCGGGTCGCCGGCAGTTTGACGCACAGCAGGACTTTCCAGGTAACTCTGGCGCGGTCTTGGTCGGGTGTCTCGTCGGGAATGCGGTCAGATCATGGCGAAATGGCCCTGAGCCCTGCCTGCATAAAGATCGGATCGGGGGGGCGATAACTTCGAAACCTTCGACCCGGCACCTTATGTAATTCACCTATTTGGGGGTTGCGGGAAGTCGGGGGGGGGGGGGAGATTCGGCGGCTAATAAGACAACGACAAAACGACCCTGGGGAGGAGATAACAATGAAACGTTTCCTGTGGGGGATCTCGTTAGTGGTGATGACGGCGGGCAGCGCGCAGGCGGCGCTGCTGGGCCGGGACCTGAACGGCAGCCCGGGCAGTTTCGAGGCGTATTACGACACGGTGCTGGACATCACCTGGCTG
>JAJTYX010000194.1:0-54333 GCA_021462865.1 Gammaproteobacteria bacterium | reverse complement strand
GTCGGCACTGAAGTGCCTCCTGCAGGGTGGACCCGACTGCAGCAGTGAACGAAGCCGTGTAGGAGGGACTTCAGTCCCGACCACCGCAAGGTCTGAGTGATCAACCCCGACCATCGCAAGGTCCGAGGTTCCAATCCCGACATCCGTCGTACCGCGATCCCCGGTCGGCACTGAAGTGCCTCCTACAGGGTGCTGCTCGGCCCCGCGGTGCCGCTTATAGCCTGTAGATGCGCGCGACGTTGTCCCGCATCAGCTTGCGGCGCACCTCGGGCTTGAAGCCGATCTCGTCGATGTCCTCGACGGTGCGCTTGAACGGCAGCACCGGAAAATCGGTGCCGAAGATCACCTTGTCCTGGCCGAAGGAGTTGATGAACCGCCGGAAGCTTTCCGGCCAGTACTTCGGCCGGTGCGCGTCACAGCCGATGAACACGTTCCTGTGCTTCCACGCCATGGCGATCATTTCGTCGGTCCACGGGATGCCGACATGGATGCCGATGAGCTTCAGCTCCGGGAAGTCGCAGGCCACTGCATCGAGCGTGATCGGCCGCCCGACGCTGCGGCAGGGGAAATCCGGCGCGTAGATCATGGACTGACCGACCTGCATCTGGATCGGCACGTCGAGTTCGACGCACTTGGCGTAGAAGGGGTAGTACTTCGCGTGATCGGGCGCGAGTTCGAACCAGTGCGGGTACAGGTGCGCACCGATGAAGCCGTCGTTCCTCACCGCGGATTCGAACTCCCGCACGCCCTTCATGCCGGTGAACGGATCGATGCCGGCCAGCGCGCGAAAGCGCTTCGGGTACTCCGCGCAGGCGCGGGCGACCACGTCATAGGGCATGTGGTAACAGCCCGGCAGCCCGGGACGGCCGGAGCGGGCCGCGATCAGGAAGGCGATCTCGATGCCGGCCTCATCCAGCATCTCGATCATCCGCTCGAGGCTGATCGACTGCGACACGAGATCGCGGTCGGCCTTCATCTTGCCGGAAAAGAAATCCGTGCCCCAGCCGGGCCGCTTGGACAATGCTTCTTCCGTCCAGATGTTGACGACGGCGTCGATGGCCCGGTAGTCGGGGCTGATGCTGCTCATGGGCGGATTTCCTGGTCAGTGGTTGCTGTTCACGCCGCGGGCTGCATGTTCTTGTCGCATGCCTCGCGCGAGGCGGCAGACCATAGCAAAAAGCCGTCGCCGGCGCATGGCGGCGGTGGCGGGGGCCGTTCCGGGCGATGTGCTATGCTCCGGCGCGTCTGAGGGGTGGCTCGATCGAGCCTGAGACCTGCCTGGCAGGAACCCTTTGAACCTGATCCGGTTAGTACCGGCGTAGGAACAGGACGGCCCGCCACGAGCCCCTCAATTCCCACCACCGGACCCGACCGGATCTCCTATAGTCAGAGGAGATCCGAGAGATGTTCGCGTGGCCCCGACCGGCCCTGGCGTCCGGCTTCCTGCTGTCATGCTTCGTGCCGGGCGTGGTGCTGACAGCGCCGCTGACCGGGGCCGCCGCCGACATCGAGGAGATGGTCGTCACCGCCTCACTGCGCGGGGAGGCGACGGTCCGGTCCACAGCGGCGAGCGTCACCGTGCTCGACGAGGCTACGCTGCGCAACGCGGCTGTCCAGCACGTCGAGGAACTCGTCCCGCTGGTGCCGAACCTCAACTGGTCGGGAGAGGGCGCCCGCGCGCGCTATTTCCAGGTGCGCGGCACGGGCGAACTCGAACAGTACGAAGGCGCGCCGAATGCCTCGGTCGGTTTCATCGTCGACGACGTGGATTTCTCCGGCATCGGCGGCATTGCGACCAGCTTCGATACCGCGCGCGTGGAGGTGCTGCGCGGCCCGCAGGGCACGCGCTACGGAGCCAACGCGCTCGGCGGCCTGATCTATGTGCAGACAGCGGCGCCGACGCAGGTCGCGGAAATGCACGCCGAGGCGCTCGTCGGCGGTGACGGCGCGAGCGGTTTCGGTGTGGCGGGTGGCGGACCTGTGCCGGGCGCGCAGGAGCGGCTGAGCTATCGGCTCGCAGCGCACCACTACGGTGACGACGGCTTTCACGATAACGCCTACCTCGGCCGCGATGACACCAATGAGCGCGACGAACTGACCACGCGCGGGCGGCTGCGCTGGACGCCGGCCGCGGACTGGCAGGTCGACCTGACCGGCTTCTACGTGGACCTCGACAATGGCTACGACGCCTGGGCCATCGACAACAGCCGCACCACGGAATCCGACGCGCCCGGCGGCGACACCCAGCGCACCTCGGCCGGCGCGCTGCGCGTGAGCGGTGTGCTCGGCGACGCGGTTACGCTCGTCAGCATCACGGGCGCGGCCGATTCAGATATCGGTTTCAGCTTCGACGGTGATTGGGGCAACACGGCGTTCTGGGAGCCGTACACCTACGCCTTCACCGAGGAAAACCGGCGCGAGCGACGCACGCTCAACCAGGAGCTGCGGCTGGTGTCGGGCCCCGCGGGGCGCATCGCGGGGGTCGCTGACTGGGTGACCGGCCTGTATGTGCTGGCGCTGGATGAAACGAACCTGCGCAGGGTGCGCGGCGAGTTCGACGATCCAGCCGACGAGTTCCCGTTGTTCGCGCAGGATTTCTCGGTGGACAGCGACTACGACGCCACCAGCGTCGCCGTGTTCGGCGAGGTGTCGTGGCCGTTGAACGACCGGACCAGCCTGTCGCTCGGCCTGCGTGGCGAGCATCGCGACGCGCGTTACGACGACCGCCGCGAAGACACCATCACAATGGCGAGCAGCAGCAATCACTTCTCGCCCGACGACGACATGTGGGGCGGTGAGCTGTCTCTGACACACGATGTCGGTAATGGCGCGGCGGCATTCATGCGTGTGGCGCGCGGCTACCGCGGCAGTGGTGTCAACCCGAGCCTCGCGGGGTATCCGGGTGTCGCGCCGGAGCAGCTCACTTACGGCGACGAGCACCTGGTGAGTTACGAGGCGGGGCTGCGGCTCGACGGCCCGGCGCAGCGCTGGTGGGCCGACATCGCGCTGTTCGTGCAGCAGCGCTCGGACATGCAGGTCAAGATTCCCGTGCAGCTTGTCTCCGGCGATCCGACGAGTTTCGTCTTTCTCACCGACAACGCCGAGTCCGGCCGTGCGACCGGCGCCGAACTCGCGCTCGGCTGGCGGGCGGTGGATGTGCTCACGCTCTCCGGCAGCCTGGGGCTGCTCGACACCGAGGTGCGGGAGTTCCGGGAAGCCCCGCAGTTCGAAGGCCGGTCTTTCCCGCACGCGCCACCCTGGAGCGCATCGGCGAGCGCACTGTTCGAACCCGGCGGCGGCTGGTTTCTGCGCCTCGATGCCTTCGGGCGCGACAACTTCTATTTCGACTACGACCTGAGCACGGGCGCGGACCGCAAGTCCCGCGATGCCGGTGTGGTCAACCTGCGTGGCGGGCGGCAGTTCGGCCGCTGGCGCGTGGAAGCCTGGGTGCGCAACCTGTTCGACGAGGACTATGCCGTGCGCGGCTTCTTTTTCGGCAACGAGCCGCCGGCCTTCACGCCGACGCGCTATGTGCGCCTGGGCGATCCACAGCAGGCCGGGGTCACGATCAAATGGGCCTTGTAGGGCCGATGGAATCGCGTCAATTCACGACAGGAAATCCATGGAGGAACAGCCATGCGCATCACCGCAGAAATCAGCCTCTACCCGCTCGCCGATGACTTCGTCGGCGACATCCGCGATTTCATCGGGCAGCTGCGGCGCGAGCCCGGACTGGAGGTCCTGACCAACCAGTTGAGCACGCAGTTGCGCGGCGAGTATGCCGCGGTCACCGGCGCGCTCCAGCGCTGCATGGGCGAGAGCATGAGGCGCGGCGGCCCGATGGTATTCGTCGTCAAGTACATCAGCGCGGACCTGCCGATCGGTACGCCGCCGAAACTCGACTCGCATGGCTAGGAGAGCGTATCCGGCGCGATGTCGGAGCGGTGCTGCAGGAGGGGCATCAGCCCCGGCTGTTGCCGCGATCGTGGGTTCAGACCCGGGTTTTCGCGCACGCGGGCACCTGATCAGCACGGACGGGCTTGCGGCAGCGCGTGACTGCGCGTTGGGTCGGCTCTGAGGTGTCTGCGGCCGGGTCATTCGCGCTGGAGTCCCTCGCGGTACTGCTGGCGATCGCCTACCTGTGGCTCGCAATCCGCGAGAGTATCTGGTGCTGGTCGGCGGCGATCGCCAGTGCTGCCATCTATCTCGTGCTGCTGGCGCGCGTCGCGCTGTACCTGGAATCGGCCCTGCAACTGTTCTACATCGGGGTATCGGTATACGGGTGGTGGCGCTGGGGACGGGCGGGCGCCGACCTTCACATCCGCTGCTGGCGCTGGCCGCGGCATCTGGCGGTAGTTGCCGTGGTTGCGGCATTGTCGGTCGCGAGTGGCGCACTGCTTGCGGACTACACGGCCGCCGCGCTGCCTTATCTCGACTCGTTCATCGCCTGGGGCTCGATCGTCACCACCTGGATGGTGGCTCGCAAGATCCTCGAGAACTGGCTGTACTGGTTCGTGATCGACAGCGTCTCGGTGTATGTCTATCTGCAACGGGAGATGTGGCTGACCGCCGGGCTCTTCGCGCTCTACCTCGTGCTCATCGTCGCGGGATTCCGTGCCTGGCGTGGGCGCATGACGGCGGCGGGCGCATGACGCCCCGACAGGCGCTCGACCGGCTCGGCAGCGCGGCGCGCGGGCTGCGCCTGTTGCGGCCGGTGCACAGCGCGGCGACCAAGAGGAGCTACCTGCTCGCGTGGCGCGAGGAGCGCTTCATTCTGCGCATCGATGAACCGCTTGCGCAGGAGTGGCGGCTCGACCGGCGTGCCGAGGTGGACGTACTGCGCCGCGCGGCGCAAGCGGGCGTGGGGCCCGAGGTCGTTGCCTTCGAGGCGCGGGCGCCGGCGGTACTGCTGTTGCGCTACGTGCCCGGCCGCGCCTGGCGCAGGGCGGATCTCGACGATCGGCGCCGGCTCGTGCAACTCGCCGGATTGCTGCGACGGGTGCACGCGATCGCAATGCCCGGTCCGCCTCTTGACCTCGCCCGCGCTGCGCGCGTCTATGCCGCGCGCGCCGATCAGCCCGGTGCGTCGCACGTGGCGGCGGAAGTTGCGCGACTGCTGCGTCGCCTGCCACCGCCGCAAGCCACTCTCTGTCACCACGATCCGATCACCGCGAACGTCATCGGGTTGTCCGAGCCGCGTCTGGTGGACTGGGAATACGCGGGCGCCGGCGCGCCATGGTTCGATCTGGCAGTCGTGCTCGCCCACCACCGGGTGCCGCGACGGCAGGCCACGCTGTTTTTGTCCGAGTATTTCGGTACGACTGCAGCGATTCCCGGCGAAGCGATTACCACGTTCCGCATGGTTTACGACCGCATCCTGTTGCTCTGGCTGTGGGCGATGCAGCGGACGCATCCGCTGTCACGGTTGCAGCAGGCGTGGCTGCGGGAAGCCGGGCGGGCGGCGGGCGCCGGCGTGAACGAGCGGCGCGGGCGCCGCCCGAGACCCTGAGCATCGCCCCGGTCGTGACACCGTAACCGCAGAGCGATGTAACCAGATCATTGGGTTGGGCGTGTTTCTTGCTGTGAAAGCGCGGTGGGAATCGGGGTCGATGACACCCTTGGTCGCGGTTGTTGCAGCCACCGCGCATTACCCCCATTTGAGGGTGATACATCTTATGTAATCAATCGGTTGCGTACGTACATCCTGATTGTTAAATTGCCGCCAAAGAAGCCCCGTTGCGAGCGTGACCGCGACGGCAAGAGATTTAGAAAATCACGTCGGCGCTACGGACGGCGGGCAAAACCAGAACCAGGGGGAATCCGGCATGTACAGCGTTCACTGCGAAACCAAGGGAACCACGCGACTCGGCTTCGCGATGCTGCCCGTGGTGTTGTTGGCCGGAGCATCGGCGCAAGCCGCTTCCGTCTCGTACTTTCTCAATCAGTCCAACGTGGCTGGATTGCCGGATGGCGAGAACTACATCAAGGTGACGATCGCCGATGGTGCAGGCGGCGCCATTGATTTCTCGGTGGAACCGCTCCAGGCGCTGCTCGATCGCGCACGTCCGAACTTCGACATCCGCGCTTTCGCGTTCAATGTCGCCGAGGACATTTCGCTGAAAGCGTCAAACATCACCGGTTTGCCTGACAACTTTCATGCCCACGGCACCGCTCGCATGGATGGTTTCGGGCGCTTCGATATGAGCCTGCTCGGCACCGGTCCGGTGCGTTCCACCTCGCTGCAGTTCTCGATCGTCGGCATCGACGGCGACACGCCGTCGAGTTACGTGGAACTTTCCAGCGGCAAGGCCGCACAGGGCAACGTCGCGTTCGCCGCGCGTGTCCGCAACCTGTTCCGGGAAATCGAGTGCAACCCAGACCGCAAGTGCACGCCGCCGGCCATCCCGAGCGCGTTCATTGGCGGCGGTGAGGGCGGCGGAGATCCCGTACCGCTGCCGGCCACGGCTTGGCTGCTGATCCCCGCGTTCGCTGGCGTGCTCGCCCGCGCGCGGCGCCGCCTCGCCCGCCTGGCCTGATCCGACCAACCTTATCGTGAGCGCAATGCCCCCCTCGCGGGGGCATTTTGCGTGAGTCCGGTGCGGAGACCTGTCCTGCTCCAGCGTGAAACCGAGCGGCGTCAGGCAACGGTGCTTGCCAAGGGTGCCCGCAGTGCCGTCGGGCGCGTGCGCTTGAGTTGCAGCGCCGGTCCCATGCGGAATCGGGCTGCTGCTGCGTTAATGAGTCCTTAATCGGCCCCCGGGAAAGTCACGAGGCTGGCTTCCGTCGGCATGCGGCGCGGCGCGACGGCTTCGAACGATAATGCTATATTGCGCCTCCCGGATCGCTGGAGCGCGATTCAAGTCAATTTATTCAGAGAGTTACGTCATATTTTTTGGGCGTCTGGTCACATACGTCAGGTGCCCTGATCGGTAAGATTTACCGGTTGCTATAACGACAGGAACCGGCCAAGCCCCCTTTCCGGAGAGAGTTACGCAGACGCATGGCATACGACATCGCCATTCCAGAGGAACACTCCAGGTCACTGCAGGACTACCTCGACGCATTCCGGCGTCGAGGGGCCTTCGCATTCAAGATCGCGCTGGCCGTGCTGGTGCTCGGCCTGGTGGTCATCTTCCTGTGGCCGAACAGCTACAAGTCTACGGCCACCATCCTGATCGAGGATCCGGAGGTCCCGCCCGGGCTGGTGCCGACCACGGTGACCACGTTTGCCGCCCGCCAGATCCAGTACATCAACCAGCGGGTGATGACCCGTACGAACCTTGCCGAGATCATTGAGAAGTTCGATCTATTCCAGAGGCAGCGCCGCTATCTTCCGACCCTGATGCTCGTCGACGAGGTCCAGAAATTTATCAGCATCGACCTGGTCGACGTGCAACTGGCCGACCCTGACCGGCCCAGTCAGCTGATCAATTCCACGATTGCGTTCACCCTCGGATTCGAGCACCCGAATCCGGAGGTCGCGCGCAAGGTGACGAACGAACTCGTCTCGCTCTACCTCAATGAGAATGTCCGGGCGCGCACCGAGCAAACCGCCCAGACCAGTGAGTTCATGCAGGCGGAGGTGAACCGGCTCGACGCCGGCGTGCGGGAAATCGAAGGGCAGATCGCCAAGCTGAAGCAGGAGAACGAAGGCAGCCTGCCGCAGCAGACGCCGGTCAACCAGCAGATGTTGCAGCGTGCCGACCAGGAGATCCTCGATATCGACCGCCAGATTCGGGCGCTCAGCGAATCGCGGGTGCTGGTCGACGCGCAACTCGCGCAGATCGAGCCGATGAAGACCATGACGATGCCGGACGGCCGCGGCGTCGCCCCGCCGGCCGACCAGTTGCGGGCACTGCAGAGCCAGCTCGCGATCCTCGAGGGCCGCTACAGCCCCGATCACCCGGATGTCCAGCGGATACGCCGCGACATCGAAGCGCTCCAGCTCGAGGTCGGCAGTGACGTCCGTCCGGAGAATTCAGCCGCGCAACTGGCAGACCTGCGAGGGAAACTCGCGATGGCCCGCGAGCGCTACAGCGACGATCATCCGGAAGTGGCCCGACTGCTGCGCCAGATTGCGAGCATCGAGGCGAGCCGCGCCGCGATTCCCGCCGAGCGGCCGAACCGCAGCCGCGAGGAGCCGAACAATCCCGTCTATATCCAGGTCCAGGCGCAGCGCAAGAACCTGGACATTCAGGAAGCGACTCTGCGCGGCCAGCGCGCCGAGGTGCAGGCCCGCATCGCCCAGTACGAGAAGCGTATCGGTGCAAGCTCCGAGGTCGAGCGCGAGTTGTCCGCGCTCATGCGGCGACTTGAAACCGCTACCGCGAGCTACCAGGCCGCGCGCGGCCGGCTGTTCACCGCGCAGATGGGTCAGGCGCTCGAAACGCAAAGCAAGGGCGAGCGTTTCACGCTCGTCGAGCCGCCCGACCTCCCGCTGCAGCCGTCCAGTCCCAACCGGCCGGTCCTGCTGGTGCTGCTGGCCGCCCTGTGTCTCGCCATCGCCTTCGGGCTGCCGCAGTTCGCCGAGTCCATGGACAGTTCGGTCAACAGCGCGCGTGCCGTGGAGCGCGTGCAGGGCTCGCCACCTCTCGCCGAGATCCCGCTCATCCAGAACACCGAGGACATGACGCACAAGCGCAACATGCGCCTCTACGCACTGGTCTTCGCGCCTGTGGCGATGATCATCGCCGCGGTGCTGGTGCACTTCTTTGTCATCAATCTTGATGTGGCCTGGTACGTGGCGCTGCGCCGCCTGGGCATGTAAGCGAGCAAGATCAGATGGAACGGATTCGAAAAGCACTCGAGTACGCGAACCGTGACCGGCCGCCGGGCGCCGAGAAGCAGGGCGCCGAGGGAGCCGTGGTGGGAGACTTCACTGCGGGCCTGCGCTACACCTACACGAAGGTCGTGGAGGTGCCGCACCGGGTAATGCTCGAGAACCGTCTGATCGCGGCCGTGCCGAGCCACGAGTTCAAGGACGCGTACCGCATGCTGCGTACGCGCGTGCTGCAGAGCCTCCGTGACAATAACTGGAACTCCGTCGCGATCACCGGGCCGGCGAGCGGCTGTGGCAAGACGCTTACCGCGATCAATCTCGCCATCAGTCTCGCGATGGAGGTCACCCACACGGTGCTGCTGGTGGACCTCGATCTGCGCAAGCCCTCGGTGCACCAGTATTTCGGTTACCAGCCGGAGGCCGGACTCAGCGACTACCTGTTCCGCGACGTGCCGGTTCACCAGTTGCTGTTCAGCCCCTCGATCGAACGCCTCGTCGTCCTGCCCGGTCGCGAGGAGGTGCAGAACTCCTCCGAGATGCTGCGCTCACCGAAGATGGTGGCGCTGGTGAACGAACTCAAGCACCGTTATCCCGACCGGCTGATCGTGTTCGATCTGCCGCCGATTCTCGCCGCCGACGACGCACTGGCCTTCGCTCCCTACACCGATGCCATGCTGATGGTCGCGGAGGCCGGCGGCACCTCGCGCGAGGACCTGCAGAAGGCAATTGCGGTGCTCAAGGGCGTACCGCTGATCGGCACGGTGCTCAACAAGGCGCACGCCGCGCGTCGCAAGCCCGCCTACTACCGGGCCCAGGGTGCAAAGGCTTAGGACGAGAGAACACTGGTATCACGACAAGGCGGCATGGCGCCCTGTCGGAGCGGCTTGAGCCGCAACCAGGCAGCACGGTAAGGATGACAAGGTCCCTGCAGGAGCGGCATCAACCGCGACCAGGTAACACGGCAACGACGGAAGGGACCCTGCAGGAGCGGCTTCAACCGCGACCAGGTAACACGGCAACGACAAAAAGGACCCTGTAGGAGCGGCTTCAGCCGCGACCAACCCGACATGTACGAACAGTTTTACCACCTGACGGAACGCCCCTTCCAGCTCCTGCCGGATCCCTCGTTCCTGTACATGTCCAAGCGCCACGCCACGGCGCTCATGCTGCTCAAGTACAGCATCCAGAACCGCCAGGGCTTCACGGTCATCAGCGGCGAAGTCGGCTGCGGCAAGACCACGCTCATCAACCGCCTGCTCGACGAACTCGAGGAAGACGTCTGCGTCGGGCTCATCAACTTCACCCACAACTCCTTCGGCGAGCTCGCCGAGTGGATCATGATGGCCTATGAGCTCGACTACAGAGGCAAGAGCAAGGTCGAGCTCTACGATGCCTTCGTCGAGTTCCTGATCCGCCAGTACGCGCAGCGCAAGCCGGTGGTGCTGATCATCGACGAGGCGCAGAACATGGGCGTGCGCGGGCTCGAAGAAGTGCGCATGCTGTCCAACGTCAATGCTCAGAAGGACTACCTGCTGCACCTCATCCTGGTCGGTCAGCCGGAGCTTGGCGAGCTGCTGAAAAAGCCGGAGCTGCGACAGCTCACCCAGCGCGTGTCCGTCGCCTACAACCTGACACCGTTCAACCCGGAGGACGTGACCGCCTACATCGCCCATCGCCTGGCGGTGGCTGGCGGGAAACCCGAGCTTTTCACCCCCGCCGCAGTCCGGCTGATCGCCGCCGCCAGCGAAGGCATCCCGCGCCTCGTCAACACGCTCTGCGACCTTGCTCTGGTCTACGGGTTCTCCGAGGAGCAGGCCACCATCGATGCGCCAACGATTCGTGCCGTGCTGCGCGACCGGCTGCGGATGGGTCTGCCCATGGGCAAGACTCTGCGCACCGTGCCGCAGTCCGGCGGGACGGCCCACAGCAAGGCCGCTTCGGGAGGCTGAGGACCGCATGGACCTTCTGCGCTGCCGGTCACATCCGCCGGTCTCACCCGTAGCTATAATCGTCCTGCAATACGACAATAAGATTCTGATAAAGAAACAGATTTCATCGGGCTCCTGATGGAAGAGCGTGACCAAGTCGTCGACGAAGGCAAGAGCCTCGCCGATTTCCTGCAAGGGCTGAAGCGCCGGCGCCGGCTGGCGCTAGGCGTCGCGGCCGGCATTTTCTTCATCGGCGCGTTGCTGGTGTTCATCTGGCCGAACACCTACGAGTCCAAGGCGGTCATCCTGCTCGAGGAACCCGAGGTGCCGGCGGCGCTGGTGCCGACGACGGTGACGGTGTTCGCCGCCCAGCAGGTGCAGTACATCAACCAGCGCGTGATGACACGCTCCAACCTCGCCTCGATCATCGAGAAGTTCAACCTGTATCCCGAAAAGCGCCGGCACCTGCCGACGATGCTGCTCGCCGACGACATCCAGGACGACATAACGATGGACGTCGTCAATGTGGAGCTCACCGACCCGCAGCGCAATACGCCGACGATCCAGACCATCGCCTTCACGATCGGCTTCCGCCACAAAGACCCCGCCACGGCGCGCAAGGTCGCCAACGAGCTCGTGTCGCTCTACCTGGAGGAGAACCTCAAGGCGCGTACCGTGCAGACCGTGGAGACCCGCGAATTTCTCGGCAGTGAAGTGCAGCGCCTCGATGCGCAGGTGCGCGAGCTGGAGAAAAAAGTTGCCGACTTCAAGGAAAAGAACAAAGGCGCGCTGCCCGAACTCACCAGCCTGAACCTGCAGATCATCCAGCGCACCGAGGACGAGCTGCTCAATATCCAGCGGCAGTTGCAGTCCCTGGAGGACACCAGGATCAAGCTCGAGGCGCAGCTCGCGCAGATCGATCCGGTGGCGCCGAGCCTGCTCGCCGACGGCCGGGCCGTGGTGGCGCCCGAGAACCAGCTCAAGGCGCTGCAGACGCAGCTAGCCATGCTCGAAGGTCGCTATGACAGCTCGCACCCGGACGTCGTGCGCACGCGCCGCGAGATCAAGGCGCTGCGTGAGCAGACCGGGCTCACGGCGGATTTCACCGACACGGCGGCGGCGCTCAGCGCTGCGCGCGCGGACCTGGCGAAGGCGAAAGAGACCTATGCGCCGGGTCATCCCGAGGTGCAGCGCCTGCAGCGTCTCGTGGCGAACCTGGAGAAATCGACGCGTAGCGCCCGTTCCGCAGGGGATGCCGTCCTGAAACCGGACAACCCCGCCTACATCCAGGTCTCTGCCCAGTACGAGTCGGTGGTCTCGCAACTGGCGGCGTACCGCGCGCAGGAAGCGGAATTGCGGGCGCGGGTGCGCCAGCACGAAGAGCGCCTGCGTGAAACACCGCAGGTCGAGCAGCAGCTCGTTGCCCTGCAGCGGCAACTGGAATCGGCAACCTCCCGCTATCTCGCCCTGCGCGAGCGGGAGTTCGGCGCGATGATGGGCGAGGCGCTGGAAACCGAGGCCAAGGGCGAGCGGTTCGTGCTCGTCGAGCCACCCGATCTGCCGCTGGAACCGGCAACGCCGAACCGGGGGCTGTTGCTCGCGCTGCTGGCCATCATGGCGCCGGCGCTCGCCCTGCTCACCGTGATGATCCGCGAAGCGACCGACAGCTCGATCTGGGGCGCCAGCGGCCTTCTCCAAGCGCAGGGTGCCCCGCCTATCGCCGAGATCCCGCAGATCACGACGCGCGCGGAGGCGGCCCGCCAGCAACAGCTGCGCAAGATCGCCTTGATCGCAACCCCGGCCGGCATCGCGCTGCTCACCCTGATCATCCACTTTGCCGTGAAGCCGCTGGACGTGCTCTGGTACACGGTCCTGCGTGAACTCGGGATCTGAGGCCGGGGGAGGGACGGATGGACCGCATCAAGCGAGCATTACGGAAGGCCGAGGCCGAACGGGCCGCGGCGACCCCGCACCCCGAGGGGCCGACAGCAGCGGAGACCGACACGCCGGCAGCCGCCACCGGGCAATGGGCGGCACAAAAGACGAAGGTCGTCCGGATTCCGGCGGATGTGCTCGAGCGAAACCGCCTGGTCGCGGCCCTGCCGGATCATGAACTCGCCGACGCCTACCGGATCCTGCGCACCCGGGTCGTGCGCACGCTCGAAGGCCACGGCTGGAATTCGCTCGCCATCACGAGCCCCGCGACCGGTTGCGGCAAGACGCTGACCGCGATCAACCTCGCCATCAGCCTCGCACGCGAGCTCACGCACACCGTGCTGCTGGTGGATCTCGACCTGCGCAGTCCCAGCGTTCACCGCTATTTCGAGTACCAGCCGGAGTACGGGATCGGCGATCACATCAACCACGGCCGCCCGCTGGAGGAGATCCTGTTCTCGCCTGGCATCGAGCGGCTGGTGATCCTGCCCGGGCGGGAAAGCATCACCGACTCGTCGGAGACGCTGCGCTCGCCCAAGATGGTCGCGCTGGTCACCGAGCTGAAAACCCGCTACCCGGACCGGCTGATCATCTTCGATCTCGCACCGATGCTGGCCATGGACGATGCGATCGCGTTTGCACCGTATGTGGATTCGGTCCTGATGGTCGCCGAGAACGGCGCGACCAAGAGGGAGGATCTGCAGAGTTCCATCGACAGCCTGGGGGAGACGCCGCTGATCGGCACGGTGCTCAATCGTGCCGAACCGACCGCGCCTCACTACTATTACGGCGGTTATGGTCGCGGTGGAAATCGCGCGCCTTCCAGGACGCCACTCTGATCCCCACGCTCCGGCGCCGGACGTAGAAATCGGGCGCCACAGACGATCCTCCCGATCGCCACGCTTGTAACGATCCCACGATGCGTTGCCGGAGTTGCGCCATCACGCGCAGCAGACGCTCGTCGCATATGACATAACGCTGCAACTCACACGAGTTACGCGTCGTATCAGCGTCGCGGGATCCAAGCCGAAACCGCTCATACGGCCGTCGTTCGTATTGTCGCGATCGCCGCAAGCGACATAACACCAGTCGTCATCTGGTACTGAACCCGATTTCCGATCGTCCGCGCCGCGCTGCGAGACAGGTGGCAGATGACTGGCGGGTGCGGGCCTGACTAGAATGAGCGCGAGCGTGCGTCGATCGGGCGGTGAAGGCCCGTGACGAGAACCAGGCGCAAGCTCCGGTCCGGACAAGAAGAAAGAGAAAAAGACGTTATGAGACGGTCCCCTGTTTTTCTTTTTGGCGTTCTGCTCGCCTGGTACTCAAGCGGCGCGTTGGCGACGAATTATTTCGTCGATGCGGTCGCGGGCAACGATGCGTTTACCGGCGCATCCGCGGTCCCTGCAGGCGGCGCATCGGCGGTGGGGCCATGGCGCACTCTGGGCAAGGTCAACGGGGCCGTGCTGCAGCCCGGCGACGCGGTGTACTTCCGCTGCGGGCAGAGCTGGCGTGGCACCCTGCGGCTGGCGAGTTCATCGGATCCGGCACGGCCCATCAAATATGCGCGCTTCGGCAGCGACTGCACGGATGCCAACAAACCGACGATCACGGCCGCTGCAGCCGTAACGGGCTGGCAACAGTACTCCGGAAACATTTACGTAGCGAATACCTGGTTTCCCGCTTACCAGTTGTTCGCGGATGGAGTTCGTCTTCGGCTCGCACAGCATCCAAATGGCGATTACCAGGCCCAACCGTCGGCCCGTGGCATGATGGTGACGGACGTGACATTGCCGCCACCGGACTACTTCTCGAGTCTCGTTGATGCAGAGCTCGCGGCGATCGCAGACAGGGATCTCGTCGGTGCCGGTGCGCATATCCGCGTGAACGATTACATCATCAACGATCGGACCGTAGCGTCCTTCGACCCGGCGAACCTGCGACTCAACTTTTCCCAGCAGACGGACCGGCCCATCCAGGCCAACTGGGGCTATTACCTCGACAACAAGCTATGGATGCTGGATGAGCCGGGTGAGTTCTTCTTCGACAGCAGTAACCCGGACCAGATGAAGGTGTATGTCTGGATGCCCGACGGCGGAGCGCCGGGTGCCCGTGTCACTGGCGCGACCAACGCCTATGGCATAGATGGATCCGGTACCACCAACGTAATCGTCGAAGCGCTGCGGGTGGACAAGACCGGTGCAGGTATTGCGCTGCCGAATTCGGCAAACGTCGTCGTCAGGGCCTGCGAAGTCTCGGACTCCTACTGGCAGGGTATCGTCGCGCACAATGCGCGTGACGGCACGATCGACAGTTGTACGGTGCGACGCAGTGTCCGCGAAGGCATCCTCACGGGCGTATCCACCAACTTCAAGATCCTCAACAACCGTGTCATTGACAGCGGTGTCATCGGGTCTCCGGTGCAGAGTCGGGGCGCGATCTCGTCAACCGGCACCGATTTGGAAATCAAGAACAATCATGTTGTGAACGCCGGCTTCCACGGCATCGCGTTCGGCAAGAGAAACGATGTTGCCAACAACCGTATCGAGAACGTCTGCCAGGTGTTGAACGATTGCGGCGGCATTTATACGGGCAATGGGGCAGCAGCAGGCGCTTCCGTGCCCCACAACAGCGTGGTCTACGGCAACATCATCACGGGGGTGTACGGTAACCGCAATGGCCGGGATCCCGCTCCATTCTATGGCCTGACGCCTGGGATTTATCTGGATTACCGGACGAATGGCGTGTACGTGGCGAGCAATACGATCAGCAAGGTCGACATGGGGATGTTCATCCATGCGGCCTCCAACAACGTCGTCACGGACAACGTTTTCTACGACTACCAGACCTACGCAGTTCGAATCAAAGAGTACGGATCCGTACGGATATCAAATAACAGAATCCAGCGGAACCGGTTCTTCGCGCGCGCCGACATCCCGGCGATTTTTCTGTTCCCCGCGGAGCAGGATACGACCGGGCTCGCATCCTTCGACTTCAACCGCTACTCGGCAATTTATGCCGAAAATCCTGCGATACCGGTGGTCGTGAAAATCACCAGGTATCTGAACGGCAGATATTCAGACGAGACTCTTGATCTTCAGCAGTGGCGACAGGCGGGCAACGATACCAGCGGAACGGCTTTCGATGCATTTGGCATTGCACCGTTCGCGTATCAACCGGTGAGTGGCATCAACCTTCTTGCCAACGGGGCGTTTGACGGCAACACCTCGGGCTGGCTCGCCTACGCAACGCAGGGTGACGCCGGGTTGGCCTGGAGCAGCGACTGTCCCTCGCCGGGTTGTGCCGCGCTGACAGCGGGTGGGGTGAGCGAGTCCGCCTCGCTGATATCGGGTGTCTTTCCGGTGTCGCCCGGAAAGAATTACGTGGTCAGTTTCAGCAACCGGTCCGGGCAGCAGGCCATCACTTCGACGGTAGTTCCCCGGATGGCCGGACCGCGCTCATACGACAGGTTCCAGGGCTGGTACCCGATTGCGGCGCTGGACACCTGGCGCAATCACAGCGTGCTTTTCACCGTGCCGTCCGATCTGGTGATTCAGCCCGGTGACTGGGGTGGCCGGGTGGATTTTCAGGTATGGCCGAACCAGACGCTGTATCTGGACAACGTCCGCGTGGAAGAGGTGACTTACGCGCCAAACACACCGGACGACGATTCGGCCCTGTTGGTGAACCCTACCGGATACGACGGAACGTTCGCATGTCCCGACGCAGTCTCTGCTTCGGCGAAGTGCGCCGAGTATGTGTACTTCGACGATGGTAATCCGGTTTCCTGGCCGGTAACGCTCGCTCCGCGCACGTCTTCCATCATTATCTGGGCCGGTAATCCGTTCAGACGCCAGTGACCAGGGACACGACGACTCGATAATCCCCGGCCGATTGCCGTTCTGCGCGGTACGACGGCGTCAGCGGTACAGCGAGAACAGCTTGCGGCCGTCGGGCGCAGTGTGGATGTACTCGGCATGCGCCAGACCGGCGTGGGTCTGCACGAAGGCGACGAATTCCTCCGGTTCGAGATTTGCGTACGCGCCTTGCATCGGCGGCTCGTCGGTGCGGTGAGGCTCAAAGAAGAGCTGGGCCGGTCGCAGCTTGCCGAGCAGCACGATCAGGCGGTCGTGGTCGACCTTCGTCTTCATGAAGTGGTGGAAGATGTTCAGCGCGAGCACCACGTCGAAGGACCGCCGGACGATCGGGTCGTGCACGCGCGGGTCGAGCACGTCGCCGTTGATTACGCGGTAGCGCCGATCTTCGGCGAGCGCTATGCGATTGGCCGCATAGGCAATATCGGGCCCGTACTCGAGCCCCGTGCATTCCAGCCCCGCACGCTCGAAGCCGTTGCAGAAGAAGCCCAGGTTGCAGCCGATGTCCAGCAATGCGCCGGAGCGGACGCGCAAATGTGGCAGCAGCACCTTCAGCCGGTCCTCACAGGAGTGCTCGGCCGGGATCTCGTGCAGGTCCGGGTGGATCGGGCTCTGATAGAGCACGCCGTCCTTCGCTGCGCCGCCGCCGCCGGCAACCATCGTGAACATGTACTCGCGGAACTTCTGCCACTCTTCGTGGCGCACCTTGACCTTGACCGGGACTTGTTTCAGCCCCAGCACCCTGGCGATCGCAAGCCGGTGCCGGCCGTCCTGGAACAGGAACTCGCCGTGGCGCCCGATGTTGACTTCGATGTCCGCTGTGAAGCGGCCCGCCGGGTCCTGCGCCGCACCGACCTCTGCGTGCGGAAGCAGCCCATGCTCGCGAATGCTCGAGATCAGCGAGTCGACATAGGCGAAGCGCTGCGCCAGATCGTCGGTATTGCGGCAATTCCAGACCATGTTGCCAGCCTCAATGTATCGCATCGACTCGCGCCAGTAACCGGTCTGGTGCCAGGGTGTGCCGTCCTGGATGCGGGCGCGAATTGCCTTGCAGGCCTCGAGTTCCTCAAAGGGAATGCCGCCGACGTCCCAGTCGCCACCCTCGACGGGATTGCGCCAGTCGGGAGGAAACACGCGCTCCAGCGCGCGCTCCGGCTTTCCATGCTCATGGCGGTTCGTGTGCAGCCGGATGCGCTCCGGATCGACCCAGATCACGGCATCCGGCGGGGGCAATTGCCAGTTGCCCTCCAGCTGGCGCTTGCGTACCTCGCGGTGACGCTGGGCGTCCAGGACCCGGCGGTAGATTTTTCGCACGGCTCGTCCGTCGTCGGGCAAGACCCGCAGCAGCTGGTTGGCGAACTCCTTTAACGACATCAAGCGAACCTCATCCTTCCGTATGCGCTGAGGCAGACCTCGTAAGCGCGCCTTGTTCACTCGCCCGGTAAGCGGTCACAGTGAGGCGGGCTTCGTTGAGCCCTGGGAATGTCCTGAGGGCGCAGCGGGCTGCTGGTCGGTTCATCGGATCCACTCCCTCGCATAGGTCACCAGCCGCGGCTCACGCCGCGCCAGCCAAAATACCTGAACGGTCAGTCCGGCCACGATGATCAGCCATGAAACAGCCAGATTGTCCAGCAGCGGCCCGGCCACCAGAAGCAGGACCGACAACGGCAGGACGTTGATCAGTGCCTGCGTGAACAGGCCAAACGTATCGGTCGCGGACAGGCCGATCAGAGACAGCAGGTAAACGACCGCTGCGCCGTGCACGAGAATGGTGGCCAACATCAGGCCCCATACCGCGCCTTCTACGCCCCAGATCAGCCCTCCCAGGACCATTGCTCCGACGCGGCCGATCAGCTGCGCGGCATCGATAGCAAGCCGCATTCTCTGTTTCTCGAAGATGTCGAAGAAAATACTCAGGACCCTGTACAGGAAGGTCACCAGGAAAGACAGAGACAGGACCTGCGCAAACCAGCCTGCTTCGATCCACTCTGGGCCAAACACCAGCCGGAACAGCTGTGGCCCGAGCGCCAGAAGCAGGAGCATTGGCGGGAAGATCAGGTAAAACACCGAACGTAACAGAAGACGGGTTGAATCCAACAGGCGCGCGGGTTCACCCGACAGCTCAACTGCGTACGGAAGAAACACCCTGGCGACAGCATCCCCAATCAATAGCATCGGGAAGCCGAGCACTCGTACACCGAGGGCATACATTCCGGCTATGGCAGCGGAGAACAGGACCGCGAAGATCAGGGTCGGCAGTTCCCGTCCGCCATTCGCAAACAGGTACGCCCAGGTCTGGAACAGCGGGAAATCCCGATAGCGCCGCACGGTCTGAGTCAGCGACCCGTCGGCGGCCCGTCCGCGCCAGGGGAGACGGAGTTCTTTCCTCGCTGGCAGAAAAATCAGCAGATGCACCGCACTTCCAACGACCCGACCCAAGGCAAGCCATACGGCAAGTCCGTGTTGCGCGAGGCCCATCGAGATCACGAACAAGCGGTCGGTGACCGATTCCCCGACCGCGCCCCAGGCCATCAGGCTGAACTGCCTGTGACGCAGAAGCCAGAACTCAAGGCAATGGACAAGGCCATGCGCCAGTACGCCCGCCACGAGGAACCAGAGCAGGGCCCGGGTTGGCTCGTCAATAAATGTCAGGCCGTGAAGAGCTGTCGCCAGGACGGGCATCACGAGCAGCGCCGTGGCAACCACTGATGCGATTGACAGCAGCAGCAGGTCCGCTGCTGTTTTGTCATCCTTCGGCAGCAGGATCGCAGCGTTCAACCGCAACGTCGAGATGGGAAAAAGGACTGCAACGAGCGAGAAAACGAATGAGAACGCGCCAAACTCATCCGGTGAGTAGATGCGGGTGATGACCGGAACTGCGACGACGCTGATGATCTGGGCTGCGACATTGCCACCGCTGAGCTTCAATACGTTTCGGGCGAAACCGCTCATCCGTTGTATTTGAGCCCGGAGGAGAACCCGCGCTCCGTGCCTTCTGTGCCATGAAACCAGCCAGGTCTGCCGGCACCTTCGGGTGGTTGTCGGATGCAGCCCAGATCCAGGACCTTACGCCGGGACTCGAACGACATGGTCCATGCCAATATCCACTTCATGCGTATCGTCGGCATGATTGGCGCGACTACGATGGTGACGCGAGCGAATTCCTGGCGCTGAAGCCGGGGAGTTGCGCGCGGAAAGTGTCGTCCACCAATGCGGCGATCGAGCGGTAGTCGCGGTATCGTTCCACATACCGGCGGCCCCTGAGCCCCATTTCAGCTGCTATTTCCGGATCTTTCAATATCCGGACGACAGCCGTGGCGAACTCGATTTCGTCCCATGCGACGCAGAATCCTGCGTCACTTTCGCCCAGGACCTGACGCTGCTCCGGGTGATCGTTGGCGACAACGGGCTTGCCCATGGCCATGTATTCGATAAGTTTCGTCGGTGATCCGGCATTGAGGATAGGGGTGGGGTAGATCGGAGAGAGACACACATCCGCCTCAGCTACCAGGCGCCAGGCGGATTCACTCGGCAGGAACCCGGTGAATCGGACCGCATCGGTGACGTTGCACCGTGCCGCCTCGGTCTCCAGCAGGCTCCGGTCGGATGGATCATCGCCGTCGCCAACCAGTACAAGCTGAACGTTCGCTATCTCGCGCCTCACGATGGCGAGCACGCGAATGAGGAAGTCAAGGCGGCGGACCTTGATCAGCGTTCCCAGGTACAGCAGCGTTTTTGGCCGATCGTCCGTTCTCGATTTTTGCGGGGCCAGTCCCTGATACGGAATGCTGCTCAGGTCGACGCCCATTAGCACGGGGGTAAGCTTGTCGGCGGAAAGGCCCAGGGCCATCACGTCTCGTTTCATCTGCTCGCTTTGCACTAAAACGTGGTGTGCACCACGCAATATGACCCGGTACAGCAGGAAATGAAAAAACAGGCCCCTCACCCAATAAAGGACCGGGTAGCGGGCCGTTCCGTCGCGGGCCCGCAGCAGGGACTCTTCCGGAATCGGGAACGAAAGCCAGTAAATCATCGGTGTCCGGTTCAGTCGCCCGGCCAGCAGGGCGAGCAGCGGCGCGATGAACTTGTCTTTGACGACGATGCAGTCGTAGCGCCTGGTCTTCAGCAGCCGGAAGATCCGGAACTCGTTGGCGATGGCATAGACGTGCTTCCTGATTCGCGCCAGCCGGCTCGTGCCGACATCCGTTTTCCCGATCCATGCATCGCCGCCGCCCCAGCGTGTCACGTAGTCCTCGGCGCAGACGTCGTCGGACTGCATGATCCAGTCAAGGCGATATCCGCGGGCGACCAGCTCCCGGGCAAACAGGATCCGGACGTCCACGCGAAATGGCTTGAACCGATCCGCGACGACGAGTAGCAGTGACGGCGCGGAGTTGGCGGCCACGATTGCGGGCGAGACGTCCGGCACGGCGCTCATTGCCCGACGGCCTGCGATTGCCAATACACGAAAACGGGTCCGGTACCCAGGTTGTCATGGCGATCGGCGGTGCCGACGGGTCTGCCCGCAGCATCTGCCACTCGGCTGGTACGGGCGCGCACGCCAGGTGGAATCGTGACCGCGCCGCCGTCCGCAGCCCAGAGAACCGAAAACTCGCCGTCACGACGGAAGCGGTGCTCTACGAGCCCGCCATCCTGCAAGTCGGGAGTAGGCGCTACCGGCGAGGCCCCGGACATTTCCCGCGCGATAAACCTGAACACCTCGGCCGGGAAGGTCGAGCGGAAGTCATCCCGGGACGGAGTATCGCGGTAAAGCGATGCGGTTGGCCCGTGGTATGCCGTGTGGAACCGGATCTGCCAGTACAGGATGTCGTCGATTCCATTGCCGGCCAGTGTCGCGATCGTCTCGGCAATCGAAGTTCCGTGGCTGATTTCGGAATACCTGCCCATGTCGGCAATGCTGACCGGACGCCCGTCCCATGAGGTCCCTTTCTTCGCCGGGGTCAGGTAGCCGACCTCCGCCGCCACAACGGGCTGACTGCCGTCGCTTCCGGCCAACTGGCCACGGATCCAGTGCAAGAGGGCGGGGAGAGGAGCGGGCCCGTAGTAATGGTGCAGTTGGTACACGTCCCGGTACGGCGTCAGCTCAGCCGTACTGCGACGGGCAAACTCGATGCGTCGGCGCGAGTCGGCGCTGGCAATCCTGCCGAGCAGCCTCGGCAGGCTGCGTTCGCCATCGTCCGGTACCTCGTATGCCATCGAACGCCAGAACGTCAGCGCATCGCCTGGATGGCCGGCCGACACGAGATCGGCCATGACGGCAAGCGCCAGCGAGTACGAGGAGACGCCGTGGTCGGCGACTTTCAGTCCGGCATCGACGGCATGGATGCTTTCGTATGCCGTGCGCAGCAGCTCCCGATACTCATCCACGGAGATCAGGCGGAACGCCCGATAGGTTGGGCGGTTGTAGCCGATATCGTGATCGGCCTCGTTCGAGATCATGTAGTAACGGATGCGTGCGCCGTACCGGCGGGCGATCTGTTCTGTCCACCGGCGGTATTCGCGAAGCGCGTTTGCCGCGATCTCGCCGCCGCTCCGGATCTGGTCATAGATCTCCGGGCGCTCGAGGATGCGCAGGGCGACCCCGATGCCGCGACGTTCATGCTCGGACACCACACGATCGAGCCGCAGGAACCCGTCCGGGCCGTCGACATCCTGCCAGACGTCGACGATGTTCCAGGTCGCGCCCAGATCCCGATAGCGATCCAGATTGCCGATGGCTACATCGAACTTTATCTGCTCGTCGCTCGTAAGGCCCGGCGAGTCGTCGGCCCTGGCGGCAAACAGAAAGGGCCAGATCTGCGTCCGCGCGCCGAACGTGATCTCACCGTGGGCGTTCAGGGCCAGCGTCAGCAGGCACAGTGCGCCAAAGCTACGCACAAGGCGGGCCATCATGGGCTGGGAGCCGGTGCCTCCGTGGGGGGAACGCCGCTCGCCAGCTGGTGCGGCCTGCGTCGCTTGTGTTGCTTGGACATAAGGCATGCCGGCCCTCGCGGTCGACCGGCAGTGTACACCGCTTCACAGACCCGCTTCAGGGGCGGGCATCGCAATACTGCGGCGTGTTCTGCGTCGTTATTCGCCCTGCTGTTCGCGGTTAAGATACGAAAGCGAGTTGAGGCGGTTTGCCGGTCGAAATCTGGAGCCGATGTGGCCAAGCAGGTGCAGATCACGGAGATGATGGCTCGGGACGGGGCCGGCTGCGCGCTGCAGTTCTGCTGGTTCGCCGGGTGCGAGTCACGCCTTGCGACAGTGGCCGGGGGGCGGGTTCGATGAATCGGACGGCTACGCGCGCCTGGCCGAACACCTTACAGATCTATGGCATTGCCGCGGTGCTGATCGCGGTCTCCTGGGCAGGTCTTGCAACGCTCGGCATGGACCCCGGCGGCGATGGCCGGATCGTGCTCATCGCCGTCGCCGCGTTGATCCTGATGCCGGCCATGCTGCGCGATCCGTTCGGCATGCTTTGCCTCGTTCTGCTGCTGTTGCCGTTTTCCCTCGGCGTGCTGCAGATCGAAATCGGCATCGTCACCTTCAACCCGTACACGCTGGGGATCATGGGTGCCCTGCTGGTCGTGATTGCCGGCATGGCGATGGGCAAGCTGCGGTACCGGTTCGCCCCCGAGGACGTCGGCGTACTGTTGCTCGGACTGTCGTTCCTGCTCTCTACGCTGCGAGCGCGGAATACGGTCGAAGCGGGATTCCTCGCCTTCCACGGGGTCTTCATCCCGATCGTGACGTACTTCGCACTGAAGACGCTCATTCGTACCCCGGAGCAGTATCGCAAGGCGCTCGTGGCTTTCGTCAGCGGAGTCACCGCGTTCGCGCTGTTTGGGCTTTTCGAATTCGCCAGGAATCCCGTGCGGCTGCATGTCCTCAACATGCCGTCGATCAGCGCCGCGGCGCTGCTCACGGCCGGGCTGATCGTGATCACGTATTCCGGCTGGTGGCGGAAGCCTCTGGCAATGCTGGCGGCACTGGCGCTGTTCGGCGCGCTGCTGGCGACCTTTTCGCGCGGTTATCTCGTGCTGCTGCTGCTCACGCCGCTGTTTTTCAGGATTCTGCGACGTGGCCATGCCACGACGCTCATGGTCGCGATGCTTGCCGCATCGTTGATCGGCACGCTGGTGTTCGTCCAGGTGTACGAACTGTTCCACGTCGAGGGCCTGGACAAGGGGCAGGAGCAAACCGCAGAGCGCATCACGGACCTGGGCTACTGGCTGAATTCCCTGTACGGGCGCGCCCGATATTATTCGGTCGGGTTACAGGAGTTTGCCCGATCGCCGATTATCGGTAACGGATTTCACCAGAACTTTGTTTCGGGTGACGGGCATGCGGTCGTATGGCACAACTTTCACGTCGAATGGCTGGAGTATGGCGGCATCATTGCCTACCTGCTCTACGTGGCCGTGCTTGTGCTCCACTTCCGGGGGATGTCACGCGCGGCCCGTTCCCAGCGTACTGTGGCCGTGAACCTGATGGTGATTTTCACGATTCTGCTCAACGGCCTGATGAACAGTTTCACCGCCGGGATCTCGCCGATCCTTGGATTCCTGTTCATGGCACTGAATCGAGCCCGTGACAACTACATTGCCAGCGAGACGAGGAGCGCCCGGAGTGTCACGCGACGTGTTCCGAAGGCGCAGTCGCAGGCTGTCGGTACGCGTGGAACGCCTGGTAAGCAATCACCGGTATCGCCGTTCACACCGGGCCGGCGCCCGCTTGATCCGGGCCTGTAATCCGGATCACCAGCATTCGTGCCCACCGTCAGCATCGTCTATCCGGCTGATCCGACCGGTGTCGTGCCTGGCGGCATCGACACGTTCATTCGCGGTATTGCGAAGTACGCGCCGGCCGATATAAAGGTCAGGGTTGTCGGCATTACCACGGACGCAGCAGCACGTCCGGTGGGCCAGTGGACCGAGTGCCCGGTGGGGCGGGGCAGCTTTGCGCTATTTCCGGTGCTGGCGGTCCACGCCGCCGGTGCGCGCGGGCGGGTGCCACTCTCGCTGCGTTTCAGTGCCGCGGTAGCGCGCCATCGCGATATTGTGGACGGAGACGTGCTGGAGTTTCACCGGCTCGAGCCAGCTCTGCTGTTCGCCTCCGATCGGCGGGCGAAGAACGCGTTCATCCACCAGAACATGAAGGAACTGCGCAATCGCAAATCCGACATCCTCTGGAGCCGCGCGCCGTGGCTGTACTACCGCCTGGAGGGCCGGCTCCTGCCGGGGTTCGCCAGCGTCTACGTCGTGCGGGAGGACGCAGTGGCATGGTACCAGGAGCGTTTTCCCGCGATTCGTGACCGATTCCACTTCACGCCGACCTGGGTCGACCCGGATGACTTCCAGGTGCCGAGCAATGCAGAGCGAAACGCAGCACGACTGCAGCTCGAGCGGGAGTTCGGCATCCATGCGAACACCGACCTGCTCGTGACGGTTGGCCGCCTCGATTCGCAGAAGGATCCGCTCCTGTTGGCGGAGGCCTTCCAGATGCTGGCGCGCCAGCGCCCCTCGGCGCGCTTGCTGTACGTCGGTGACGGTGTCTTGCGCGACGCACTGGAGAAACGGCTGCGGCAGGGGGGGCTCGGCGACAAGGCGATCATCGCTGGCCTGCGTAGCACGCGCGAGATCGCTGCGATTCTCCGGGCGGCCGATCTCTTCGTGCTGGCCTCCGCATACGAAGGCATGCCCATGAGCGTCCTGGAGGCCCTGGGTTGTGGCGTCCCGGTCGTGACGACCGACGTGGGCGAGGTGCGTCGGGTCGTCCTGCCCGGCAGGAGCGGCGCGATCGCCCCGACACGCGCTCCCGATGTGCTGGCTGCAACCATGGCGGCAACGCTCGGAGAGCGGCACCGCCTGGCCGGCCAGCCTTGCCAGGAGGCCGTGTCGCCGTACACACCGGCGCGCGTGCTGGAACCGGTCTACGCGAACTACCGGCGCATCGCCCTGGGCTTGTGAGCAGGACCATGGATGGACGGTACGACGTTTTTGGCAACCGCATCACGATCGCCACGCCGCAGTCGGCTCGAGCCAGCCTGCTCGCCAGGTTGCGTGAACGAGCGGGCGGTTACGTCTGTTTCGTCAACGCTCACGTGGCCGTTACTGCGCAGGAGAACCTGGAAGTCAGGGCCGCGATCAACGAGTCGTTCATGAGTCTGCCCGATGGCCGCCCCGTGTATGTCGCCGGCCGGTTCAAAGGCGTCCGCCCGCTGGAGCCCGTGCCGGGACCGGATTTTCTCGAGGCGATGCTGGCGCTGGAGGGCCAGCCACCGCTGCGCCACTATTTCCTGGGGGCGCGACGTGAGGTGCTCGACCGCCTGGTCGAAGTCATTGCGCGACGTTTCCCCGCGACGGAAATCGCTGGCACGTATTCGCCGCCGTTTCGCCCGATATCAGGCGCAGAGTGGCAGGACGTTTTTGCGACCATTCGCGCGGCGCGACCCGACGTGATCTGGGTGGGGCTCGGCGCGCCGAGGCAAGAGCTGTTCATGAACGCGCATTGGCAAGCGCTGGCGCCGGCAGTCCTCCTCGGTGTCGGTGCGGCATTCGACTTCCTCGCTGGCTCAGTGGCCCGTGCCCCGGTCTGGATGCGGCGCCTGGGGCTGGAGTGGCTATTCCGGCTCATCAGCGAGCCGCGCCGCCTGTGGCGGCGATATGCCTACACCAACACCATGTTTATTGCTTACCTGCTCAAGGATCTGGCTGGACGGAAACCCGGCAGGTCGCGCTGACCCGCCAATTGTCGCAAGGGCTCCCTTCCGGGCCGCGGTCGTGCAGGCGTGGTTCAAGGTGGCTTGCCACCGTGCCGCCGGATCGTGTTGCACCTTCCGAATCCGACGCGGCCACGGGGCTGGAGCGTGAGCCGTAAGGATGGCGCAACCCGGACCTGTTATGGTCCGCCGGTCCCGATCGAACATAAGTCACCATTCAGATGGAAAAATGCCAATGAATACAGGCGTTTTACGTCACTTGCGCTAGAATCGCTGAACCATGTGGGGCGACGATTTCAAGTCGGGTCACACGACGGCTCTGTTCGGCCTGCTGCAGTCCGTGGTGCCGCCGCTGGTCTGCGTGGCTGTGCTCTTTGCCAGCACGCAGGCCCTCGGTATTCCGTTCACCCCGCCGTATTTCGTCCTCGCGATCGTCGCGGCGCTGCTCTGTGCGCTGATCGTGCCGCCGTCACTGGCGGAACCGCAGAACACCTTCAGCAGTGGCTGGACGATTGCGAGCCAGATTGCGATCGCCTGGAGCGTGGTCGTGGCCGTCCTGCTGCTGGCCGGCTATGCCATCAAGATCTCGGCCTTTTACTCCCGCCTTGCCCTGTTTGCCTGGTTCATCCTCACCCCGGTCGTGATGGTGGCGGTGAGCGTGCTGCTGCGAAAGTGGGCCATCCGCCGGCTGCTCGCTGCCGGCCAGTCGCGTACGGCGGTGGTCTGCGGCGTAAACCGGGCGAGCCTGCGGCTGATCCAGAGCATGCGCGAACGCCCGGAACTCGGCTTGCAGTTCAAGGGACTGTTCGACGATCGCAGCGCGGAGCGGCTCGGTTACCAGCCCGCCTCGGACCTGCTCGGCCGGTTTTCCGACATGGGGCCCTACGTGAAGGAGCAGCGTATCGATGCGATCTTCATCGCCACGCCGTTCAGTCACCTCGAGCGCACGGAGCAGCTGCTGACGGACCTGCAGGACACGACGGCCTCGATCTACTACGTGCCGGACGTGTTCGTGTTCGATCTGATCCAGTCACGCACCACTGACCTGAACGGCATTCCGATCGTGGCGCTGCGCGACACGCCCTTCGCCGGCTGGCGAGGTCTGGTGAAGCGCGCCAGCGACGTCGTGCTCGCCTCGCTGATGATCCTGATCGCCTCGCCGCCGCTGCTGCTGATCGCGCTCGCGGTGAAGCTGACATCTGCGGGCAGCGTGATCTTCAAGCAGCGGCGCTACGGGCTGGACGGCGAGGAGATCGTCGTGTGGAAGTTCCGCACCATGAAGACCTCCGATGATGGCAGCCATGTGCGGCAGGCGACCCGGGACGACCCGCGGGTGACGCCGATCGGGCGGTTCCTGCGCAGGTACTCGCTCGATGAACTCCCGCAGCTCTTCAATGTGCTGCAGGGGCGCATGAGCGTGGTGGGGCCGCGGCCGCACGCGGTGGCACACAACGAGGCCTATCGGCGCGTCATCACCGGCTACATGGTCCGGCACAAGGTGACGCCGGGCATCACCGGGCTGGCGCAGGTCAACGGCTGCCGGGGCGAAACCGCCACCGTCGAGGACATGCAGCGGCGGGTGGAGTACGACCTGCAGTACCTGCGCCAATGGTCGCTCGCGCTCGACCTGAAGATCCTCGCGAAAACCTTCATGGTGTGGTTCCGCGACGACAAGGCGTATTGACGGCTACCCTGGCCGCGCCCTCCCTGTTGATGACGTGCACTCTGAATCCGCGATGAATCCGAAGCCTGTTTTTTCCATTGTGCTGAGCCTGCTGTTGCTGGCGGCTTTCGTCGTTCTGTTCGACCACGGCTTTGCCCGGATGCTGTCGATTGAATGGCAGATGCCGGAGTACCAGCACGCCTGGATCATCCCGCTGGTCAGCATCTACCTGGTCTGGGCGCGGGCGACCGACCTGCAGCGAGTCCCATTCCAACCGTCCTGGACCGGCGTTGCGCTGGTCGTCTTCGGCCTGCTGGTTTTCTTTCTGGGAGAACTGAGCGCGATCTGGGCGATCGGCTGGTACGGCTTTCTGTTCACGTTCTGGGGTCTGGTGATTGCGGTCATGGGCCTGCGCGCCGCAGCCGTGATCTGGGCCGGGCTGCTGTACATGGTGTTCATGATTCCGCTGCCGCAGACGCTGCTGGCGAATCTCTCCGGCGCGTTCCAGCTCTGGTCTTCCCAGATCGGTGTGAGCTTCCTGCGTCTGGTCGGCGTCACGGTGTACCTGGAAGGCAACGTGATCGATCTCGGCAACTACCGGTTGCAGGTGGTGGAGGCCTGCAGCGGACTGCGCTATCTCTTCCCGCTGACCAGTTTCTCGTTCTTCTGCGCCTACGTGTTTCGCGGCAGGCTGTGGCAGCGTGTGGTGATCTTCCTGGCCGCCATTCCGATCACGATCTTCATGAACAGCTTCCGGATCGCGATCACCGGCATCCTGGTGAACCGCTACGGCACGGGACAGGCCGACGGTTTTCTGCACTATTTCGAGGGCTGGGTGATCTTCGTGGCCTGCATCGCGCTGCTGTTCGCGCTGATGACGCTGTTTTCGCTCATGAGCAGGCGCAGGCTGGCGGAATCCTTCGCGGTGGAGATACCGGAGCTGAGCGATTTCCGTTATCTCGTGCCGGCGGGCGCGCTCCGGCCCGCGGCGGTGACGGCCGTGGCAATCATCGTCGCCGGGGCGGTCGGGTCGCTCGCGATCGAGCGGCGCGACGAGAATATTCCGGCGCATGTCTCGCTCAGTACCTTCCCCATGGTGATCGGTGACTGGTCGGGGCGCGACGGGCGCCTGGAAGCCGACGTCCTCGACGAGCTGAAGCTCACCGACTACATGGTGACGCGCTATATGAGCGACAAGTATCCGCAGCCGGTGGAGCTCTACATCGCCTACTACGGCTCGCAGCGCACCGGGGCTTCGATGCATTCGCCGCGCGCCTGCCTGCCGGGCGGCGGCTGGCAGATCAAGGAGCTGTCGCAGCAGGATCTCGAAGGCATGCGGGCCGATGGCTCGCCACTGCCGGTCAATCGCATGGTGATCGGCCAGGGCAGCGACAAGGCGCTGGTGTATTACTGGTTCGTGCAGCGCGGGCGTTATCTCACCAGCGAGTACGCGGTGAAGTTCTACAACTTCTGGGACGCGCTCACCCGTAACCGCACCGACGGCGCGCTGGTGCGCGTGATGACGCCCATCACCGACCCGCTCGACACCGCGGAGGCAGACCGGCGCCTGACCGAGTTCATACGCGCCGCCGAGCCGAAGGTCTACTACCACCTGCCGCAGGATGCGGCGGTCGCGCGTGCCGCGCTGGGCGACGGCCTCTAGCACTCTGTGGTTGGCACCCTGTAGGAGGGACTTTAGTCCCGACTATTTGGATACCTCGGGACGAACAGGTCGGGACTAAAGTCCCTCCTACAGGGTATTCCTTCAGGGTGCTGATGCAGGGTGCTGTTGCGGCAGGCGGCCTGACGAGGCGGGCGACCGCAATAACGCTGTAGCAGCACTTCCGTGCCGACCCGGAATCTTGCGGGCGATCGCGACGGTCGGGACTAAAGTCCCTCCTACAGGGTGGTCCTGCCGCTGCTTTCTGATTGCGCGCAAAACCAGCGGTAGGTGCTCTCGATGCCCGCGCGCAGCGCGATCTGCGCGCGCCAGCCGAGGCCGGCGAGCTTCGAGACGTCGAGGAGCTTGCGCGGTGTGCCGTCGGGGTAGCTGTCGTTGAAGCGCACTTCACCGGTAAAGCCGGTGATCTCCCGGATCATTTGCGCGAGTTCGCGGATGCTGACATCGGTGCCGGTGCCGACGTTGAGATGCGAGAGCATCGGCTTCGTGGCGGCGCGGTAGCGCGCGGCGGGCAGTTCCATCACGAACAGGCAGGCTTCGGCGAGATCGTCCACGTGCAGGAACTCGCGGCGCGGCGTGCCGCTGCCCCAGACCTCGACCTGGGCCGCACCGGCGAGCTTCGCTTCGTGGAACTTGCGCAGCAGCGCCGGCAGCACGTGGCTCGTGCGCAGGTCGAAGTTGTCCTGCGGCCCGTAAAGGTTGGTCGGCATGACGCTGCGAAAATCCGTACCGTGCTGGCGGTTGTACGACTCGCAGAGCTTGATCGCGCTGATCTTGGCGATGGCGTAGGCCTCGTTGGTGGCTTCCAGCACGCCGGTGAGCAGTGTCTCTTCCGGCATCGGTTGCGGCGCGAGCCGCGGGTAGATGCAGGAGCTGCCGAGATTGAGCAGGCGTTTCACGCCGCAGCCGTGCGCGGCGTGAATGACGTTGGCGGCGATCAGCAGGTTGTCGTAGATGAAATCCGCCGGCTGCGTGTTGTTGGCGAGGATGCCGCCGACGCGCGCGGCGGCGAGGAACACATACTCGGGCCGCTCGGTGCGAAAGAATGCTTCGGTCTCCGCCTGGCGCGTGAGATCGAGCTCGCGGTGTTCGCGCACGAGCAGGCGGGTGCAGCCCGCCGCATGCAGGCGGCGCAGCAGTGCGGCGCCGACCATGCCGCGATGGCCGGCGACGAAAATGCGCGCCTCGCGCGGCAGGCCCTGCTCGTCGGCCTCACTCATGGTGCCGGTAGACGCGATAGCCCTGTCGCTCGACGAGCGCATCGCGCTCGGCGATCTCGAGATCGGCGGTGACCATCTCGCGTACCAGTTCGTCGAAGCTCGTCTTCGGCGCCCAGCCGAGCTGGCGGCGCGCCTTGCTGGCGTCGCCGAGCAGGGATTCGACCTCGGTCGGCCGGAAGTAGCGCGGGTCGATGCGCACGATCGCGTCGCCGGGCTTCGGCCCGCGCCCGCCGTCGGGAACGCGTGTGACGCGCCCGACCTCGGCCGCGCCGCTGCCCTCCCAGGCGACGCCGATGCCCAGTTCCGCGGCGGCGCGCTCGACGAACTCACGCACCGAGCGCTGCTCGCCGGTGGCAATCACGTAGTCCTCGGGTGTCGCCTGCTGCAGGATCAGCCACTGCGCCTCGGCGTAGTCGCGCGCGTGGCCCCAGTCGCGACGCGCCCCGAGGTTGCCGAGATAGAGCGCTTCCTGCAGTCCGAGGCTGATGCGCGCCAGCGCCCGCGTGATCTTGCGGGTGACGAAGGTCTCGCCGCGGATCGGCGACTCGTGGTTGAAGAGAATACCGTTGCAGCCGTAGATGCCGTAGGCCTCGCGGTAGTTGACCGTGATCCAGTAGGCATAGAGCTTGGCGGCGGCGTAGGGCGAGCGGGGGTAGAAGGGCGTCTTCTCGGTCTGCGGGGTTTCCTGCACACGCCCGTAGAGCTCGGAGGTCGAAGCCTGGTAGAAGCGGGTTCGTGCGGTGAGCCCCAGGATGCGGATCGCCTCCAGCACGCGCAGCGTTCCGACTGCGTCGGCATTGGCCGTGTACTCGGGCGTCTCGAACGAGACCGCGACGTGGCTCTGCGCGGCGAGGTTGTAGATCTCGTCGGGCTGGACTTCCTGGACGACGCGGATGACGTTGGTCGAGTCCGTGACGTCGCCGTAGTGCAGGACGAAGCGGCGGTCCGGGTGGTGCGGATCCTGGTAGAGGTGATCGATGCGGTCGGTATTGAAGCTCGAGGCGCGGCGTTTCAGGCCGTGCACTTCATAGCCCCTGGCGAGCAGGAGCTCGGCGAGATACGCCCCGTCCTGCCCCGTAACCCCGGTAATCAGTGCCTTCTTGGCCACTGTGCCCTCCTCGGCGGGTGCAATGTGATGCGGTTCACGGTCGGGCCGTGGCCGCGTTCGGCGGCCATATTAACCGCTGCCGTGCGCGCCGGGTTGTGACGGGATGGGCACGCGGGTGGTGTCGGGGCAGCGCCCGGGCACGGGCTGAGACACGCATCCCTGCGCCCGGCCCCGGTCTCGTCTAAGGTATGTTCAATATCCGGCCAGTTGCCCAGAATGGCGCCCGGAAACGGGTCCTGGCGCACGGCAAAGTACAGGCACGATGGCAAATATTCTCGGAATTTCGGCGTACTACCACGACAGCGCCGCGGCCCTGCTGCGCGATGGTGATATCGTCGCCGCGGCCCAGGAGGAGCGCTTCACCCGCAGGAAGCACGACGCGCGCTTCCCCGTCCATGCAGTGCGTTATTGCCTGGAGGAGGGCGGGCTGCGGCTCGCCGACGTGGATCAGGTGGTGTTCTACGACAAGCCGCTGGTGAAGTTCGAGCGGCTGCTGGAAACCTACCTCAGCTATGCCCCGAACGGCTTTCGCTCCTTCGTCGCGGCCATGCCGATCTGGCTGAAGGAGAAGCTTTACCTCAAGAGCACCCTGAAGCGCGAGTTCGCCGAGATCGGCAACTGCAAGACCCGCGAGCTGCCGCGGCTGCTCTTCGCCGGCCACCATCAGTCGCACGCCGCCTCGGCGTTTTTCTTCAGCCCCTTCGAGCGCGCCGCGGTGCTGTGCCTCGACGGCGTGGGGGAGTGGGCCACGACCTCCGCCTGGCGCGGGGCGGGCAACCAGCTCGAGCCTCTGTGGGAAATCGACTTCCCGCATTCGCTCGGACTGCTCTACTCGGCGTTCACCTATTTCACCGGCTTCAAGGTCAACTCCGGCGAGTACAAGCTGATGGGTCTCGCCCCGTACGGGCGGCCCGTCTATGCCGACCTGATCCGGGAGAAGATCCTCGACCTGAAGGACGACGGCACCTTCCGCCTGGACATGCAGTATTTCAATTACTGCACGGGCCTCACCATGACGAACGCGAAGTTCGACACGCTGTTCGGCGGGCCGCCGCGACGCGCCGAAAGCCAGGTCACGCAGCGCGAGATGGACATCGCCGCGTCGATCCAGGCGGTCACGGAGGAGGTAATCCTGCGGCTCGCCCGCACCCTGCAGCGCGAGACGGGCGAGGAGCACCTGTGTCTCGCCGGTGGCGTGGCGCTGAACTGTGTGGCCAACGGCCGGGTGCTGCGCGAGGGGCCGTTCAAGCGTATCTGGGTGCAGCCGGCCGCCGGCGACGCGGGCGGCGCGATCGGCGCGGCGGCGGTGGCCTGGTACGAATACCAGGGCGCGCCGCGTGTCGTGAACGGACACGATGCGATGCGCGGCTCCTACCTCGGGCCGCGCTATTCGGGTGACGAGGTTCGCCGCCAGCTCGATGCGGCTGGTGCGAAATATCTCGAGCTGTCGGATGCCGAGCTCATGCCGCGGCTGGCCGGCATCCTCGCCGCCGAGAACGTGGTCGGCTGGGTGCAGGGGCGCATGGAGTTCGGGCCGCGTGCCCTCGGCGGGCGCTCCATCATCGGCGATCCGCGCAGCGCGAAGATGCAGACGGTGATGAACCTCAAGATCAAGTATCGCGAGTCGTTCCGGCCCTTCGCGCCTTCGGTGCTGGCCGAGCGGGTGTCGGATTACTTCGATCTCGACGCCGAAAGCCCGTACATGCTGATCGTCGCGCCCGTGCGCGAGCAGCTGCGCATCCCGCTGACGGCCGAGCAGCAGCAACTGTTCGGCATCGAGAAGCTCAAGCTGAAGCGCTCGGAGCTTCCGGCCATTACGCATGTCGATTACTCCGCGCGGGTGCAGACCGTGCACCGGGAGACCAACCCCCGCTACCACGCGCTGCTGACGGCCTTCGAGCAGGCAACCGGTTGCGGCGTGCTGGTGAATACCTCGTTCAACGTGCGCGGCGAGCCGATCGTGTGTACGCCGGCGGACGCCTATCGCTGTTTCATGCGAACGGAGATGGATTACCTGGTCGTCGAGAATTTCCTGCTCGACAAGAAGGAGCAACCAGTGGTCGAGCAGGACGAATCCTGGAAGACCGAGTTCGAGCTGGATTGACGAGGAGCGACTTCAGTCGCGACCGATGCAGCCGCGGCCGAACGAAGGACGGAAACTTGGAACACGACATCAAGGAACTGGACAAAAAGGGGCTGCGCGAATTCGGCCTGACCACCGGCGGCATCGTCGCGGCACTCTTCGGCCTGTTCTTCCCCTGGCTGCTGGAGCGCCCCATACCGCGCTGGCCATGGGTGATCGCCGGCATCCTGGTCGCCTGGGGTCTCGCGGCCCCGGCGTCCCTGCGGCCGGTTTATCGCGGCTGGATGAAGTTCGGGTTGCTCCTGAGCAAGGTGACGACACCGCTCATCATGGGTATCGTCTTTTTTCTGGTGGTCACACCGATGGGACTGGTGCGGCGCCTGGCGGGCAAGGACTCGCTGGCACGGCATTTCGACTCGGCGGCGAGCTACCGCGTGCCGAGCCATAAGGCGCCGGTAAGAAATCTGGAGAAACCTTTCTGATGATGGACTTCCTGAAAGATCTCTGGGACTTCATGCGCGAGCGCAAGAAGTTCTGGCTCGCCCCGATCGTGCTGGTCATGGTGCTGCTTGGTGCCCTGATCGTGCTGTCGCAGGGTTCGGCCGTCGCGCCGTTCATCTACACGCTGTTCTAGCGGGGGCTGCCGCCGATCAGCGACACTCCCGTCGCTGCGGCTTCGGCTTTCGTCGGCGGGACATTCGACGTGAGGGGACCTTTGTTCGGGATGACGAGCACGATCGGCCGCGCGCCGCCGTCGCAGGATTTCCAGAGCGAGATGAGCCCGGACCGGTTCGTCCCAGCCCCTCTGCTGACAAAACCAGGCAGGTAAACGCGCGTGCCAGTCCTTCAATCCGGTTCGCGGGGCACGCTGCTGAGCTGGTCGCTGGCCGGCTACGCTGCATTCTTCGTGGAAACGGCAGTCGGAGTCGCCGTTTCGGTGCTCGTGGTGCGCACTCTCAGCGTGGAGGAGTTCGGCGCCTACAAGCTGGCCGGCGCAATCATTCTCGTCGGCAGCTATTTCACCTCCTGCGGGCTCGACGCCACCGTCCAGCGCTTCGGCGCAGAAATGATCACCCGCCGGCATTTCCGGATGCTCGCGCGGTTCCTTTTCTTCGTCAGGCTCGTGAGATTCTTCGCGCTCCTGGTTTTCGGCGGCATCGTGCTCGCATTCAAGGCGCAGATCAGCACCTTCTTCGCGTTTCCGGCGGTGTTGACCGACGCCCTCTTGCTGGTGCTCGGCATCCTCTGGGTGCAGAGCGCCACCGGCATCTTCGGGTATTCCCTCTTCTCGGCGCGGCAGGCCTTCCTGGAGATGAGTGGTCTGCGGATGGCCGTGGCGCTGCTGAAGCTCGGCGGCCTGGTGGTGGTTTTCCTCGCCGCGCTCGGCCTGGTGGGGGTGCTGTGGGCCCTGCTGCTTTCCGGGGCGGTGGGCCTGGCGTATGTCGCCCTGCGCAACCAGCTCTGGGTGCGGGGCAAGCGTGACCTCGACCAGGCCGACGATCCGGCCCGGCACCGCTATCTCGCCCGCATCCTGCGGTTTGCCTTCATTGGCTACCTCGCGATGAACGTCAATGTGTTTCGCGATCTGTCGATTGACAGCTTCGTGGTCGCGCACTTCCTCGGCGCGGAACAGGTGGCGATGTACGGGCTGGCGAGCACCCTGTTTGTCTTTGCCAACGCCATGAACCCGGCCACCCTGTTGCGCAGCGTGGTGACGCCGCTCCTCGTGAAGCGCCACGCAGAAACCGGCGAGATCGACGGAGTGATCAAGGGCTTCCGGATGCTGACCAAGGCCGTGATGCTCCTGCACTGGCCGCTCGTAACCCTGTTGCTGGTGCTTGGCGGGGAAATCATCCGGGTCGTGTATACGGCCGAGTACGCGGCGGCCTACGGACCCTTGATGATGCTGTGCGTCTTTGGGTTCTCTCTGGGGCTGACTTATCCCTTCGTCCCGGTCATAGCGGTGCTCGAGAAAAACGTGCTCGTCCTGCTGAGCGGCGTGATCGCGATCTACAACCTCCTGCTCAGTATCCTGCTGGTGCCACGCTGGGGGATAATGGGTGCGGCGGTGGCCACCGGCAGCGCGGCCGTGCTGCAGCTTGCGCTGTACTGGGCCGCGTTCCGCTTCGTATTCTCGGTCAGGCTGACCTTTCCGTTCGGGATGTTGCCGCGGATGTTGTTGAATCTTGCCGTGCCTGTAACGTTGGCCCTGCTGTTGCGCAGTCATATCGACGGCGTGGCGGGGTTGCTGGGCACGCTGGTCCTGTGCGGGCTCGCCTACGCCATCCTCGTCTACTTCAACCATGGTCTCGATGAGCAGGAGCTGGCGCTCGTCGGGCGCTCCGCGGGGCGGGCCGCGACATCGTGAATACGGCATCCACGGAGTCACTCCTGCCCGCGGTGGCGCGGGAAGCGATCGTCCGGCCGCATCCGCTGGCCTGGCCGTTGCTGGTGGTCATTCTGCTGCTGCAGTTCTTCCCGATACCGAAGTTGCCGGGCATCGGCCTCGCCCCGGAGAACTTCGTGTTTGCGTTCGCAATCTTTGCGTGCTGGTCCGTGCTGACACGGCTCGGGCTTCGCAGCGGCAAGGTTTCGGTGGTCGCGATTGCCCTGGTCCTGTTCGGTATCCTGGACTGGATCCACGATTTCCTGCAGGCGGACATGATTGGAAATCCGGCCCGGCACGTCCGCCAGACCATCGTCATCCTGCTGGTCGCCGAGGGGGCCGGTCGTGATGCGGCACGCTTGCGCCTGATGAAACTCCTCGTTGTCATTGGCGTGGTGCAGGTAGCCTTCGGCTCGCTGGTCTACGTATTCGGCGAACCGTTTTCGACCATCAGGGACTGGATGCTCCAGTCGTCCGTCAGCGAGGGGGACAAAATCATCGGCGAGCGCAGCCGAATCGCCGGCACCTACGGGGCGCCGCATATTCTCGCCTACCTGCTGGCGGCCTTCCCGATGCTGGCATTGGCCCTTTACTTCATCGAGCGGCGAGTGCGGTGGCTTGTGGCGCTGCTGGTGATGTTGGCGGGCCTGTTCCTGAATGCCGAGCGGGCAGCGGCCGGCTTCCTGTTCCTGGGCATGTTCTATGTGTTGTGGAAATCGGGCCAGAGAGTGCGGATCCTGTCACTCCTGGCCATTTTCACGGTCCTGTTCCTGGGTCTGCAGCAGGTGATGGATCGCTTGCTTGCGGATGCGCCGGCCCCGGGCATGAGTGTGACCGCATTCAACGAGGGAACGTTGACCGAGCGCTTCGGGACGTCGACCCTCGATGAGATGGCCAGCCGCCTGATGTACCAGGTGTACGGCCTGGCCAGTGTCGTCAAGCATCCGTTGCTCGGCCCCACGCGCGCCGAGTACGCGGCCGAGGTGACGGGTTTGAGCGGCACACAGTTGACCGAGATGGTCATTTCGAGGGTGCTGGCGCCGCACAATCACTACATCAACGTGGGAGTTCGCGCCGGCATACCAGGCTGGCTGCTGCTCGGTTGGACCCTATCGGCATTGTGGGCGATCCACAAGATGGTTCGGGCTGTGGCGCCGCAGGTTCCGCGCCTGAGAATTCAACATCTTTGCATTGCGACCGGACTGGGCGCGGCCATGGGCAATGCCATTTTTCACAATGCCGGCTTGTTCTCGCCGGAGATCGCCACCTCCATCATGGTCGGCCTGTTGCTGGGTCTGTATCGCGCTTCGGTCGGCTTTCTCGTCGGGCAGTCACGCCAGGCGGCATTGACCGAGGCATCAATGCCGGATACCGATCCGCAGGCGGCGGCTGCCGCCATGGAAACTGGATCGACGGCGTCCTGGCGCGACGGTCGTGCGAGTGGGGGCGGCGTCGCTCCACCGGGCAGCTTCGACAGACGCCGCACATGAGCGGTGCCCTCTGGATCGGCGCGGCGATGACGGCCGCGTGGCTCGGGCTGCAGCTCTATCGCATTCTGCGGGTCAATGCGAAGCCGCACCTGGGGGACTCGTTTACCTACCTGTGCATCGCACGGGAAATGCGTCGACAACGGTCGCTGTTTCCCCGCCTGCAGTATTGCTACACCGAGCAGCCGGAGGTGCTCCAGTTGCCGCCACTGCTGATGGCCATGCTCATGCCGGCGGCGCGGGCGCCGTATGGGGTGGCCATGAGCCTGCCGATGGTCGTCGACATCCTGACGGCTGTGCTGACGGCGGCCGTTGGCCATCTGGTGTTCGGCCTGGAGTCAGGTCGCGCGGTGCTGGCGGGCCTCGTGTTTCTGCTGACTCCGATCAACTCGATCATGACCGCTGCGCTGACGCCGCGTGGGCCGGCCCTGTTCTGGCTGACCCTGTTCATCGCGGCTTGTTCGATGTTCGTGACCCGCGGCGGCCTCGTCTGGCTGGGAGTCGCCGCCATGGCGGTGATGCTGGCCGTGATGACCCAGCGCATGGTGACGCAGATTCTCCTGCTCGTTTCGCCGGTTGTGGCGCTCGGGTTTGTGGTCGCGGGCCGGGTGCACTATGCCGGTGTCGCCGTGGCCCTGCTGCTTGGCCTGGTGCTGGCCTGGGCGCTGACGGGTGGCCGGTATGGCCAGGTCATCGCAGATCATGTCCGGCGCATCCTCGTGCACGCAAAGACGGGTCAGCAGCAGCGGTTGCGCCGGGAGTTCGGCCGGCCACGTCATATCGTCAAGGCGAACCCCTGGCTGCTCGTGCTCGCGGCGAGCCTGCTTGCCGGCAGCGGGCTCGCCGAGCCGCTGTGGCTGTCCGCGGCCTTCGTGGCGGGCATGCTGGTGCTGGCGGTGGTCTGGGTGATGGGCAACAGCGTCAATCACGTCTACTTCACCAGCCCGCTCGTGGCCTGGCTGTTGGCGGCGACGCTGCCGCGCAGCCCGGCCTGGGATGTTGCGGTGGCAGTCGTCGCACTGGTCTGTGTCGTCATCGTCCTGCGTGAGTTTCGCGTCACGATGAAGTCACATCTGGCGGAGGAGTGGATGGAGGCGTTTCGATTCACCGCCGGGCGGAATCTCACGGGCCGCGCGCTGGTGCTGCCCTGGGTGAGCTTTCCCGCGCTGCCGTACTACACGGACCTCGTCATTGTTTCCGGTGGCCACGGCAGCAAGGCAATGACCTTCAATCGCTTGCACGTCCAGCAGAACCTCGGCGTACCCGGGTTCATCATTGGCCTGGTTCGCCAACTTGGCATCCGCTATGTCTTCGTCGACACGGCGGTCGCCGAGCCGGGGTTGATGCGCGACCGCGGCGACCTTGCGGGCGGGACGTTCCGGACGGTATTCGCCAACAGGCGGGTCACCGTGCTGGAGACGGTGCAACAGGCAGCCTGAGCGGTGCGGCCGTCGTGAGAATCTGCTTCGTGTCCATGACGGTGTACCCGGTCCTCCACGGACGCACCGCGGTCGAGGGGATCGGCGGGGCGGAGGTGCAGCAGGTGCAGATTGCGCAACTTCTGCGCGGCCTCGGCCATGAGGTGAGCTTCGTGACCGAGGACTACGGCCAACCCGACGGCGAGCTGATCGAAGGCTGCCGGGTCTTCAAGGCGTATCGGCCGAGTGCGGGCTGGCCGGGGCTGCGCTACTTCCACCCGCGGTGGACCGGCATCTCGGCCGCGATCGACCGCGCCGGTGCAGACATCTATTACACCCGCGCGGCCGGCTTCGTGCCGGGTCTTCTGGCGCTCAAGCGCCGCTGTCGCTCGTTCCGCTACATCTACGCGGGCGCCGCCGACCTGGACTTCATGCCGGGCGCTGTCCTGGTACGGTTTGCCCGCGACCGCTGGCTGTTCCGCCACGGGCTGCGTCACGCCGACGCGATCGTGGTGCAGAGCCAGCGCCAGCGCGATCTCCTTGCGCGCCACTACGGCCTGGAAGGCATCATCATCCCGAACTTCATGGAGACCCGGCCGGCGCCCGCTCCGGGTGCGCGGCGCGACACCGTGCTGTGGGTCGGGCGCCTGCACGCGATCAAGCGCCCGATGATGTTCGTGGAGCTGGCTCGCGCGATGCCGGAACTTCGGTTCACGATGGTGGCTCCGCGCACCGCCGACGCGGCCCTCGCTGACCAGGTGGAGAACGCAGCACGTAGCGTGCCGAACCTGGAGTACCACGGTTTCCGGCCCTTCGCCGAGGTGGAAGAGATCTTCACGCGCTGTCGGGTGCTGGTGAGCACCTCGACTATGGAGGGCTTTCCGAACGTGTTCCTCCAGGCGCTGCGCCGGGGTGTCCCCATCGTCTCGTTCGTCGATCCTGACGATATGATTGCGCGCAACGGGCTCGGAGCCGTGGCGCAATCCGAGGCGGAGTTGCACAGGCAGGTGCAGGGTCTCATGCAGGGCCCCGGCATCGACCCGGCGCCGATCCGCGCCTACTTCGAGAGTGCCTTCAGCCCCGCTGCCGTCGCAGCGCGCTACCGCGATTTGCTCGCTCAGCTCACCCCTGGTGCGCCGTAATGTCATGAAGCCTCTGCAGACGGCAATTGCTGCTCTCATCCTCGCCGGGTACGCTCCGGGCACATGGGCGGCCGAGGTGCACGTGGATCCTTCCCGCACCAGCGGTTGCCCGGGACGTGGCGCGCTCGACGACCCTTACTGCGACTGGAACGACGTGCCCCGGTTCGAGCGCGGCAACCGATACCTGCAGAAGCGGGGAACGATCTACCGCAAGACGATCCGGCTCGTGCCCCAGCGCGTGGAAGCTGGAGAAGGGCGGATAGTTATCGGCGCATACGGCAATGGGTCGCGACCGGTGGTGCGGGTGGAGAATCCGCTGCGGGGAGCGGACATCCCGGCGAACTGGTCCGATGCCGGTGGCGGAGTATGGGTGTTCTCGATGGCCGGCTTCAGGAATCGGCACCCGACGGTACTGCTGCTCGACGGTCGTCGCGCGCTGGGAAGCGCCAGAAGGGCGGGTGATGTGTGTCTGCCCGCCGGGCCGGCAACCATCGAGTGGCACTTTGAGTCGGACGTGCTGCGGCTTTGCTCGCCCAAAGGCAACCCGGCGCGGCAGTTCGCCACGATCTCCGGGATGCAGACCTGGCAGAGGGAGCCCCTATGGCCCATCTACATCGAGGCGCAGCGGGGCATCGTCATCGACGGCCTCGCCGTCGAAGGCGGGGCTTACGGTGCCATCGAGATTCGCGGGGCGTCGTCGGAGATCGAGATCCGCAACTGCGCGGTGGGTCACGATAGTGCCAGCGGCATCAGGGTCTTCTCGATGGAGGCGCCCATCAGGAACCTGGACCTTCACGACAATCTCATCGACAGCGGCATTCGCTGGGGTGCGGTCGGGTACGAGCCGCGCGTGTCCGGCGAGGGCGTTCACTTTAACTCCGGGGTGACCAATTCCCGCGTGTACCGCAACGAGATCGTGGCGTGGAGCCACAACGGCGTGTATCTGGATGCGCACCTGCCGAAGGCCCCCGGGGTGACGGACAACCAGGTGTTCGATAACGAGTTTCACTGCGGCTTGAACAGCAGCTACTTCGATTACTGCCGGCCAATGGCCATCGACGGGGGAGTGACAGGACAGGCAAGCCGCAATCTGGTGTTCCGCAACCGCATGCACGACGTCTCTCTCGGCTCGCAGATGAACGGCGACGGCAACTTCATCATCGGCAACACCTGTTATAACGTGGCCAACAGCGGGGCTCGCCGCAGACCAACGGGAATGTGCTTCCGCATGCAGCCCTACGTACACTCACGCGACAACCTGATCGCCTATAACACCATGGCCGGCACGGCTGATGCGGCCGTCGAGGTGCTTCCAGGTACGGGCGGAGTGGCGGCTGGCCACCGGATCGTCGGCAACATCATGTACGACTGCGGGCGCGTGGCCGATACGGGCCGTGCGGGCGTTTGCCTCGATATCTGGGACGACCCCGCCGTGGGGCCGCAGGCGATTACCGGCAATCTGCTCTTCAATCCCGGTCGCGCGACCCGCGTGCGCTATCGGCAGCAATCGCCGATGAATGCCTCGAAGCTGAAGGCCCGGCAGGGCGATACCGTGGCGGGGAACCGCGTCGCCGATCCGCGGTTCAGGCACGCTGCCGCAGCCGACTTCACGCTCGAATCGGGCAGCCCGGCGGCGGGCGCCGGAGCGCCGCTGATGGTGCCGGGTCTGGAGCTGCGTGGCCCGTCCGTTGATATCGGTGCCGTCCAGTCCGGTACTGAAGGCAGCGGCTGGCGGTTTCTGCCGTGAGCGCAGTTGCACCGCGCTGCGACGGCGCTGTGCGTCTGCTGTTCATCACGCCTTCCTTGCATAGCGGAGGGGCCGAGCGGCAGCTCGTGCAACTCGTCAAGCGGCTGGATCCGGAGCGCTACGCGATGACGCTGGCGACGCTAACGAGTCGGATTGGGGCCGGGCACGCCGGTTTTTACGCCGAGGTGGAAGACCTGCCGCATGTCCGACTGGTCGAGCTGCCCCGCAGCGGCAGGCTCGATGTCGTCGGGCCGCTGCTGGCGCTGGTGCGCCTGATCCGGGAGGAGCGCATCGAGGTGATTCATTCGTTCCTCAATCTTGGCAGCACGTTCGGTATGATCGCGGCGCGACTGGCCGGAGTGCCGATCGTTGCTTCCTCGATCCGCGACAGCAGGGATGCGGGCCTGGTGTACCGGCTGTGCCGTATCGCGCAGGCTCGCGGCACGGACTTTTTCGTGTCCAACTCGGAGGCAGGCTTTGACAACCGCTTCGCCCGCCGCCGCCCGAACTTCAGGGTGATCGGCAACGGGCTCGACATGGCGCGCTTCACGCCGCGCCCGGAGGTTGAGGCGCGCCTGCGGACGCAACTCGGGCTGGCGCGCTTTCGGCACCTCGTCGGCATGGTCGCCAGCCTGACGGAGTACAAGGACCACGAAGCGTTCATCGAGCTCGCAGCGCGTGTCGTGGCTCGGCAGCCTGACACGGGCTTTCTGGTCATCGGGGATGGTCCGAGGAGAGCCGACCTCGAGGCGTTGTGCGACAGGCTGGGGCTTGGCCGGCAGGTGATCTTCACGGGATTTCTCAAGGACGTCGATGCCCTTACCGGCATGCTCGATGTGGCTTGCCTGTTCACGAACTACCGGGTCATTTCCGAGGGCCTGCCCAACGCGGTCATGGAAGCCATGGCTTGCGGCGTTCCCGTGATTGCCACCGCGGATGGCGGAACGCTGGAGCTCATGTGCGACGGTGTCGAGGGGTTTCTGGTCAGAAATAACGATTCCGAAGTTGCCGGGCAGCGCCTGTTGCGATTGCTGGACAATGCTGAACTGCGGCGCACCATGGGCGCACTCGGGCGACAGGCCATGAGCGAACGCTTCAGCCTGGAGGCCTGCGTGGCGGCGTACGAGGAGCTGTACGCCAGTTGCCTGCGACGATGAGTGAAAGGAGGGGTGCTGCGTTTGCCGACGGCACCTCAACGGCAGCTGGCTTCCAGGAATGAAGTGGCCCGAAGAAAGCCGGCAGGCCACCACACCACACTCGTCAGCGTGACGAGATCAGGCCTTCTCGGGAGCCACTACCGGACAGATCAGGGAGCACACCAATAATGATGAAGTACTCTGTCCCGATGTACGTCCTGACGCAATCCCTTGCGTTCTGCCGGGTTTCCTCCGGCGATACACATTGGGTCAATGTCCCGCACGACGACGGATCCGGGAAGCACAACCGCACCACGGCCGATTGTGACCCCTGGCATCACAAGGACGTTGCTGAATAACACGGCATAATCGTCAATTCGTACGCCCGCTCCGGCGGTGGCGAACTCCGGACTGTTGATGTCGTGTCCCAAGGTGTAAATCTTCGTGTCATGGGCAATCACGACACTGTTGCCGATCGATATTCCCCTGCGGTTGTCCAGATAGCAACCGCGGTTTACGATGGCATCAGCGCCAATTGAAAGCCTCCCAAAAGAAAAGAAACGCACGTTGTGCAGAGATGCGGAGCGGCTGATCCGGAATCCAGCGATCCGGTAGAGAATCCGTCGGACAACACGAAATACGAGAACCCGGTGGAGCGTATTAAACAGGGCAAGCGCCAGGAACAACAATTGCAGTTTTATTCGCTTCATGCCGGTCGTCACTCAGCTTTCATAAGTCGTCTGACAGCCGTGGTATGCGCTGGTACTGTCGACTGCATGTGCGTCGCGCGAATTTGAGACGGGCCCTAATGTCTCAGGGCATGCTCATAAGCCGCGATCAGGTGCGGCACTGACAGTGGCCAGGCCAGCACCTTCTCGACACGCTCACGACCCATTGATGCCATCCTGCTGCGAAGTCCGGCGTCGTCAGCCAGTTCCAGGATCTTGCGGCCCAGGTCATCTGGATCATGCGGGTCCGCGTAGATTGCTGCGTCCCCACAGCTGAAGCGAGTTTCCTTGAGATCATAGGCAATCACCGGCTTGCCCAGCGCCATGTACTCCATCACCTTGTTCATTGTAGACGCGTCATTGAGCGGGTTGTAAGGATCCGGCTGCACACAAATATCGCAGGCGCACAACGTCTCGAGCATCTGGTGATCCGGAAGGCGTCCTGTAAATGTTACGCAGTCTGTGAGTCCCATCCGCTTCGAGAGCTTTACGAGTTCCGGCTGGTATGCGCCACCGCCAACCAGGACAAAACGTATGTCCTTGCGGTCCCGGTCCAGCACAATCTGTTTTGCGGCCGTAAGAAGATGATCTACGCCGTCCTGCAGATTTATGTTCCCAAGGTATCCAACAAGGATTTCTCCGTTCTTCTTCAGATCATTCCTGGGCTCGACCGGGTGAAATTTGTTGAGATCGGGACCGTTTCTCACGATGAACACAGACCCGGGATCTCGCCCCCCGCGCCTGATCGCAAAAGACTTGTAGGTTTCGTTCGTCGAAATCACTGCAGCAGCAGTTTGGTACGACTTTCGTTCCAACCATAGAAGCGTCCTGAAAATGAGCCCTTCTCGATCCGTGCCTTCGCGTGAGAGATACAGTTCCGGGCAAAGGTCATGCTGGTCGTAGATAAACCGTTTGCCAAACAATCGATAGGGCACCGCGAGCAGCCACAGTGTGTCCATCGGGTTGCAGGCGTGCAGGATCTGAAAGCCGTGCCGGAGTTGCGCCCAGAGCACGAGGATTGAGCCGAGAATCAAGGTAATCGCATGTTCGGCGATATGCCCGACCGCACCGACCGCATTTGGTTTCGGAAAAAAATACACACGCAAGCTATCGTTGACCCGTCTGTAGAACGGGTCGCCGGGATACCGGGGGCAGACAACCGTGACATCCCAGCCGGCTTCAACCAAGGCGGTTGCTTCCCTGATCACGCGGTTGTCATGGCTGAAGGTGTTGTCTTCGATGAAGATCAGGGTTTTTCGTTTCATTGGGGCGGTTCAATCGGAGTTGCTCCGCTTCCATGGTTACAAGGAAGCGTCTGCCGGTTATCGGTCCTCGCAAGCCTTTTCGGAGACCAGGAAAGATGCTGCAGGTCAGGCCGTTGCCGGGGTGGCCGGCTTGTCGAGTCCCCACACGAGGCGGATGAAATTCTTGTTGAGTAGCGGCACGAAAGAAATAAGATTGTCCAGGGCGCGAAGCGGATGCGACATCATGGGATCCATCGCGATGCGGCGCGCGCGTCCGCGCAGCAACTTCTCCGATCCGCGATGCCAGAGGTACTGCAGACAGGCCGTACGGCGAAACCAGGGGTGTCCTCCCTGTTTGCGGATGATTTCCGCGAGCTTCTTTTCGCGGAATCCTCCGCTCATGGAGAAGCGATAGTCTTCCGGAGATATCCCGGTCATTTTGTGGCTGTATTGCATGCACGGCCGCAGTACGGTCTGCTTGGAATAGTGCCATAGCGGCGCATAGGCGTCATCCATGAAGACACAGCGCCCCCCGGGGGCCAGTACTCGCATGACTTCCGCGAAGAATCGCTCAAGGTCGGGGAGATGGTGAACCATCGCATATCCATAGACGATGTCTATGCTTGCATCATGAAAGGGAAGTTGATGTGCATCTATTGCCGCAAACGCAATGAGGTCCGCATAACCGGTCAGATCAAAACTGTCACGAATATTGGCTACGCCATGGGGAGACAGATCCGAATACACCAAGGCTAAAGGACCCAGGGTGAGAAGATGTAATTCTTTCGTGGAGTGGCCGTTGCCGAGAAGTACCACGCGTTTTCCTCGGATGTCTCCAAGCGAATCCAGGACGAGTTGATTCTGCGGTGACCACGGGTCGCGCCATGCGGTCCGCACGGCATCGATTGACTGCTTTGCCGTGCCTGGAGGGCTTGAGGAAGCAGACTGATAGACGTCGTTGTAGAACGCACGTTCGTCGCTGGGATGGTGATCGTGGACAAAATCCAGCACGCCAGTCTGGGAGAGCATGGATTTGCCACATTTCGGGCAAGCGCGCGCGTCTCTGCCCACAGGGCCCAGACAGTCAGGACATCGAAAAACAATGGGAAAAGCAGTCACACTTACTTTCTCCTCTGGTTTTTGAATTCGGAAGACGGCCTGGCCCAGTTGTAAACAGCTTTTAAAAGGCAGGGAGATCACCCTGAATCGGCAGGCCGTCTCTCATGGCTTCAGTGAGCGGAGGCGTGCAAGGGCTTCCTCAACCTCGCCGGTTGTCACAGCACCAAGCATGAATACGCTTACCCACTCGCACGGGCCAGTACCGGTCATTTCTATGACGTTGCATGGCTCGCGCGCTGCGTAGCTGCGGGATTGCCAGCCGAGCGGTGGTTCCATCTCGCCATGGGCTATTCGGGTGGTCCCTCCGCGGAGGGCCAATGCCAAGCGGGTGTTCGGCGTAGTTCGCAACACGAATTCGTTGTGATTATCCGCCGCTTCGATATGGCAGCCAAGATGCCATCGGGCGGCAACCCGCGCATCGGCCGGAGCTTCTACGACGTCCCGTACGACGAGTAGTCGCCCAGGCAGGTAAAACAGGCCGCGCACGTGACGAGCCGGGCGACTCGCGTAACCCGAGTGGCTTGCGACCATGAGGTATCCACCGTCTACTTCGCTGGATGCCAGAAGTCGCGCTTCGTACGCTTGCCGCCACTGGAACGGTCCCGATTGGACGGCCTGATCTGCGTCGTCTATGGTCACGGTATTGTGGGCCCGCGTAGAGCGAAAGTAGCTTCTGAACGCCGGGTCGCCGCCATACTGTCCGGTCCCCGTGTCGATGAGGATTGGATTGCCGCCGATATCGAGAAGCACGGAGAGGCAGTCCGAGTGACCATGACCGTACCCCGGTGCCATACCCAAAGGGTTGTGCAGAAAGACGAGACGCTCGCCGGCACCGTTGGCGACGACGGTCAGACCAGAGTCGGGAAACGTGCGGTGTCTGTTGGCAGGGTCGGGCTGTTGGATCAGTTCGAGACCTGGCACAAGCGCCGCGCCTCCGTCACAGTCACCAATAAGGGGTGCGACCCGAGCGCCTCCATCAAGCGTCCGGAGGAATGTGCTGGCTCGGTCTACGGCCGCATCAATCTCCGGCTCGGCTGGTGCGCCCGTGTGCTTCAGCAGCAGTCGTGCCAGCGCGAGCAGATCGCGGACATGCTCTAGATAACCGGTGGACTGCTCGAGGCCGCCTCCGTCGGGTAGCACCTGACGATGCGCCTCTCGCGCGAGCAGTCGGCGCCCGCGGAACTGCCAGCGGGCCGCCTCCCGCGTTTCGGAAAACAGCGCGCCCGCATACAGGAGCCCCAGTCCTTCGGCGATGGTATGGTTCCCGGCAGACGAATAGAGCGACAGGTGGCGCTCGATGTGGCGGGTATGGCTTATGGCGATCCGTCCCACTATCGCGCGAGTGGAGGGAGTGACCCAGGCCCGCAGTAGGTCGAACGCATGCAGGACAGCCACCATGCGCAACGCGGCCTCCATTGCGGAAATCCAGTTTACGCCCGTGCCGGCCGGATTTGCCGCATCCCACCCGGCAACTCTGTCCTCAAACAGTGCCATGGCGCGGGCGCACCGGGCGGGATCGATGGTTGCAATCGTGGCGAGGCTCACCAGGTGCTGCAGGCGGTTGAGCTCCCATGTGATGCGGACATCCCCCGTGGGGTTGCCGACGCGATAGCGAATGCGCTTGCTCGCAATACGCGGCCACGATGCGCCGGTAAGCGGGTCCGTGTGCCAGAAGTCGGGCCCGGTGCACACCGGTATCCAACGACCGTAGATAGGTACCTCGCCCGCCAAGAGCCGGTCGGCATCTGCGGGAGCCGTCGTGACTGGCGGGCGGAATAGCTGCGCCGTGTGTCCAGTAATGAACCGGCCTGTTGCTACCGCGGCAGGAACCTCGGTCGAGAGTGGTATGAGAGCGTTTCGCAGCGAATTCCTGAGTCGGTAAGCGACTTCGGCCGGCGTCATCACCGCAAGTCGGCGCCCCAGCCATTCGACTGTGGCCGCCGAAACCATGGCCCGTTTCACCGGCAGAACAACCGGCGGCATCGATGGATATCTAACTGCATGAAGGCACCGAAATCCCGGATTCTTGTGTTGTCATCGCGTGGATCAGAGTTACGCAGGTGACGAAATAGCCTGACTGCGTGTCTGTCAAAGGCGGTGGAAAAGTTGGTATGGACGCTACTGAACATTGGCATCAGGTGCGCAGAGGTTGGCGGCGGCGGGCCTTAAAGTATCGTAGATTGCCAGCAATCGAGCTGCGACGATCGATGCCGTAAAGCGACGGCGCGCATACTCGCGGTTGTAGAGGCCCATAGTCGCCCGCAGCGCCGGGTCGGCCGCGAGCTGCGCCAGGCGCCGGGTAAATTCGGCAGGATCGGTGCTGTCGACTGAGTAGCCCATGACGCCATCGGCGAAGAAGTCACGCAGGCCGCCTACCGGGCGCGTGACGATCGGCAAGCCGTACGCCATCGCCTCCAGCACGGAGTTCGGCATTCCCTCAGCGAGGGACGTGAACAGATAGACATCTGCCTGCCCGAGCGCCGAGCGCTTGGCCGAGCCGCTGATGTGGCCGAGGAAGCGCACGCCCTGCAGCCCCCGGCTGCGGACCGTGCGCTCGGCCTGTTCGCGCGCCGGTCCCTCACCTGCGATGTCCAGAGTGGCGTCGGGAATTGCTGACCGCAGCAGTGTGTAGACATCGAGAGCTTCTTGAAGGCCTTTGCCCTCATCGAGACGGCTCAGGAAGAGCACGCGGAATCCGTTGCTTTGCGCCGCATGAGCATTCGCGGTTCGTGGAGTTGAAAATATCTCATCCTCCACGATGGTGGTCTCGATGAAATACGGGCCGGGAACTCCCAGGCCAAGCAGCGTTTCCTTGAATTCGCTTGCCAGGACAATCGTGGCGTGGGCGCGCCCATAGATGGCACGAAATAGTGGTCGGAGCCTTCGGCGAACAATTGCCTCCGTCGATGGGTGCCAGCCTCGATAGAACACCAGGACCTTCTTGCGATGGGCGAGTGCAATCAGGAGAAAGACAGCGTCACGGAGCACGGCGTTCAGGCGCATTGATGGGTTGAGGTGGACAAGATCGAACTGCCCGTGCCTTAAGACCCGATGAAACCTTGCATAATCGACAGCAAGCCGCCATGTACGCCGAAACAGCCCAGAGTCGCCAGGGATGGGCCCGATCTCGAAGTAGATTTTGTCTGTGTCCAGGTGTGGTCGAATTACGCGGTAGTAGTTGGATACACCTCCAGGCATCAGTAGTCGCGGTACGGTGATAAGCACCCTCATGGTCGAGCGGACTCCGTTCTTTCCCTTCGCCGGCCTGGAACTGGCGCCGGCGTCATGTGATATGCGTTTATGTCGGTACCGGCAGCAGCGCGATTCTAGAAGTTTTGGATCGGCCTGTTGGCTACAATATCAACTTAATGTGTGGTATCGCGGGCATCCTCAACGGTGACCGTCTGGCACCGGTGGAGCCCACCGTGCTGCGGCGGATGACCGACATTGTCCGGCACCGAGGCCCGGACGGCGAGGGGCAGTTCATCGATGGGTACGTCGGGCTTGGCCACCGACGCCTCGCGATCATTGATCCGGCGGCCGGCCACCAACCCATGACGGATCCCACGACGGGCAACGTCATCGTCTTCAACGGTGAGATCTACAACTATCTGGAGCTGCGCGCGGAGCTCGAGGTAGCGGGCGCCGTCTTCCAGACCCGCTCCGACACCGAGGTCGTCCTGAAAGCCTGGGCTTGCTGGGGGACGCAGTGTCTCCCGCGCTTCAATGGCATGTGGGCGTTTGCTCTGTGGGATGTCCGGGAACGGCGGCTGTTTCTCGCGCGCGACCGGCTCGGCATCAAGCCGCTGCACTGGTGTCAGCACGGGGACCGCTTCCTGTTCGCTTCGGAGATCAAGAGCCTGTTCGCCGCGGGCTTCCCGCGCGCCGAAGATCGCTCCCTGCTCGATGTCTACCTGACGCTCGGTTACATACCGGCGCCGCACTCGTGGTTTACCGGCGTGCGCAAGCTGGAGCCCGGTCACTACATCGTCACGGACGGTCGCACTGTGACCGTCTCGCGCTGGTGGGACCTGCCTGCCGTGGAGGAGAACGCCATGCGGCGTGACGCCGCCGCAGTGGATGCCGAGTTTGCGGAACTCCTGCATGACGCGGTGCGTATTTGCATGCGCAGCGACGTGCCCTTCGGCGCATTCCTGAGCGGCGGGCTCGATTCCTCGTCCATCGTCACGATCATGGCGAGGGAGACATCGCTGCCGGTGGAGACCTTCACGATCGGGTTCGACGATCCCGCTTTCGACGAGCGCGGACTTGCGCGTCAGGTGGCCGCTGCCGTCGGTGCGCGCCACCACGAGCGCACCGTGACGCCGGAAGATCTTGACGCCGCTTTGGCACGAGTGGCCCACCACTACGACGAGCCGTTCGGTGATTCCTCCGCGTTACCCACGAGCCACGTTGCGCAGCTTGCGGTATCGCGGGTCAAGATGGTCCTGACAGGTGACGGTGGTGACGAGGTGCTTTCCGGCTACCGCGCTTACCAGGTCGAAAAGGTGGCGGGGCTCTGGCAGCGTGTGCCGGCACCGTTTCGCAGGCTCCCCGCCGCGGTACTGGCGATTATCGCGGGTACCGTGCGTGGTAGTGCGCGTTACCGCGCGGAACAGTGGCTACGCCTCATGCGCACCACGGCGGCGCCTTTCGAGGAGCGGTTGCTGACCAAGGCGGCGTGGCTGGAGAAATCGTATCGCGACCAGATGTTGGCGGGCGAACGCGTGCATCCCGTGGAGGATGTCGTCGGCGACCTCATGAGGCCCTGCCCGTACCACGACCCTTTCTACCGTCTCATGTACTTCAACCACAAGGTGTCCCTGCCCGATGACATGCTCACCAAGGTGGACCGCATGACGATGGCGTGGTCGTTGGAGGCACGCGTGCCGCTGCTCGATTTCCGCCTGGTCGAGTTCATGAGCGGCATCGACAAATCGGTAAAACTCGATGGTCTTACGCGCAAAGCCGTCCTGCGGCGCACGATGGGCCGCCGACTGCCGCCGGACCTCCTGCGCGCCGGCAAGCGTGGCTTTGTTGTGCCCCTGCGGGAGTGGTTTGCGCAGAGCGGCTTCGCCGACGACCGCATTCAGCGCGCCGCCGCGCTCGCGGGCTTGCCGGCTGCAACTATCCAGGAATTGCTGAACGAGCAGCGTGCCGGCAAGCGCGACCTCGGCAACCTGCTGTGGATGATCATGGTTCTCGGCGCCGTCGCGGCCGCCACCTGAGCCGCCCAGTCCACTGGGTAGCGGCTTGCACCGGTGCCGCAGCTCGTCGGTAATATCCCCACCATGCGCTCCTGTTTCAGAACCACACGTTACCTCCTGGTGCTCCTGGCGCTCCTCCCCGCCGCCGCATTCGCCATCGTCAACGGCGCGGTCCCCGCCGAGGAGCGTTACCGTCAGGGCTTTGCCTGGGTCGTCGGCCTGCACTACGAGGGTTCTGAGGGCATCTGCAGCGGGCAGCTTGTGGCGCCGGCGTGGGTGCTGACCGCGGCGCATTGCACCTCGGCGGGCGCGCGCGTGGTGGCCGGGCACCTCGATCGCACCCGGGCCGAGCCGGTGCGGGTGCTGCGGGCGGTGAAGCACCCGCAGTACGACGCGAAGACCGGCGCCTACGACATCGGGCTACTGCAGCTCGAACGGGCACTTGAGCTTCCACCGGTGCCGATGCTGACCCGCGTCGAGGCAGGGGCGCTGTTGCGCGAGGGTGCGCGCGGCGTGATCGCCGGGTATGGCAAGCGGATCACCGGTGGCGACTTCGCGCGCGAACTGGTGGTGTCCGACGTGGTGCTGGATTCGCTGCAGTTGAAAGACGGGCGCTTCGCATTCCTCGACCGCGCGTCCGGTCCCTGCGGCGGCGACAGTGGCGGGCCGCTGCTGCTCGCGCGCAAGGACGGCAGCTGGGCGCTCGCCGGCGTGGCGAGCCGCGTGGTCGGCGACCTGTGCGCGCAGGGCGGCGGGGTTTCGCTCTACATGAACGTGGGGGAATTGCGCGGGTTCATCGATCAGTACCTGCGGTGAGCGGGCAATTGCGCTGAACCGCTTCGGTTTCCCGGACCAGCTTCAGAGTGAGTTTCCGGCAGGCCGTAGATCTGTCGCTGTCTGGGAAAGCCTGGCGCCTGTGGCTGCGGCCCGGCGCCTGCCCTGCGCCCGCGGGCGCCGCTCCTGCCACGATCAGCCCGAGGCTGGCCCCCCTGCAACACTTTCGGCCGCGGCCGGAACCGCGTTATCCTGCACAGCTTCGCCACCCGATCCGCTACGGCAGTTGAACAGGCTGCCCCCAGAAAACCCGAACGAGGACTGCCATGGCCGCCCAGAAGCCCTATGACCTGCTGATCAAGAACGTGCGCGTTGTCCGGCCCAATGCGGCCATGGTGGAGGACGCCGATATCGCCATCAGCAAGGGCAAGTTCGCGAAGATCGCCCCGGGCATCCCGGCGGCGAGCGCGAAGTCGGTATTCGATGCGAAGAACCGGCTGGCGTTTCCGGGCCTGGTGGACCCGCACATGCACACCGGGATCTACGCCCCGCTCGGCGAGGACGCCGTCACCGAGAGTCGCGCGGCCGCCCAGGGCGGCGTTACCTCGAGCCTGAACTACATGCGCACCGGCGGCTATTACCTGAACAAGGGCGGCCCGTACAAGAAGTTCTTTCCGGAGGTGCTCGACATTTCGGCGGGCAAGTTCCACGTGGACTACGCCTACCACCTCGCTCCGATGAGCCGCCAGCACATCCGCGAGATCCCCACGCTGGTGAGCGAGTTCGGGGTCACGTCATTCAAGATCTTCATGTTCTACGGCGGCCACGGGCTGCATGGGCGCTCGCAGAACCAGTCTGAGTTCCTGATGATCGGCAAGGACGAGAAGTACGACATCGCGCACTTCGAGTTCGTGATGCGCGGCGTGCGCAAGGCGATGGACAAGTATCCCGAGCTGGCCAATGACATCTCGCTCAGCCTGCACTGCGAGACCGCCGAGATCATGGCCGCGTACACGAAGATGGTGGAGGAGGAGGGCGCGCTCAAGGGGCTGCACGCCTACAGCGCCGGTCGGCCGCCGCATTCGGAGGGCCTGGCGATCTTCATTGCCGCCTATCTCGCCAACGAAACGGATCTGCCCAACATCAACCTGCTGCACCTGACGTCGCGCAAGGCGGTCGTGGCGGCATTGCAGATGGCCGCGGTGTTCCCGCACATCGACTTCCGTCGCGAGGTGACCATCGGCCACCTGATGCTCGATACCGATCCCCCCTGCGGCCCGCTCGCCAAGGTCACCCCGCCGATCCGGCCGCGGCCGGATGTCGAGTTCCTCTGGGAAAACCTGGTGGCGGGCAACCTCGACTGGGTGTGCAGCGACCACGCCTGCTGCAAGCACGAGATGAAGGTGGATCCGAAGAAGCCGAAGGACATCTGGCTCGCGAAGTCCGGCTTCGGCGGCACGGAGTACCTGCTGGCCGCGCTGGTGAGCGAGGGCCGCAAGCGGGGCCTGACCTACAACCAGATGGCGAAGTTGACGAGCTTCAATCCGGCGCGCCGTTTCGGGCTGCCCGGCAAGGGCGACATCGAGCCGGGGCTGGATGCCGATCTCGCCATCCTCGACCCGAACGAAACCTGGACCGTGCGCGCGGCGGATTCGGAATCGCAGCAGGGTTACACGCCGTTCGAGGGCATGGAGCTCAGCGGGCGCGTCAAGACGACGGTGCTGCGCGGCGAGATCGTGTTCGACGGTGGCAAGATCGTCGGCAAGCCGCGCGGGAAGTACCTCAGCCGGCCTTGCTAGGGCGGTACGTGGTCGCGACTGTGTAGGAGGGACTTTAGTCCCGACCGCCGCAACGTCCTGAGAATTGGTCGCGACTGTGTAGGAGGGACTTTAGTCCCGACAATCAGTCGGCACTGAAGTGCCTCCTACAGGGTGCTATCCGGCGTTGCCGCC
>JAJTYX010000193.1:0-4715 GCA_021462865.1 Gammaproteobacteria bacterium | reverse complement strand
CCCATCCGCCCATTGAACGTCCTCGCGCATCTTCCAGGTCACGCTCATTGTCCCCGCGTCTTCATCCAAAACAACGCCGCCGTTTTCCAGCGAAGGCAGTTCCGCGGCGAGTTCGGGGAAGACGTTGCCGTTCGCGTCAATGTCGCTCAAGCCCAGCATGGCCAATTCCATCACCAGCGCGTCGTAACCTGTATCCGCCACAATGGGGTTGAAGGACGGCGGGTCTTCGGGGATGACGACGACGATGCCGCTCGATTCAGACTCGGGGGCGGGCGCGTCCTTCGGCTGACAGCCCGACAATGCCAACGCCGCCAGTAGGACAAGGACGACTGACTTTCCAAACATTCGGTACATTTCTGCCTCCATGTTGAATTGATCGAACTGGAACACAACGCCTTGATGCGTTGAATTATTGCACATTTTGCGGGATGTGTCACGCGCTCGCAATCTGAAGATTGCGGTACGCTCACATCCTCACCCGTCCGCCCTTCGGGTCGTATAACGGACGCAATGAAGCCTTCGCCGAATAAAGGAGATTGTTCACCTCGATCTCAAACCTGCCGCTCCTGAGATATTCCTCCGTGATCGGCTCGTCGTCCTCGATGATGGACAAAGCCGCCGCCCCGCCGACTGTGAACCCATACGCCCCCGAGCGAACGTAACCGACCCGTTTGCCGTTCCGATAGATCATCTCGCCGTAATACAAAAGCGGTTCCGGGTCATCCAGGCGCAGTTGCACAAAACGCTTCCTGAGCGGACCCTCCGCCTTTTGTTTGATCAGCGCCTCCCTGCCGATGAAGTCCGGCTTGTTGAAATCCACAAGAAAACCCAACCCGGCTTCGAGCGGGGTATCGGTGCAGTCAATGTCGTGGCCGTAATCGCGGTAGCCCTTTTCGATTCGCAACGTGTTGAGCGTTTGCATCCCCGCAAGTTTTAAGCCCAGGTCTTTTCCCGCTTCGAGCAGGGCGTCGAAGGTCGTCGGCGCGAATTCGGTCGGGATGTAAAGTTCGTAGCCCAGTTCGCCCTGATAGGTCACGCGCAACGCCAGCGCGCGCGCATAGTGAACGTCAATCTCGCGCATGGACATGTACGGAAAACTCTCGTTCGACAAGTCGGCATGGGAGACTCTTTGCAACAACCCGCGCGACTTCGGTCCCTGAACGTTAATCAGCGCGTACGCTGAGGTCATATCCACGATGAAGACCTGCTCCCCCGACAGGATGTGACGCTTCATCCACGTTTCGACATGGCGATGCGCCAGATCGGAACACACGACCATGAAGGATTCCTCGCCTGTGCGCGTCACGGTCAAATCGGCTTCAATACCGCCGCGCACATTGCACCACTCAGTATAAACGACCTTGCCAACCGGCACATTGATATTGCTAACTGAGATCCGGTCGAGCAGTTTCAACGCATCGCGCCCCTGCACAAGGAACTTGGACATCATTGTCATATCCATCAGGACGACATCTTCGCGGCAGGCTTTATGTTCGGCGGCGTTGTACTCGAACCAGTTCTGCCTGTCCCAACCGTATTTTTCGACCTCGGCTTTCTTCCCTTCCGGCGCGAACCAGTCGGCATATTCCCACCCGGCGGACGACGCGAAGAATGCGCCGCGCTGCGCCAGTTTTTCATGCAGGATGGATTTGCGGACATTGCGCGCCGTTTGCAATTGCGAATTGGGGAAGGTTTCCTTGTACATCATCCCCAAAATCTCGACCACGCGGTCGTTCAAATATCGCCGGTTGTTCTGATACGGCAGCATCCGATCAATGTTGATCTCGCCCACATCCAGCGGCGGGACGCCGTCCACGATCCAATGCGCGAGCGTATGCCCGACCCCGCCGCCCAATAAAATGCCCAGCGAGTTCATCCCGGCGGCGACGTAGAAATTCTTCAACTCCGGCGCCTCGCCGACGAGCATGGTCATATCGGCGGTGAAGCTTTCGGGTCCGCAGAAAAGTTTGCGAACCCCGGCTGTCTTCAATACCGGCACGCGCTCCATCGCGGCTTCGATGTACGGCATCATGCGATCCCAATCCGGTTGAATTTCGCCGAAGGCAAAGTCGGCGGGGATGCCGTCCGCGCCCCAGGGTTTGGCAACCGGCTCGAACAAGCCGAGCATCAACCCGCCCACCTCTTCGCGGAAATAGGAATAGGTATCCACATCCTCCAAAATGGGCAGGTTGGGATGAACGCCCTCGATCGGTTCGGTCAACAGATAATAATGCTCCGCCGCCTGCAACGGGACGTCCACGCCCGCCAGTTTGCCGATTCTTCGCCCCCACATCCCGGCGCAATTGATAACATACTCCGCCCGGACCGCCTCTTCGTTCGTCGTGGTCACGCCCACAGCGCAGCCATTCCGCTTCTGGATGGAGACAACTTCAACCCCCTCAAAGAAGCGGACTCCCATATCCCGCGCGCCTTTCGCCAAAGACATGGTCACATCCACCGGGTTGGCGCGCCCGTCGTCGGGGAAGTAAAACCCGGCGCTGACTCCGCCCGGGTCTGCCAGCGGCCAAAGGGCTTTAAACTGCGCCGGAGAAATTTCATGCGCTTCGATGCCCATCGAACGGGCGAAGGCGGCATTCTTGCGCAACATCCGCAAACGGGAGGCGGAACTTGCGGACTGAATGTATCCGACCGGTTTGAAGCCTGTGGATACGCCTGTTTCCTTTTCGAGATTGCGATACAGTTCGCGGGTGTAATGCGCCAGCTCCAGCATGGTCTCGGTGGCGAATCCGCCGCAGACGACGAGTCCCGCCGCGTGCCAGGTTGTGCCGGAGGTCAGTTGTTTGCGTTCGAGGACGATGACATCCCGCCAGCCGAGTTTCGCCAGATGATAGGCGGCGCTGCACCCGATCACCCCGCCGCCGATGATCACGACGCGCGCTTGAGAAGGCAGGGTTGAACTTAAGATTTTCTCCGCTTCCATCTTGCCGCTCCCATTGCAGAATTTGGATCGCCATAACCTGACGGGGACAATTTTACAATATCTGGGTATAATCCGGCGCATGTTGGCGACCCCGAACCCGTCCCCTAGAATGTGTAAATCCTCCAGGTCTGGCTAGGTTCGCTTCATTGCGCCCAAACGGCTCCCAGACTTGGCGAGCCGTTTTTATTTGCTGGGCGATGGACAATTGACGATGGACGATAAGAACTTGACGATCGCTGAATTGACAGAGCAAATGCACGCGCTGGTAAGGTCGAAGGGCTGGTACGAAGCGGACAGCAAACGCCCGCAGACTCCGCGCAACCTGGCGGTCTCGCTTTCGATTGAAGCGGCTGAGATTTTGGAGCATTTTCAGTTTACAGACGAGATCAACGACCGCGAAGAATTGGGTCACGAATTGGCGGATGTGCTGTTATATCTCTTGCAACTGGCTTCGGTCTCCGGCATTGATCTGGAAGACGCGGTGTTGAGAAAGATCGAAGTGAACAAGGGAAGAAGTTGGGAAGAGTAAAGAATAGAGAATAGAGAATAGAGATTGGAGATTGAAAAATTACCAATTACCAATCGCCAATCTCTCCCACCAGGAGAAGATATGAACATTACTGTGTTTGGCGGCGCGCAACCGAAACAAGGCTCTCCAGCGTACGAAGAAGCGCAATTGCTTGGCTCGCTCCTCGCCGGGCGCGGATATGGCGTCCTCACCGGCGGCTACTACGGCACGATGGAGGCTGTCTCGCGCGGGGCGCATGAGGCGGGCGGGCACGTCATCGGCGTGACCTGCCAGGATATCGAAGACTGGCGCGGCTCGCGGGCGAACGCTTTCGTGAAAGAGGAGCGAAAACGACAAACGCTTGCCGACCGTCTGATGGCGTTGATCAAAGGCTGCGACGCGGCAATCGCGCTCCCCGGCGGCCCCGGCACATTGACCGAAATCACGCTGATGTGGAACCTGATGATCATCGAGTCGCTGCCCCGCAAACCGCTGATTCTGGTCGGGCGCGGATGGCGTTCCACCTTCGAGCAGTTCTTCGGCGAACATGACGCCTACACCCCGGCAGAACACCGCGCCTTGTTATACTTTGCGGAAGATGTGAAAAGTGCAGTGGAGAGAGTAGAGAGTAGTGAATAGAGAGTAGTGAGTAGTCAGGAGTAATGTTGTTGTTGAACTCCAATCATCCAATCATCTAATCATCTAATCTCTAATCTCCAATCATCCAATCTCTAATCATCTAATCTCCAATCATCTAATCTCTAATCTCTAATCATCCAATTTCTGGAGTAAAAAAATGGCAGAAGACAAACTTCCCACCCGGGCAGAAGATTTTTCCGAATGGTACAACCAGCTGGTCGTGCGCGCCGACCTGGCAGACTACGCCCCCGTGCGCGGATGCATGGTGGTCAAGCCGTACGGCTGGGCGCTTTGGGAAAACATCTGTTCGTGGCTGGATGCGGAATTCAAGAAGACCGGTCACGTCAACGCCGCGTTCCCCACGCTCATCCCGATGTCTTTTTTTGAAAAAGAAAAGGAACATGTCGAAGGCTTTGCGCCGGAACTGGCGGTCGTCACGCACGGCGGCGGATCGGAATTGGAAGAGAAACTCGCCGTGCGCCCCACGTCGGAGACGATCATCGGACACATGTACGCCAAGTGGGTCAAGTCCTGGCGCGACCTGCCGCTGTTGATCGTGCAGTGGGGTTCGGTCATGCGCTGGGAACTGCGCACCAAACTCTTCCTGCGCACCGCCGAGTTCTACTG
>JAJTYX010000192.1:0-2586 GCA_021462865.1 Gammaproteobacteria bacterium | reverse complement strand
GTAGCCGTGAGACTTCATCCAGTCAGCCTGCTCTTCGGTAATGGCGTTCGCCGCCACCGCCGCATCCAGAGCCGCCGCGCGGACTTCCGTCATGAGGGCGGGGAACTCCTCGGCGTTCACACCGGCAGAGAGGGTGATGTCGTACATCGTTTCGCCAGCCGCGAGCCGGGTATTGATGTCGTTCGCGTTCAGGTCGAGCTTCTTTGCGAACTCAATCACCATGAAGGTGTGAAGGGGTCCCTGCCCGTTTCGCATCATGCCGCCGCCGTAAGGCGGGTTGACATCCTGGGCGTAGGCCGCTCCAGCCCAGACTGCCGCGGCGAATACAGCGGCAAGAGCCAAACCTGCGATCAAAATCGTCTTTTTCATCGTTTATCTCCTTGTTCTGGAAGAACCGTCGTTTTGTTCTTACGCTTCCAGTCTAAACCAGAGAGATAAAGAACCCGTCAAAGAATTGTGTCGTTTTGGTGAAGGATTCCGGCTGAATTTTCGCCGCCGTTTATTTCACCGCAAAGCCCGCAAAGGACGCGAAGAAAGCCCTTCGCATTTGGCGCTGAAACCAAACTTGCATGGCGGCGAAAACGATTATCAAATTCCGGCGTTGCTCAGGATGGAAGCCGCCTCGCTCAACATGGAAGTCAGAACGGGATGCTCAACCCCGAACCTTTCAGCCGCCTTCTGCATCCTTTCGAGGATGGACGGGGTTTCAAGCCCCTCGGCTTTTTTCAACAAAGACTGCACGTCCTTTTCCAGGTCGCGCAACAGTTCGAGACTGTCCTCGTCCACCCGTTCCACATTTTGGAGCTCGGCATGGACTTTTTCCAGAAGCGAGTCGAGTCGTTTGTCGTTCATGGGTCGCGCTCCTTTCGCAAGCGGTTTCAACCTTATTTTACATCCAACCTTGCGAGGTTTCCAGTGAGATACGTCATTCATCATGCTTTTCTCACTAACCATAACCAAAAGCTTGAAGCGCTTGTGTAAAAGTCGCGCAAGCGGCAGCCACCCACGAAAACCCGTCGGCTCGCAACTCTGCTGGGTTCGCCAACAGTATCCTCGCAGGTGACAGTCACTTTATTTGGCGGGCAATCTGCCGATCCACCTTCCCCATCGGATAATTCTCCAAATCTTTTAACTTAACCCATTTAAGATTCTTATCTTTGGGGATTTCAACTTTCTCGCACCAAAACGGATGCACCACCACCCTAAAATGGCTATACGCACGAGATACAGTTCCTAACTCCCGCTTTTCATGCGCGGACGCTTGAGAACGTCCACCTCGCGCTTCAACGCGAACCTTGAGCCGGGTTGAGCCTCTCAAGGCTTTGACCAACTCCCTGGCCGGGTCGCCATCTATTCTCGCGTTTGGGAACTCCCACATCCCGCCCAATAACCCATCCGTCGGGCGTTGACTGAGCAACCCCCTCCCCCCCTCCACGATCACCGCCGCCGCGTGGACGTAGGTCGGTATCCGCTTCTTCGGCTTCATCGTCGGGCGCATTTCCTGCGTTCCGCTCCTCTGCGCCTTGCAAAGATTCTTCAATGGGCAGGTCGAACAACGCGGATTCTTCGGCAGGCAGACCATCGCGCCCAGATCCATCAACGCCTGGTTGTAATCGCCCGCCCTGCCCTTCGGCAAATTTTCTCCAGCCAGAGCCCATAGAATTTTTTCACCGCCAGGCGAATCGGCATATTCCTTCACGTCGAATAGACGCGAGAACACGCGCCGGATGTTTCCATCCAACGTTGGCGCGTCCATCTTGAGAGCCAGCGAAGCGATTGCGCCAACCGTATATCGCCCGATCCCCGGCAGGCTTCGCAAGTCCTCCAGATTCGACGGCAGTCTACCGCCGAATTTTTCAACGACGATCTTCGCGGCTCTGCGCAGATTTCGCGCGCGGCTGTAATAGCCGAGACCTTCCCATACCGCGAGAACATCCCGCTCAGACGCCGACGCCAAAGCCTTCACGCTGGGAAATTGCTTCATCCATTTTTCAAAGTAGGGAACGACCGTCTCCACCCGCGTTTGCTGGCACATGATCTCGGAAACCCAAACCGCATACGGATCGGGATGATCGCGCCAGGGGAGGGCGCGTTTTTGCGATTTGTACCAGGCGAGGAGGAGGGTCGAGAGGCGGGGCATGGGGGTGATTGGTGATTGGAGATTGGGGGGATGAAAGAAGAAAGGGGAAAGTGGAGAACAAAGGCAGAAGGCAGGCGGCAGATGGTTTATGGACAGGGTTCTGAGAGGGGCGCGGATTGATACGATGTGTTGTCGAATGCAATTACGCGGACGGTGAGGAGATCGTTATCCGAGCAAGCCAAAACAGTCGCATCCGCGCCTTGTTTAAAATCAAGCAATTCTTTTGTGGGAAAGACCAGGTTCTGATGGCCGGAATTGATCAGGATAAATCCGATGCGCGGAAAATCCATTGCGGCGTATGCGGGCCAGGGGTTTGTCGAAGTCAGCCCCTCCCCTTTCCAATACATGCGCGGATATAACAAACGGCCCTCGAGCAGGACGGCGTCAGGCCGGGAGAGGAAGGATGCGACGTCGGCTGATGAATATCCTTTTGCTTCGAGTCTGGC
>JAJTYX010000191.1:0-2659 GCA_021462865.1 Gammaproteobacteria bacterium | reverse complement strand
TGCGCCGCGTCAATGTTGTAGGTTGGAATGTCCACGTCGAGAAAGACCGGTATCAGCCCGTTTTGAAATATGGGGTTGACCGTCGTCGGGAAGCCCGCCGCGACCGTGACGACTTCGTCGCCGGGTTGCAGTCGTCTTTCCTTCAACAGCGGCGAGGTCAGGCAGCTCAGCGCCAGCAAATTCGCGGAAGAACCCGAGTTCGTCAGGATGGCATGGCGCATGTTGAAAAAACGCGCGAACGCCTTTTCGAATTGTCGCGCGAAACGCCCCTCGGTCAGCCAGAAATCAAGCCCGGAGTCGACCAACGATTGCACGTCGGCGGCGTCGAACACGCGCCCCGCCACGGGGACGGCGGTTTCGCCGGGGATGAATTTTCCCGCCGGGAATTCTTCCGCGGCGTACTCGGCGGTCAGCGCCAGAATCTTCGCGCGCAGTTCGTCGGAGCGCTCACTCATTGCCCAAGAAATCCTTATACCAGTCAATCGTTAATTTCAACGCTTCATCCAGATTGAAAAGCGGCTTCCAATTCAACAGACGACGAGCCTTCCCGGCGCTCAGGTATTGGCGGCGGATCTCATTCGACGTTTCATTGAGGATCTCAGGTTCAAGGTCCGAGTTCATCAGACGACAGATCTTTTCAACGATCTCCGACACAGTTACCTGGATTTCGTTCGAAAAATTGAAAGACTCCCCCACAAGCGAGCGGTTCGCGGCAAGTTGTTCCGCCAGAAGCATGTATGCCGCCGCGCCGTCTTCCACATAGAAGTAGTCGCGAATGTATTGCCCGTCCGAACGGATCACGGGACGTTGTCCGCGCAGGATCGAACGGATGGTGCCTGGAATGATGCGGTTCCAGTTTAGATCGCCGCCGCCGTAGAAATTGCCGCAGCGGGTAACGATTACCGGCAGGTCGTAGCTTTTGGCGTATGCGGAGGCGATCAAATCCGCCGCCGATTTGCTCACGTCATACGGGTGCTGTCCCTGTAGCGGGGTCTTTTCGTCGTAGGGCAGGGTTTCCTGATCGCCATACGCCTTGTCGGAGGAGGCCATGACCAGTTGCTTCACTTTCGGGCTGCGGCGGGCGGCTTCCAGCAAGTTCCACGTCCCGGCGATATTGGTCTCGAAGGTGGAAAGCGGGTTGCGGTTGGCGATGGTGACAATTGTTTGAGCCGCAAGATGAATTACCGTATCAATCTCATATTCGCCGAGCGCGCGCTCGAGGACTTCGCGGTCGCGCACATCGCCGCGAACGACTTTGACTTTTTCGATCAGCCCGCTTCGGACGAGTTCGCTTTGCGGAATCCAATCTCTTACCAGGCAGACTACATCTGCTCCGCTTTTTACTAGGCGTTTTACGAGCCACGATCCGACCAATCCCGTTCCGCCGGTCACAAAGGTCGGGCGATCCAGCCAAAATGCCCGGTTCACCAGATTTTCCAAGGCGCCTTCCCTTCCTGCCAAAGCCTGTTGAGCAAGTGGACGTCGCGCTGCGTATCCATGGACTGCCAAAACCCTTGGTGTTGATAGGCGCTCAAACCGCCGGCGGCGGCGATTTTCTCCAAAGATTCGAATTCCCAAAATGTATGGTCGCCCTCGATGTAATCTGCGATGCCGGGTTGCAGCACAAAAAAACCGCCGTTTATCCAACCCTCGCCAATTTGCGGTTTTTCCTTGAACTCCACCACCTGCGAGCCCTCTAGAATCATCTGACCGAAGCGCGCGGGCGGACGCACTGCCGTAAGCGTGGCGAGCCTGCCCTGTTGTCGGTGAAAATCCACCAGCGCCGGAACGTCAATGTTGCCGACGCCGTCGCCATAAGTCAGCATGAAGGGCTGGTCGCCGATGAATTCCGCCAGGCGCTTTACCCGCCCGCCCGTGTTCGTCTCCAGCCCCGTATCCAGCAGGTGAACCGTCCAGTCTTCCCCAGCCATGCGATGCGGATCCACCTCCCCCGTCCGGGTCTTGATCGTGAGACTCCTCGACATCAGGTGGTAATTCAAGAAGTAATCCTTGATCGCCTCGCCTTTATATCCCAGAGCCACCACAAATTCGTTGAACCCATACGCGCTATAGATTTTCATGATATGCCACAGAATCGGCATCCCGCCCACCTCGACCATCGGTTTGGGCTTTAGCACGGTTTCTTCCGACAGGCGGGGGCCCAAACCGCCCGCCAGGATCGCTACTTTCATGGGCGGGGTTCCTTCAAAGTCATCACAGGCAAATTATACACGCGGGCAAAGACGATATTCCCGCCGGATTGATCTCTTCTTAAAAAAACAAAGCGACATCCCGAATGTCCGCCGGGGTGTTGCGTTTCGCGCCGCGAAAAACCGGGAAGCCCCCAAATTACCGCCAAATAACGCAAAAGTCCGCCGGGCTTTCCAACGGACTTTTGGGCAATCATCCAACCGGGACGATCAGGGTTTGCCCTTCATGAGATACAACCGCCTGCTGGCGCCGGGGATGTCTATTTTATCCTCGATCGAAAATTTTCCGGCGAATTCCCGTTCAAAGCCCTCGGGATGGTATTCTTCGAAAATATCCTCGCGCGAAGCGAGCAGTTTCTGCGCCTGCGAATCCGATTTCGGCACGAACTCGATCACCAGCCACCTCCCAAGCCCATGGAAAAATTCCGCAATCTGGGATAGAGGCAAAT
>JAJTYX010000190.1:0-1318 GCA_021462865.1 Gammaproteobacteria bacterium | reverse complement strand
GAACAAGCTGCGCATCGGCCTGCGCCGCACCGAGCGCGTGGTGAAAGAGCGCATGTCTATCCGCGAGTCGGACAACCTGACGCCGGTGGCGCTCATCAACATCCGCCCGATCGTGGCCGCCATCCGCGAGTTTTTCGGGTCGTCGCAGCTTTCACAGTTCATGGAGCAGACCAACCCGCTGGCAGAGCTGACGCACAAGCGCACCCTTTCGGCGCTCGGCCCCGGCGGCCTGCGCCGCGAGCGCGCCGGCTTCGACGTGCGCGACGTGCATCACAGCCACTACGGCCGCATCTGCCCGATCGAGACGCCGGAAGGCCCGAACATCGGCCTGATTGGCCGCCTGGCGAGCTACGGCCGCGTCAACGAGTACGGCTTTGTGGAGACGCCGTACCGCGAGGTCATCAAGTTCCTGCCGCCGACCGACGACGAGATTATCGGCCACACGGTCCGCGACGACGTGCTGGACGCCAAGGACAAGGTGCTGGCCGAAGAAGGCACGGTGATTGACCGCGAACTGGCGCGCAAGCTGGCCAAGGCCGGCGTCGAGAGCGTGCCGGTGGTGCCGTTCGTCAGCTCGACCATCGTCTATCTGTCGGCGGACCAGGAAGACAACTTCGTCATCGCGCAGGCCAACGCCCAGCTTGACGACCTGAAGCAGTTTGTCAACCGGCGCATCGCCGCCCGCTACAACCAGAAATTCGACGTAGTGCCGGCGCCGCACATTGACTATATGGACGTGGCCCCGCGCCAGATCGTCGGCATCAGCGCCGCGCTCATCCCCTTCCTGGAGCACGACGACGCCAACCGCGCCCTGATGGGGTCGAACATGCAGCGCCAGGCCGTGCCGCTGCTCAAGCCGGATGTGCCGGTGGTCAGCACGGGCATGGAGGGGCAGGCCGCCTACGACAGCGGGCAGGTGCTGGTGGCCGACACCGACGGCGAAGTGATCAGCGTGCAGGGCGACTGCATTGTGGTGCGCAACCCGCAGGGCGAGGAACGTGTCTACCGCCTGCGCAAGTTTAACCGCTCCAACCAGTCCACCTGCATTGACCAGCGCCCGGTCGTGTTCAAGGGGCAGATGATCTACAAGGGGCAGGTGATCGCCGACAGCTCCTCGACCGACCACGGCAACCTGGCGCTGGGGCACGACGTGCTGGGCGCTTTCCTGTCGTGGGATGGCGGCAACTACGAGGACGCGCTGCTCATCAGCGAGGCGCTGCTGCGCGAGGATAAGTTCACCAGCATCCACATCGAGAAGCACGAGATCGAGGCGCGCGACACCAAGCTCGGCCCGGAGGAAATCACCTACGACATCCCT
>JAJTYX010000019.1:0-1300 GCA_021462865.1 Gammaproteobacteria bacterium | reverse complement strand
TCTCCGCCGAATTGGGCGGTTATTTCAGCGACACCGGCGCTTCGATGGCGGTGGGTAAATCCAAACCGGAATATGATAAATTGCTGGCGACCGCCAAAGCCGCGTTGGACAAGGTGTTGACCGTCGTCCGCGCGGGCAAACCGCTGAATCTGATCGGCAAGACGGTTCAGCAGGAAGCCGCGAAACACGGCTACAACCCGATCTTCGATCTGACCGGACACGGCATAGGACGTCAACTGCACGACAAGCCCGCCTCCGTCTACAATTTTCACAAACCCGACGACCGCCGCATCATGGATAACGGATTGGTCCTCGCCATCGAGCCGTTTCTCACCACAGGGAAGGGACGCGTCGTCGAAAAGTCGGACGGCTGGTCATTGAAGACCGTTGACAACACAATTGCCGCCCAATTCGAGCATACGGTCATCGTCACCAAAGGCGACCCGATCATTTTGACCCTGCCGTGAAGCGCGCTTCGCGATGCGTAATCCGTAATTGGGACGGGCGAGACGAAAATCGCCAATCGTCTTATTCCTCCTTCATCCATCGCCTGACCGCCTCGCGGGGGTGTTCGTAATCGCGCATGGATTCCAGTAATTTCAGCGGGTCGGTTTCAAGCGCTATAGCCCGGCGGTGTTCTGGAAAGACAAATCCCTCCGCCACGGCATGATCCATGACGGCGAGCAGCGGGGCATAGTAATTCTTTGTATTCAGCAGCCCGACGGGTTTTTCGTGCGCCCCGGTTTGCGCCCAGGCGATGGTCTCGAAAAGTTCGTCCAGCGTGCCAAAGCCGCCGGGCAGGGCAATATAACCGTCGGACAGTTCGTGCATCCGGGCTTTGCGCGCGTGCATATCAGGGACGGTCTCCAGGCGGGTGAGGGATGTATGCCCCAGCGCGACGGTATTCATGGAAGGGATGGTGATTCCGACCGTCTCGCCGCCCGCCGATAGAGACCCGTCCGCCACCTGTCCCATCAACCCTGTCTTCCCGCCGCCGTAGATCAGCCGAATCCCATTTCGCGCGAGAACCGCGCCCGTCTGGAACGCCGCTTTTTTATATTCATCGGCAACGGCGTCCGAAGACCCGCAAAATACACAGATTGATTTCATGCTGCCCTCGACTATTTTGGAAATGTGTTCTGTACTGTACCATGGCGCGCTTCGCACCGCAAATTGATTCCCTTACACTTTGTTTTTAGGACGCGGAAAACGCAACGCAGATTTTTTTGGCAAAACGCCCGAAACAATGCCTTGAATCCGCGTTTTCAGCGCTCGTCCGCGTCCTGATTTTAAGAGTGTA
>JAJTYX010000189.1:0-1357 GCA_021462865.1 Gammaproteobacteria bacterium | reverse complement strand
TGCGGCCGGTGCGGCCGGTGCGGCCGGTGCGGCCGGCACAGCCGCGGCAGCCGGCACAGCCGCCGGGGCGCCGGCCTCGCCCTCGGCGTCGAGCAGCAGCAGCACGCTGCCCTCGCTCACCTTGCTGCCCAGCGCCACCGCGAGCTCGCGCACCACGCCGGCTTGCGAACAGGGAATCTCCATCGACGCCTTGTCGGACTCCACGGTCACGAGCGACTGCTCGCGTGCCACGCGGTCGCCGGGCTTGACGAGGATCTCGATGACTTGGACTTCCTCGAAGTCGCCGATGTCGGGCACCTTCACTTGCACCAGGGCCATGGGCTTGCCTCCGTCTTGCTCTGGTTATGCGTGCAGCGGGTTGGGCTTGTCGGCGTCGACGCCGTACTTGGCGATCGCGTCGGCCACCAGCGCGCGCGGCACGCTGCCCTCGTCGGCCAGCGCCTTGAGCGCCGCCACGACGATGTAATGGCGGTTGACCTCGAAATGCTCGCGCAGGCGGGGGCGGAAATCGCTGCGCCCGAAGCCGTCGGTGCCCAGCACCTTGAAGGCGCGGCCCTTGGGGATGTAGGCGCGGATCTGCTCGACGTAGTTGCGCACGTAGTCGGTGCTGGCCACCACCGGGCCGGCGTGCGGCGCGAGCTGCTGCGCGACGTAGGGCAGGCGCGGCTCGGCCAGCGGATGCAGCATGTTCCAGCGCTCGGCATCGGCGCCGTCACGCGCCAGCTCGTTGAAGCTCGGACAGCTCCAGACGTTGGCAGCCACGCCCCAGTCCGCGTCGAGCAGCAGGCGCGCCGCGATGCACTCGCGCAGGATCGTCCCGCTGCCCAACAGGTTCACGCGCGGCGTCTTCTTGGGCGCTTCCTGCAGCAGGTACATGCCCTTGAGGATCTGCGCCTCGGTGCCCGGCACGAGCCCGGGCATCGCGTAGTTCTCGTTGAGCAGCGTGATGTAGTAGTAGACGTTCTCCTGGCGCTCGACCATGCACTTCAGGCCGTGGTGCAGGATCACGCCCACCTCGTGGGCGAAGCTCGGGTCGTAACTCACGCAGTTGGGGATGTTGCCGGCCAGCACATGGCTGTGACCGTCCTCGTGCTGCAGGCCCTCGCCGTTGAGCGTGGTGCGCCCGCTCGTGCCGCCGAGCAGGAAGCCGCGCGCCTGCAGGTCGCCCGCGGCCCAGGCGAGGTCGCCGAAGCGCTGGAAACCGAACATCGAGTAGTAGACGTAGAACGGCACCATGATGCGGTTGTTCGTCGAGTACGAGGTCGCCGCCGCCATCCAGCTGCACATGCCGCCGGCCTCGTTGATGCCCTCCTGCAGGATCTGGCCGGCCTTGTCCTCGCGGTAGTACATCACCTGG
>JAJTYX010000188.1:0-4653 GCA_021462865.1 Gammaproteobacteria bacterium | reverse complement strand
TTAGCCGTTTTGGCATGTCCTGTTTCAATGAGCACCTTCTCTACAACATCCTGTATCTCTTCAATGCCAGGTTCGGTTTTTTGCCCTTTCTGGAAGAGCTCGACTGCCTTCGCCGGGTCCTTCGGGACGCCGCGCCCCTTTTCGTGACGCTTGCCTAGGGTCGCACAGGCTTCGCCTTCGGAGCCCTGGCAGGCCCGCTCGTACAGGCCGAGCACGCGAGCCGCATCCAGCTTGCCGCCCTGCCCCGCCTCCAGCAGCTTGGCGAGGTGCAGGCACGCGGGCGCGTCGTCGGCGTTGCAGGCGCGTTCGAACAGCTCGGCCGCGAGCTTGGCGTCGCGCGCGGCCTCGAGGCCGACTTGGTGCGAGAGCCCGAGCTGCCGGCAGGCGAGCTTGTCGCCCTTGTCGCAGCGGGCGGCGAGCGCCTGGTTCAGGCTCTTCGGCGCGGCAGGTGCGAGCGCCCAGGTGGACAGTCCCGCCAATGCGCCGACCAGCAGGCCGAGCGCGAACGGCACCCACGGGGGTCGGGCCACCGACTCCTTCGCCGGCAACCGGGACGGCGGGGCGCGACGGGTCACCGGCTTCGCGGCTGAGGCGTCGGGATCTCGCGGCGCTCGGTCGCTGGCGTCTTCGGGCTCGAGCTCGGGCTTCGACACGGCCCGAACTAGAGCACACTTTTCCGTCGGCGGTGACGGCACAGGTGTCCCCGGCCGCCCGCGGGCGTTGTAGGCTCGGCCTCCCATGCGACCCGAGCACCGCGAGCGCGCCCGCATCGAAGCTGCCACGCGTGTCGTCGATCGGCACGTGGCAACGCTGCGTCCGCCCGAAGAGGTGGGCCTCGAAGCCTTGGTCAACGACACGCTCTACCACGAACGCCGCCGGCTCGAGCGCGAGCGCGGCGGCGATCCGCGAGTCGCCGCCGACCACGCCTTCTACCAGAAGGTGCAGCGTCGGCTGCGCCACGCCTCGGCGCGGGATCTCCGGGAGATGCTCGACCAAATCGCGCTGCGTTTCGCCTCGGAGATCGTCGGCAACTTCGACGACCGCGTCTACAGGTTGTCCACCACCGTCGTGCCCACCGGCCTGAGCGTGCTCTTGACGGCGATGTCGCCGCGCAAGCTGAGCTCGCTGGGCTCGCTCCGACACGGGCTGTCCGATCACGTGCAGATCCAGGGCTCGGTCGATCACGTGCGCAAGCTCCTCGACAAGGGCACGCTGGTCGTAGTCCCCACGCACTCGTCCCATCTGGACAGCATCGTGCTGGGCTACGCCGTCCACTTGATGGGCTTGCCTCCGCTGCTCTACGGCGCGGGGCTGAACCTGTTCAACAACCCGGTGACGTCGTTCTTCATGAACAACCTCGGCGCCTACCGCGTGGACCGCAAGAAGACCGCCGCGCTCTACAAGGACGTGCTGAAGGAGTTCGCCACCGTCGCGCTCGAGCTCGACTACAACAACCTCTTCTTCCCCGGCGGCACGCGCTCGCGCAGCGGCGCCGTGGAGCAGAAGCTCAAGCGCGGCCTGCTCGGGACGGCCGTGCGCGCCTACGTCGGCAACCTCCAGAGCAACCGCGACAAGCCCAATTTGTACGTCGTCCCCTGCACCATCTCCTACAAGCTGGGGCTCGAGGCGGAGACACTGATCGACGACCACCTGAAGGAGGTCGGGAAGAACCGCTACATCATCGAGGACGACGAGTTCAGCCGACCGCGCCAGGTGCTGAACTTCATGTCGAACCTGGTGTCGCTCGACAGCCGCGTGGTGATCACCTTCAGCCGGCCCCTGGACTTCGTCGGCAACTACGTGGACGAGGACGGCCGGAGCCTCGACCCCCGCGGCCGGCTGGTCGACGCGGCTTCCTACGTGAGCGACGCCGGCGAGCCGGTCCACGACCACCAGCGCGACGAGGAGTACACGAACGAGCTCAGCGCGGCCATCGCTCGGGAGTTCCTGCGCGACAACGTCGCGATGAGCACCCACGTGGTCGGGTACGCGCTGCTCGACATGCTGCAGCGGGACAACCCCGAGATGGACCTCTACCGCCTGCTCAGGACCGGCGGCAGATCCCCGAGCGTCACCCGGGCCGACCTCGCGCGGGAGACCGAGCGGGTGATCGACGCGCTCCGGCGCTCGCCGCGCGGCCCGCGGCTCGCGGACGAGCTCTCCCGAGACCCCGAGCTCGTCGTGGACGACGCGCTGCGCGCCTATGGCAGCTACCACGCGCATCCCGCCGCGGTACGCCGCGGCGAGCGGGTCTTCCACGAGGATCGCAACCTCTTGCTCTATTACGGCAACCGCCTGCGCGGCTACGACCTCTCGCGCTCGCGGCTCGGGCCGAGCGCAACGGCCGGTGCCGAGGGAGCCGCAGCATGACGACCGACAGCTGTATCGGCGTGATCGGCGCCGGTAACTGGGGCACCACGCTGGCCAAGGTGCTCGGCGAGAACGGCAAACGCACCCTGCTCTGGGCGCGGCGCGAGGAGCTGTGCCGCGAGATCAACGAAACTCGCCAGAACTCCGCGTATCTGCCCGGCTTCACCCTGCCCGAGAGCGTCGAGGCAACGCACGACCTGAAGCACATCTGCCAGAGCGCGTCGCTCCTGATCGCCGTGGTACCGTCGCACACCATGCGCGAGACCGCGCGGGAGCTCGGAAATCACCTGAACGGCGAGCACGTGGTCGTTCACGCCACCAAGGGCATCGAGCAAGGCAGCTTCAAGCGCATGAGCGAGGTGCTGCGCGAGGAGACGTGCCTCAGGAAGATCGGCGTGATCAGCGGCCCCAACCTGGCCAAGGAGCTGGCGGCGCGGCAGCCCACGGGCACGCTGGTCGCCAGCCGCTACGACGAGGTGTTCACGCGCACCCACGCTGCGCTGCACAACGACTACTTCCGCGTCTATCAGGGCCGCGACGTCGTCGGCGCGGAGATCGGCGGCGGCTTCAAGAACATCATCGCGTTGGCCGCCGGCGTGGCCGCCGGCCTCGGGCTCGGGGACAACACCAAAGCGCTGCTCCTGACCCGTGGCCTGTCGGAGATGGCGCGTTTCGGCGTGGCCATGGGCGCGGAGGTGATGACCTTCGGCGGCATGGCCGGCATGGGCGATCTGATCGCGACCTGCTCGTCGCCGCTCTCACGCAACCACCAAGTGGGCGCCCGGCTCGCCCGGGGCGAGAAGCTGGAGGACATCCAGCGCGACATGCGCATGGTGGCCGAAGGCGTGAAGATGGCGAAAGCCGCCCACGACTTCGCCAGGAAGAAGCGCATCGACCTGCCCATCGTCGCGGCCGTCTACCACCTGCTCTACGAGCACCACGAGGTGCCGCTCCTGCTCAAGGAGCTGATGAGCATCCCCGCCGGCCCGGAGTTCGCGGCGCTCACGGTCTAAGGGGGTGTCCCTAGTTCGGTGTGCGACCGAGCGGCTCGATTCGCGCCGCTCGGCGGTCAGCCGAGCCCCGGGATCACTTGAACAGTCTGGTCATGATCAGATCTCGATCCGAAAGTGAGGCGTGAGTGCGAAGGCCGGCCGGACGCGCTTCGCGATACCCGACGGGGTGGGCCGGCGCCGGCCGTTTCCACCGAACGGACGGGTCGCGTGGCGCTTGCTGCCGCCAGCGGAGCGCGAACTAGGGACAGTCATCTGAGCTCTTCCGGCATGTGCTGCGCGATGGCCGCGCGCACTGCCGCGATGAGCTCTTCCTTGCGCTCCTCGCCGTAGTGCTCGGCGTCGATGGGAGCGCTCACGGTCACCGTCACACGCGCGCCCGGATTCACCGTCCCGCCTCGCGCCACCAGCACCTGTCGGGTGCCGAGCACGGTGACGGGCAGGATGCGCGCACCGGTGTCGAGGGCCAGATGGAAGCCGCCCTTCTTGAACGGGCCGAGCTTGCCGGTGTCGCTGCGGGTGCCTTCCGGCGCGATCCAGATGCTGGTGCCTTCGGCCAGCGCGCGCTTCGCGCGGTTCAGGCTGGCGATGGCCCGCTCGCGGTTCTGGCGATCCACCTCGACGAAGCCCGCGGCGCGCATCGCGGTGGACCAAACCGGGATCCGAAACAGCTCCGTCTTCGCCACCATGCGCAGCCGCCGCTCGAGCGACTGGAACAGCACCGGGATGTCGTAGAGCGACTGGTGGTTGCTCATGATCACGAAGCTCTCTCCCGCGGGCGCGTTCTCGAGCCCATGGGTCGTGACCTCGATCTGTGCGTGCTCGAGCAATCGGCGTGACCAAGAATCGAGACGCCGATCACAGGTCTCCGGCGTGAGCCGTCCCAGCGCGCCTTCGACGACCGTCGGAACGGAGATCCAGGCCGTTTCCGCGATGGCTCTGCTCAGGTGCCACAGCGTCATGAGACTCGACAAAACCACGGACAACACGCCCGCGCCAAGGCCGCACGCAATGCCGCGGTATGGGCTGGCGTCGCCCGGGCGCCTGGCATAGGCTCGACTCGCCTCCATCGATGGAAGTTTCCTGCACGAGCTGCCCGGCGCGATTCGCCGTCCCCGACGACAAAGTCCGAGGCCGCAAGGTGCGGATCGCGTGTAAGCGGTGCGGCTCGCCCATCATCGTGGACGGCACCTCGCTCGGCGGCGCTGCGGCCGCGGCACCCGGCCCCGCCGCCGCCCCCAAACCCGCGGCCGCCGCTCCCAAGCCCGCGGTC
>JAJTYX010000187.1:0-4854 GCA_021462865.1 Gammaproteobacteria bacterium | reverse complement strand
GAAAATCGCTTCATTTTAGCTTTTCAAACGTCAAAACTGCTGTGTTCGTCTTTTTCCCAATTATAGGGGTTAATCAACAGAGTCATTAATAGCAATCTCCGTAGAAAAACTTCAAACAGCAGCATACGGCAGCGTATTCGATACTATCACAACCAATACATTCAAAGAGCATAAAATTAATATTCCGACAGAATTTAAAATACAATTATTTGAAGGAAGGATAAAACCTTATTTTGAAAAAATGCTAATAAACTGCGAGCAAATACGCATCCTTACCCGCCTGCGTGATACGCTGTTGCCCAAGCTGATGAGCGGGGAGGTGAGTGTCGTTTAATGGAGACAATATGAGTATTTTAGTTGAAACTATTAGAGTGGCAGGATTACGTGGCTTACAGAACGTAGAAGTTAAACTTGAACAAGTAACTGTTTTAACAGGGATGAATAATTCGGGGAAAACATCATTCTTAAAGGCAATACAAATTGCTTTGGGTAATAGGCAGTTCATAACTCAGGATGATTTTTATATCTCAGGCAACAACAGTTCAGATAAAATTATTGTTGATATCAAAATAGTACCAGTGGATAAAGAGGGGAAAATCTCTAATGATTTTAGTGAAAACTGGGAAGTCCTTTTTACTGAAGATAGAATAAAGATTGATACAGAAAGTAAAGCTTTTGTTCCTCTTCGTACCATCATAACTTATGATAAGCTTAACGCTAACTATAAGACAAAACAATATATCTTGCCGGATTGGCCACCTTTTGCAAATGGAAGCGATGTGTTTTGGCATCAAGCTGAAAATGGTAAGGAAAAATCTTTTAATTATGAGGAAGTTCCGTTTTTCTACATGGATGCGCAAAGGGATATACTTGAAGATATGAAAGTAAGAAATTCATATCTTGGAAAAATGATTTCAAAAATAGAATATTCAAAAAAAGATGTGAAAGAAATTGAGCAACAGATAAAGGAGCTAAACGAACAAGCTGTTAGTAGCAGTTCTATTCTTTCAAATATTAAAACTACTCTAAAAGAATTAGATTCAGCAATGGATACATCAAGCGAAGGTGTAGAAATTACGCCATTTACCAAAAAAATAAGAGATTTAAACAAAGGTTTATCCATTTACTACAGTGACAAAAAGGACAGTTTCTCGATGGAGTATCATGGCATGGGCACCCGCAGTTGGTCGTCCTTGCTTACCTTTAAGGCATTTATCAATCTATTAGATAAAAATGCTGAAAAAGAACAGACACCGTTTTTCCCCATATTGGCGATAGAAGAACCGGAAACACATTTGCACCCCAATGCACAGAAAAAACTTTATAGTCAAATTGAAGACATAAAAGGACAAATATTTATATCAACACATTCTCCTTATATTGCCGCATCTGCTGAATTATCCCAACTCAGAAACTTTTATAAAGATGATACGTCTGTTGCTTGTGGTGCAATTAATACTCTGGAATTAAAACTCGAAGATGTAAGAAGAATTAAAAGACATGTCATTAATACAAGGGGTGAATTATTCTTTTCAAAGGTAATAGTTTTTTCTGAAGGAGAAACAGAAGAACAAGCTTTGCCAATTTTTGCTGAACATTATTTCAAGAAAACATCCGTGGAAATGGGAATTGATTTTGTTGGTGTCGGCGGTTACGGGCACTATCTGCCATTTTTACGAGTGGCGGAAGCTTTAAAAATCCCGTGGTTTATTTTTAGTGATGCAGAAAAAGATGTAAAATCAAGCGTCAAGAAACAGTTTGCTGATTGTAATTCCAATAAGTCAGAAGTGGATGATGTAGTCATTTTTCTTACTGACGGAAATAATTTTGAAAAACAATTGATTTCTGATGGATATGAGGAAGAAGTAAGAAAATCAGTCATCAATATGGAAATCCCAAAATGCCACAATCCACAACATGTGGAAGCTAAGAAAAAAGAAATTGCCTCTTATGATGGTAAAAAGCTATGTGAAATCATTACTGCTTCAAACACGCAATACGGGTCTGTGATAGCAGAAGTCATAATAAAAAGCAACAAACCTTTGCCACCAAAAATAACGAAGCTGTTCGAAAAGATAAAGAGCCTCTTGGAAAGGAGGTATTCTGATGAGTAAAATAGTGCTATCCCCAAAGCAACAAGAAATCGTTGATTTCGGACAAGGCGCAATCCTTGTCAAAGCAAGTGCCGGCAGTGGTAAAACAAGAGTGCTTACGGAAAGGATAAAAAGACTTCTCGACACAACAAAACGGAAAATACTTGCTATTACATTTACCAATAAGGCTGGCGAGGAGATGAAAGAACGACTTAGTAACCTTGCCGATATTAAAAACCGTCTGTTTATTGGAACCTTTCATGGCTTCTGCCAACAGGTGCTGGAAAACCATGGGCAAGTAATTGGATTTACCAATATCCCTCATATTTTTGAAGATGAGTCAGATAGATTAGAACTTATAGAACAGGCAATAGAAAAGACCCCTTCATATTATTCTGAATATGTTAAACAGAATCCCAAACAACAAAGAGATTTCCGCTATAGAGCTTTAAATTTTATTTCAGAAGTAAAACGAAAGCTTTTATCTGAGGATGAACTTTTAAAGGAAAGCGATAATGAAGACATAGTATTACTTTATACGACATATCAGGACATCCTAAATTCACAAAATGCTATAGATTTTGATGACCTTGTATCGTTAACCTATAATCTCTTTATTGCTAATCCCAAGATTGCTGCTTTATATAGAAGAACTTATGAATATATCTGTATCGATGAAGCACAAGACTTGAACTATGCGCAATATCAACTGCTACGCTCAGTAACAATTGATGAACATCGGAATGTTATGATGGTTGGTGACCCAAATCAGTCGATATTCGCTTTTAACGGTTCATCATCTGAATATATGACTAAAATGTTTGTTGAAGATTTTCAACCTGAAATAATTGAGTTGAAAGAGAATTACCGATCATCAAAAAGGGTATTACAGGCTGCCCAAAAAATTATTCCTGACTCGTGTGATATTATCAATACTTATTACCCAGGTATTTTTGAAATACATAAAATGGATGATGAAAAAAGTGAAGCTGCGTGGGTTGCAGAAAAAATTGCTGAACTTATCAAACTTGGCGAACATGATGATATTGAGGGAAATATTACACATGAAAAAATCGCCATTCTTGGCCGAAATAAATATGTATTCAAGTATTTGACGGATGTTTTTGATGAAAAAAGCGTTCCCTATTACTATAAAATAACACCCGGAGCCATTATGTATGAATCCAAATTAATGAAAATTTTTGATATGGCTCTTCGTATTAAGTTGAATCCACAAGATACTCTTCATTGGTATAGACTTCTTGAATTATTCAATAATCCAGAAGTTAAATATTTACAAGAACTTTCAAATTGTTTAGATAAAAAGGAATATAAAGAAGTATTAAATACTGCAATTATTTTAAATGATGATGGCAGTAACTTTAATTTATCTCTTAATAATTTTTCAAAATCTATAGCGGAAAATAATCATATAGAAGATGATAATGAGAAAATAATGATATTAAATGATATTAAAGAACTGTTGGAACATTGGCATGAGTACGCCAAAAGAACTGATAGGAAATCACTGCTACAATTTAAGAATTCAATGGCTCTTGGCAAAACACACCCTTTAGCTCAAAAAAATGGCATTACTCTTAGCACCGTACATACAATGAAAGGTCAGGAATATGATATCGTTTTCCTGATGGGTATGGATGATGAAACGTTTCCTGATTATCGTGCAGTTAGAAGCGGAGGAACTGAAATGGTTCAGGAAAAGAATAATGCCTATGTTGCATTTACAAGAGCAAAACGTTTCCTGTTTGTGACTTGGCCTTTAAAAAGGTTAATGCCTTGGGGTGATTATAAAAACAGGAACATATCGAGATTTCTACGCGATTTCAAATAAGCAAAAACAAAATAAGATATAACTATACACCATTGGGGAATTGGCGGTCATGAACTTTCCATTCTTTTGTGGGCCAAACGTTACCCAAGCTGATGAGTAGAGAAACGAGGGTGAAGGTGTTTGGATTGTGATATACTAATGCAATATATGGGAGGTGTAAAATGTTGTCAGTTAAAGGTACTTATAAGGACGGAAAGGTAATTCTTCGGGAGGAGATAAAAACAGAAAAACCGGTTAGTGTGATAGTCACATTTTTGGAAGAGGTAAAGACACCTGGTGTAAGAAAACTTGATATAAACAAGTTCACCTTTAAAAAGGCCAAGAAGCTGTTGGAAGGTTATAAAGGGTCATTAAGTGATGCGATTATAGAAGAGCGCAGGAGTGCTGTATGAAGGCATTTCTAGATACTTCTTCTCTCATCAAGCTTTATCATCAGGAAGAAGGGTCTAATTTTGTAATGGATGCCCTTTCCAACGATGTTGAAGAAATATTCCTCTCAGAGCTCGCCGTTTTGGAATTCCGTTCAGCCCTATGGAAGAAAATAAGGGAAAAGGAGATAGAGGAGAAGGTTGCCATTGAAGTTATTCAATGTTTCCAAAAAGACAGGGATAACTTCCAATGGATATTGTTGCAATCTGACATTATCGAATCAGCCTCATCCTTATTGATGAAACACGGCAGCCATGGCTTAAGAACATTAGATTCCCTGCAATTAGCAACAGCCCTAACTTTGAGGGAAGAGAAATGTGTTTTTCTTACTTCTGATAAGTTATTGCGGACTTTGTTTGTAGAAGAACGGCTTACAGTTTTATAAAGGTTAGTTGTCCATTGAGCAAAATCACTGAAAGCGATATTGAACAATACACCATTGAGGAATTAGAAGACCTGGGCTTTCTGTTCCTTCACGGG
>JAJTYX010000186.1:0-4188 GCA_021462865.1 Gammaproteobacteria bacterium | reverse complement strand
GGCGTCATCTCCGCCATCTCGCTCACATCCTCAAAGCGGTTGCCGTTCAAACCCGCCACGCGCCGCACCCCGTCGTTGACTCCGCGCGTCATCGAAACCTGCCCCGTGCGCACCATCTCCACAATGCCGATCGGGCGCAACAACTCGATCATCCCCTCGATTTTGTCCTCCGTGCCGGTGACTTCGACAATGACCGAATCCGTCGCCACATCCACAATGCGCGCGCGGAAAATCTCCGCCAGCCCGTTGACCTCCGCCCGCTTCTCCGGGGCGACCTTCACCTTGATCAAAGCCAGGTCGCGCGTCACCGAAGGCTGATGCGTGACATCCTGCACGTCAATCACGTTGACCAGTTTATACAGATTCGCCTCGATCTTATGCGCGTCCATCTCGCCGTTCGGGCAGTCCACCACCACCGTCATGCGCGAGACTTCGGGATTCTCCGTCCGCCCCACCGCCAGCGACTCAATGTTGAAATTCCGCCGCCGAAACAACGAAGCCACCCGATTCAACACCCCGGGCCTGTTTTCCACCAATGCAATAAATGTATAGTTCATGTTTACTCCTTTGACAGAGAGCAGATAATTAGATAATTAGATAATTAGATGAATAGTGAGCAGGTGATTCGTGAATGTTTTTCATCCATTGCCCATTTCACTATTCACTACTCTCTACTCTCTATTCTCTACTCTCTACCTCACCGGCCTCTGAATCATCTGATCCAACGCCGCGCCTGCCGGAACCATCGGATACACACCGTCTTCGCGCTCAACCTTGAACTCCAGCACAACCGGTCCCTTCGTCTTGCGCGCCCACTCAATGGCTTCGTTCACCTCTTCGGGCTTCGTCACCCGCCGCGCGGGGACTCCGTGCGCGTCCGCCAGTTTGACAAAATCGGGCGTGAGCATATCCACCGCGGAATAGCGCTTCTCGAAGAAAAACTCCTGCCACTGCCGCACCATGCCGAGAAAGTTATTGTTCATAATGGCGATCTTGACGTTGGCGCCTTCCTGAACCGCCGTCGTCAACTCCGGGGCGGTCATCTGAACCCCGCCGTCGCCCGCCACCGCCCAAATCTCCTGATCCTTCGCCGCAAACCACGCGCCGATGGCGGCGGGCAGGCCAAAGCCCATCGTCCCCGCCCCGCCCGAAGACAACCAGCGATTCGGCTTGTCCAGTTGATAATACTGCGCCGTCCACATCTGATGCTGGCCGACGTCCGTCGCCACGATCGCCCCGCCGCCGGTCGCCTTCCAAATATCCGAAATGAGATGCGCCACATACAACTTGCCGTCGTCCTTCCAGTTCATAATACTGCGCTTGTCCGCCTCGGACTTCCAGCCGTTGATCTCCTGCTTCCATTCGTCGTGGTCGTACTCGTCCACCATCGGGATCAAATCCGTCAGCACGGTCTTCAAATCGCCCAGCAACGGCACATCCACCGCCACATTCTTATGAACCTCGGACGGGTCAATCTCGATATGAATCTTCTTCGCCCTCGGCGCATACGTCTTCAACGTGCCGGTCACGCGGTCGTCGAAGCGCATCCCAAAGGCAAGAATCAAATCCGAATTTTGGATCGCCAGGTTCGTATGAACTTCGCCGTGCATCCCCATCATGCCCAAACTCAATTCATTCGACGCGGGGAACGCCCCCAACCCCAGCAGCGTGCTGGCAACGGGAGTCTGCGTCTTGACCGCAAACTGCATCAACGCCTCCTCCGCCTTCGACATAATCACGCCATGCCCGCACAAAATCACCGGCTTGCGCGCCTTCTCGATCAACTTCACCGCTTCTTCCAGCGCGGCCCGCGGCGCGTGATCCACAGGCTGATAGCCCGGCAGTTTCACCTCGTCGGGGTACGAAAACTCGCACGACTCCACCTGCGCATTTTTACAGATGTCAATCAACACGGGACCCGGCCGCCCGCTTCGAGCAATATAAAACGCCTCGCGGATCGTCTCGGCAATATCCTCGGCGCGGGTCACAAGATAATTATGCTTTGTGATCGGCAGCGTGATCCCCGTCACATCCACTTCCTGAAACGCGTCGCCGCCGATGAGATGCGCCGCCACCTGCCCCGTGATAAAAACAACCGGGATGGAATCCATCATCGCCGTCGCAATGCCCGTCACAAGATTCGTCGCGCCGGGACCCGAAGTCGTCATCGCCACGCCGACCTTCCCCGAAGCGCGCGCGTAACCGTCCGCCATGTGCGCCGCCCCCTGCTCGTGCCGCACCAGCACATGATGCACCGGGTAACTCAACATCGCGTCGTAGATCGGCATATTCGCCCCGCCCGGATACCCGAACACCACCTCCACGCCTTCGCGGGTCAAACACTCCCAAACAATTTCTGCGCCTGTCTTCTTCATTCTCGCTCCTTATTCATCATTCTGTATTCACCATTCACTATTCACCATTCATTATTCATCCACCAAAACCGCCCCCGTATCCGCGCTCGTCACAAAATGCGAATACCGCCTCAACCATTTCGATTTGATTTTGGATTGAAACGGACTCAGCGCCTCCAGTCGACTCTTCAACTCCGCCTCGCTCAATTCGACCTCGAGCCTGCGCGCCGTCAAATCAATCTTGATCTTGTCCCCAGCCTGGATCGCCGCAATCGGCCCTCGAGCCGCCGCCTCCGGCGAAACGTGACCGATACACGCCCCCCTCGTCCCACCGCTGAAGCGCCCGTCTGTGATCAACGCCACCTTGTCGCCCAATCCCTGCCCCATGATCGCGGACGTAGGCGAAAGCATCTCCTGCATCCCCGGCCCGCCCTTGGGACCCTCATAACGGACGATGACGCAATCCCCCGCCTTGACTTTGCCCGCCAAAATTCCTGCCATCGCCTCATCCTGCGACTCAAAAATGACAGCGGGGCCCTCGAACTTCATCATCGCCCCGCTCACGCCGCCCACCTTCACCACCGCCCCCTTCGGCGCCAGGTTGCCGAACAAAATCGCCAGCCCGCCGCGTTTGGAATGAGCGTTTTCGTGCCGATGGATTACATTTTCATCTTTGATCTCGCAGCCTTGAATCGATTCCCCCAGCGTTTTACCCGTCACTGTCAATCTGTCCAAATGCAACATCCCCGTCCCCCGCTGAACCTCGTTCAAAATCGCCGGAATCCCGCCCGCGCGATGTACGTCCTCCATGTGCCACTTGCCCGCCGGACTCACCTTGCAAATATGCGGAACTTTATCCGCCACCGCATTGATTCGCTCCAGCGGATACTCCACGCCCGCTTCGTTTGCCAGCGCCAGCGTGTGCAACACCGTGTTCGACGAACCGCCCATCGCCATGTCCAATGCAAAGGCGTCGTCTATCGCTTCGGGTGTGACGATGTCTCTTGGTTTGATATCGCGCTCGATCAGCGTCATAATTCGAGCGGCGGCTTGCTTTGCCAGTGACTCGCGTTCGGGAGTTTTCGCCAATGCAGAGCCGTTATACGGCAACGCCAGCCCTAATACTTCCATCAAGCAGTTCATCGAGTTGGCGGTGAACATGCCCGAGCATGAGCCACATGATGGACATGCAAATTTTTCCAATATAGTTAAACGTTTCTCGTCTATCTTGCCCGCTGAAAATGCCCCCACGCCTTCAAACACTGAAACCAGATCTATCGCTTCGCCTTCGGGAGTCATCCCCGCTTTCATCGCCCCGCCCGATATAAAAATGGTCGGGATGTTGACGCGCATCGCCGCGAGCAACATGCCCGGTACGATCTTGTCGCAGTTCGGGATGCAGACCATCGCGTCGAACCTGTGGGCTTCGATCATCGTCTCCACGCAGTCCGCGATCAGTTCCCGCGATGGAAGCGAATACTTCATCCCCGCGTGACCCATGGCGATACCGTCGTCCACGCCGATGGTGTTGAACTCGAACGGCACGCATCCCGCCGCACGGACGGCATCTTTGATCAACTTGCCGAACTCCTGCAAGTGGACATGCCCCGGCACCACGTCCACATACGAGTTGACAATGGCGACGAACGGCTTGTTGAAGTCATCATCCTGCAAACCCGTCGCGCGCAGCAACGCGCGATGCGGGGCTTTGTCGAATCCTTTTTTGACAGTATCGGAACGCATAGGTCTCCTGTGACTCCCCTCTCCTAAAGGAGAGGGGTCGGGGGGGAGGTTGAGATAACAAAAAAGCCGCCCGTGGTTAGGGCGGCTTTCT
>JAJTYX010000185.1:0-30882 GCA_021462865.1 Gammaproteobacteria bacterium | reverse complement strand
GCTCGCGATGCAAAGCGCGACATCAGCGCGTCAGCGCCAAGGCGGAACGGTCAATAAGCCAATATGCCAAACCCGGCACCTGTCCCTTTGACGATGTAGCTACGAGTGGCTACAATGTATCGCATGCAAGCCGTCGGCGTCCGTGACCTCAAGAACAAGCTGAGCGAATACCTTCGCCGCGTGCGGTTGGGCGAGGGCGTCCTGGTCACCGATCGGGGAGAAGTTGTGGCTGAGCTGCTGCCACCCCGGCAAGGACAAGGCGATCCGTCGGTGCCGGCGGGACTTCAGTCGCTGGCCAAGCGGGGTCTCCTTACCTTAGGCGCGCCGGCTGGAACGGACCTGTATCCGGCGCTGCGGCGCAAGCCAGGCAAGCATCGACGAAGCAGTGCCCAGTTGCTCGACGAGGAGCGCGGCACTCGGTGAATCTCTACGCCGAGACGAGTGCGGTGCTGGCGTGGCTCCTTGACGAGCCGACCGCACCGGCTATGCGCCGCCTGCTCGGGGAGGCCGGAATCATCATCGCTTCCGACCTGACGCTGATCGAGTGTGATCGCGTGCTACTGCGGGCAGTGGCCCTCAAGGATCTGACGGAAGCCGAAGCCGCCGACCGTCGAGCGCACCTCAGCACCGCTGCTGCTCATTGGCAAGTGCTACGAATCGCGGGGGAGATCGTCGATCGCGCGCGCCAGCCGTTCCCTGGTGACCCGATTCGGACACTTGATGCCATACACCTCGCGTCGCTTCTCGTCGCACGTTCCGCAGTCGTCGGCCTGCGGCTGCTGAGCCTCGACGAGCGCGTGCGCCAGGCTGCGAAAGGACTGGGTGTCGTCGTCGAGCCTGCCTGAGCTTGAATCACGGTCAGCCTGGATACTGCGTCACACCGGCAAGCGAGCGCTGCACGCCGGTCTCGGCCCTGGCGGTGATCTCGCCGGAGGCCAGGCTGAACGTCGCCACGGTGCCCGTGAAGAAGTTGCCGATGACCACGATGTCCTTCTCGATGGACTGCCCCACGGCCGCGCAGCACCTCGCACCCGTGAGAAGTCCGGGTCAGGACTGGCTGGCGGCGACCGGTGGCCTGCAGGGCTGCAGCGCCACGGCGAGGGTTTCCGGTCCGCTGTGCACGCTTGCTGCCGCCCCGAGTTCACTGACGAATACGCCGGCGTTGCCTGGCACGCGCTCGTGCAGCGCCGCGGCGAGTCGCGCTGCCGCGTCCGGCAGCCCCGCGTGCGCCACCGCGAAGCGGTAGCGCACGCCGGCGGAGAGTGCCGCGGTCAATCGGGCGAGCAGGGCGGCCACCGGGTCCCGGCCGCGCAGGAACCCCCCGCTGACGCCGACCGCGCCCTGGCCCATGTGGAGCACCGGCCGTACGGGGAGCGCGCGTGTCAGCCAGCGCAGGCTGGCCGGCAGCCGCCCGCCGCGGGCCGCCCAGGCGAGGTCCGCTACGACGGCAAAGCTGCGCGTCGCTGCGGCGGCGCCCCGCACGGAGTCGAGCACCTCGGCGACGGGCATCCCGGAGCGCGCGCATTCTGCTGCATGCAGGGCGACCAGTCCCTGGCCGATCGAGGCGTTGCGGCTGTCGATCACCGTGATCCGGTGCGGTGCGCTGCTGCGCCGTGCCGCCGTCTGTGAAGCCTGCCAGGTGCCGCTGACCTGCCGGTCCAGGCTGATCGCGACGACGTGTTCGTGGTGGCTGACGAGGTACTCGTACACCCGGCGCAGGTCTCCTGGGGCGGGCTGCGAGGTGCGCGGCTGCACGGGACTCGAATCGAGCTCGCGCAGGAAGTCACCGCTCGTCAGGCTGACCTTGTCGAGAAAAGTGCGGTCCGCGAAATGGATGCGCAACGGGATCATGTGGATGCCGAGTTCCTCGCAGAGCTCCTCGGGCAGATCGGCGCCGGAGTCCGTGACCACCGTGATCGCCTGGCCGGTGTGCGATCGCGTCTGCGCCTGCCTGCGCATGTCGTCGGCCTTCTCGCCGGCGACCGTGCCGAAGCGGCCCGCGGCGGCAAACACCGCTCCCGGGTCGTTGGTATGAATGTGGATGCGGACCTTGCGGCGGTTGCCCGCGAGGACGAGGCTCGTGCCGAGCGTGCCGAGCTCGTCGTGCAGCCGGCGCCGGTCGATCGTCGGGCCGGCGACGATGCACTCCGTGCAGAACCGGAACTCGATGGTCTGGTCCGTGGCCTCGACGACGATGTGCGCAGGCTCGTCGCGTGCGGCCGTGGCGGGTGGTGGCATCTGCGCGTCGGGCACCGCCCGGCCGAGGGCGCCGGCGACGAATCCCTCCAGGAAGGAGAGAAAACCGCGCGCGCCGGCATCCTCGACCCCGGCGCGCCGCAACGCGGGCAGCGTGTTGCGGGTGGCGGCCACCGCCTCGCCAGCCGCGGTGAGCGTGAGTTCGAGCGCCGCGGGGAGGTCGCCCGGATGTTCGCGGCTTGCCTGGCTGAGTCGCCCGGCCACCGCCGAGATGACGCTGATGATCGTGCCTTCCTGCGGCGCATCGAGGGCGCCGCGGGCGTAGCGGTCCGCATTGGTGAACGCGTCGGCCAGCGCGGCGAGATCCAGGTCACGGCGCTCGCCGACTGCGTCGGCGAGACCTTGCAGGAACTCGGCGAGGATCGCCCCGGAATTGCCGCGGGCAGCATCGATCGCGGCATCCGCCGCCGTGGCCAGCAGCTCGCCGGCGCCCTCGGCCGGTGCGGCAACCAGCGCATGATCCACGGCGCCGAGCGTCAGCGCCATGTTGGTGCCGGTGTCGCCATCGGGCACGGGAAAGACATTGATGCGGTTGAGCAGGTCGGTCTGCGCCCGCATCTGCGCGATGCCTGCGCGCAGCGCCCGGCGCAACAGTTCCCCGTCCATGCGCGAAGTGTGGATGGTCAATCCCGGGTCAGCAGGAACCGCTGGCCATTCTCGCTCAGCACCACTCCCTCGGGAGTGATCTCCTCGACCTGCGGCCCTTCGGCGAGCTGTGTGCCCTCGGTGTACTTGCGCATGTTGACGAACACGAAGCGCTCGGCGGGCGTGTCGCTGAACACGTGAATGTCGAGGTGCAGGGGCCGGGGCGGCACAGCGCCGCTGGCCATGAGCTGCCCGGCAGTCGGCAGGTCGTCGGTGACCGTGCCGGGCTGCGGGGCGGAAGGTTCCGTAACCGGCGCAACGGCCGGGCCGGGCACTGGCAGGCTTGCATCCGTCCGGGGCGGGGTTGCGGCCAGCGGTTCATCGGGCTCCAGCGCCGGCATGTCGGCCATGGCCTCGTAATCGGCATCGGCCTGAGCCCGGGGCCTGGATTCAGCAGGAGCGGGCGCTGCGACTCGCGGTGAGTCGGGTGCTGTGGCAGCGAGCGTCGGGGGCGGCGCAGGCGGCGGGCGGTCACTGCGCAGCCAGACGAAGACGAGCAACAGCAGGTTCGCCGTGAGCACGACGACCAGCAGCGGCAGCCAGATTGCGCGCCGCCGCGCGGGCGGGCGGAGGCCGGCATCGGCGAGGCCCGGGCCGGACTGGCGCTGCCGCTCGGTCTCACTCTTGCGCAGGGCATCGAGGATGAACGACATGAAGCCGTGCTCCGGTTAATTGGCCCACGCCAGTCGCGGCGTGTCGGCCAGGCCGAGGTCGGCGATGATGGCGATCTGCGTCTGCTGGCTGACGAGTCCGTCGGCCGTCAGTTGCCGTTCGCGCTGGTACTGACGCACCCGCGCCTCCAGCGGGCCGTCGTAAACGTCGGATTGCATCGGGGCGATCGGCTCGCCCTGAATGGTTGCCAGGCTGGCGCGCAGCCAGCGGATGTCGGGATCGCGCATGCCCGGCACGAATGCCTTGACCTCCGTCGTCTGCGGGCGCCACAGCAGCAGATATTCACCCTGCCAGAAATCGGCGATCTCGCCGACTGCGACGCGATGCTCGCGTCCGTCCATCACCAGCACCGCAATTCCGTCGCGCAGGCCGGTCAACACCGCCTGCCGCTCGGCACCGCTGCGGCTTCGCAGCGTGAGGATCACCGGCGTATTGAGGGTGCGCACTTCGTCGAGGCCACCCCGCTGCAGCAGGCAGCGAAGGCCGGCGGCCTCCGCCTGTTCGCAGGCGTATTCGGGCCCGCTGGCATAACTGGCTCCCCACAGGCCGAACAGGGTGGCGAATGCCTTGTCGGCATCCTGCCCTGACCATGGAGCCTCGAGCAGGTCCCCAAGGTTTTCGAGTTGCCGGTTGCGTTCGATGCTGCCGGAGGCCTGTGCGGCGGGCGATGCGACGGCGTCTGCTGTCGCGGCAGGCGGTGGCCGCGTCGCCGTGCTGGCCCACCATGCAATCGCCGCGAGCACCGCGACGCCGGCGAGTGCGGGCAGTGCCAGCGGCAACCAGCGATTCCACGAGGCCATGACGCTGACCGGCCGGTCGTAAACCTCCGCGGCAGCCCGGCGCACGATATCCCGGGTAACCTGGTTCGACTCGGCGGTGAAGGCGCCGAGCAGGGCGCGGTCGGCGATGACGTTGATCATGCGCGGTATGCCGCGGCCGAGGCGGAAGATCTCGCGTCGCGAGCCATCGGCAAAGATCCGACCGACACCGCCCGCGACCCGCACCCGGTGGTCGATGTAGGCCTCGGTCTCGTCGCGCGACAGCGGCTTGAGGTGATAGCGACCCGTGATGCGTTGCGCGAGCTGCCGCATGTCGTTGCGCGCCAGCAGTTCGCGCAGTTCCGGCTGCCCGATCAGGATGATCTGCAGCAGCTTCTGCTTGGTCGTCTCGAGGTTGGTGAGCAGGCGCACCTGCTCGAGCACGTCCGGCTGCAGGTTCTGCGCCTCGTCGACGATCAGGATGGTGCGCCGGCCGCGGCTGTGATTCTCGAGCAGGAAACGGTTCAGGGCGTCGGTCAGCGCCTTGACGCTGCCGCGCGCGTCCGGGAGCGGGACGTGCAGTTCCTCGCAGATGGCGCTGAGGAACTCGATGCGGGACAGCTGCGGGTTGAGGATCAGCGCGACGTCAGCGGTATCGGGCAGTTGCTGCAGCAGACTTCGCACCAGCGTGGTCTTGCCGGTGCCAACCTCGCCGGTCAGCTGGATGAAGCCGCCGCTCTCGCGCACGCCATAGAGAAGATGGGCAAGCGCCTCCGCATGCCGCTCGCTCATGAAGAGGTAACGCGGATCCGGCGTGATCGAGAAGGGCTTCTCGTGCAGCCCGAAAAAGCTTGTGTACATGGCCGAGCCCATCGACTGCGCCTCCGTGCGGCGGCTCGTTGTGGCCGGCCGGGGACGCCCCGCAAAACGGGCCCATTCTAGTGCGGAAATGCGCGCGCAACGGTGCCGAAACGGAACCAGGGCGCACTTTTCCTCCGGAAGCAGGCGGATTTTGCGGCTACTCGCCGCGCAGCATGATGTGCCGGGCCATCCAGCGCAGGCCCTCGGCATCGTCGCCGAGATCATCGATCGCGTTCATCGCCGTCACGAGCAGTTCGGTTGCCCGTTCGTTGGCCTGCTGCAATCCGAACAACGCCGGGTAGGTGGCCTTGCCCTTGAGCTCGTCGGAGCCACCGGCGTGATCGGCCGCGGTGTAGTCGAGGATGTCGTCGCGAATCTGGTAGGCGACGCCGAGCGCATCGGAAAACCGTTCGAGGCGGTGGATCCGCTCGATGCCGGTCCCGGGGGCGCAATGGGCGGCCGCCAGCACGCTGGCGCGAAGCAGGCGTCCGGTTTTCAGCCGGAACATATGTTCCACCTCGGCGGTATCGAGCCGTTGCTGCTCGGCCATCAGGTCGAGCGCCTGGCCGCCGGCAATGCCGTTGGGACCACAGCCCTCGGCCAGCAGGCCGACGAGACGGATCTGGCGTTCGGGCTGGTCCGCCAGGGCCGAGGCCGTAACGAGCACCTCGAAGGCGAGTGGCTGCAGCGCGTCTGCGGCGAGGATCGCGGTGGCCTCGTCGAACGCGCGGTGGGTGGCCGGCCGGCCGCGTCGCAGGTCGTCATCGTCCATGGCCGGCAGGTCGTCGTGGATGAGTGAGAAGGCGTGCATCAGCTCGATGGCCACCGCCGGCGGGTCGAGCCGGTCGACATCGACCTGCAGCGCCTCACCGGTTGCGTACACGAGCAGGGGACGCAGGCGCTTGCCACCGCCGAGCACTGCGTAGCGCATCGCCTGGTGCAGGCGCTGGGGCGGCCGCACCGGCTGCGGGAGCGCGCGCTCGAGGGCAGCCTCGATGCGCGCCTGGTAAGCATTGATCCGGTCTGCGAAAGCCAGGGGAGTGATTCCGGGGTTGCGACGCCGGGCCACAGGATAGACCGGCGGTGCGTGCGGCGGGAGCCCTATAATCGCCGGCAGGGAGCGCCGGACCAGTCTCGGCCCGCCAGACGCTTTATCTATGCGCGCCACCGCCATCGCCCATCCGAACATCGCCCTGGTCAAGTACTGGGGCAAGCGCGATGTCGCGGAGAATCTGCCGGCCGTCGGCTCGCTTTCGGTCACCCTCGATGCCATGCGCGCGCGCACCACGGTGGAGTTCGACTCCGGCCTGCAGCAGGACACCGTGCGCCTCGACGGCGCGGAAGATGCCGGGACCACGCGGCGTGTCAGCGCCTGCCTCGACCGGTTACGACAGCGTGCCGGCCGGAGCTGGCGTGCACGTGTGGACAGCGACAACGATTTTCCCACCGGCGCGGGACTCGCCTCCTCGGCGGCGGGGTTCGCCGCGCTCGCCACCGCGGCCGCGGCGGCGCTCGATCTGCGGCTTGCTCCGGGGGAGCTCGCCGACATTGCCCGCATCGGTTCCGGCTCGGCGCCGCGCTCCCTGTTCGGCGGCTTCGCCGTGCTGCGCAACACCCCGGGCGACCGCGTGAGTTGCGAACCGCTGCTCGCGCCTGCCGACTGGCCGCTGCGCGTGGTGGTGGCGATTACGGAATCGGCGCGCAAGGCGGTCGGATCCCGCGACGGCATGGCGCTCAGTCGCGACACCTCACCGTTTTACGCCGAATGGGTGCGCAGCCACACGGCCGATCTCGACCGTGGCGAGCGCGCCGTGCGCGAGCGCGACTTCGCGGGGCTGGCCGACATAGCCGAGCACAGCTGCCTGAAGATGCACGCAGTCATGATGACGACGCGACCGGCACTCCTCTACTGGACACCGGCCACGCTCGCTTGCATCCGGATGGTGGCCGAGCTGCGACGCACCGGCACGCCGGTGTTCTTCACCGTGGATGCGGGGCCGCAGGTCAAGGCGGTGTGTCTGCCCGAGGCTGCCCCGGCCGTTGCTGCGGCCCTCGGCAGCCTCCAGGGCGTGACGCGGGTCGTCGCATGCGGCCTCGGCGCGGGCGCGCGCGTGACCGATGACTGAGGCGCACGCGCCCGGCAAGCTCGTCGTCAGCGGCGAGTATGCCGTGCTCGGGGGGGCGCCCGCGATCGCCGTCGCGATGGATGCGCGCGCGCGTGCGCAGGTGCATCCGGCCGACGGAGACTGCCGGCTCACCGTTGCCGGCGACGGTTGCTGGTCGTTTACCTGGCGCGATGGGCTGCCGCAGTGGCGCGAGCATCCGCCGGCGGGCCAGGGGCTCATCCTCGAAGCGGTGGCGGCGACGCTCGGCGAGGCCGGCTCACCGCAGTCGGCGGCACTGGAGATCTCGCTCGATACGCGCGCATTCCAGGTCGGGGAGACGGGGCCGCGCGCGGTCAAGCTCGGCCTTGGCTCGAGCGCGGCGCTGACGGTTGCCCTGACCGCCGCGTTGCTCGCTCATGTTGGTGGCGCCGTGGATCGCGCAGACCTGTTCGGCATCTGCGCGCGTGCGCACCGCCGCTTCCAGCATGGCGCGGGCAGCGGGCTCGACGTCGCCGCGGCCGTGCACGGCGGCGTGGTGCAACTGGACGGTGCGGGGGGCGCCGTGCGTCATCACCCCTGGCCGGACGGTCTCGCGTGGCTCGCGATCTGGTCCGGCGAGAGCGCGTCCACGCAGGCCTTGCTCCGACGCTATGAAACGTTCCGGCAGGCCGAGCCTCTGCGTTTCGGGCGCCATGATGCCGGCATGCGCGAGATCGCAGCGGTGGTTGCGCGAGCCTGGGAGCGGCAGGAGCTTGCTACGTTGCTGCGTGCGCTTGCCGATTACGACGATGCCTTGCGTTCACTCGACGCCGGTGCCGGCCTCGGAATCTACACACCGGCCCACGAGCGTCTCGCGCGGCTCGCTGCGCTGGAGGGTGCGGTCTACAAGGTGTCCGGGGCGGGGGGGGGCGACTTCGGCATCGCGTTCGCGGACTCGCCCCTGGTCATCAGCCGGATTGCCGCCGTGCTGGCGCGCGAGCACGTCCTGACATTGCCCGGCAATGCCATCGCCGCCGGCGTCACGGTGGATTGACCACTGCCGCAGCAAACGGCGTGGCAGCGCTACCGGGCCGGCACTGAGCTGGCGACTGCCAGCGGAGTCCTGCCCGCGCAGGCCGCGTGGCCGACGCGGCCCGCGCACCCGGTCTGTATCACTCGACCGTAATGGTGACCGGTTCCGACGCCACTGGCGGATCGTGCGGCACGTGGTTGCCGTCGCCGAGCAGGAGTTGCAGCGTGTGCTGGCCCGGCGTCAGTTCTATCTGCGCCTCGACCTGCGCTTTTCCAAAATGGATGTGGTGCGCATCCGTCGGGATCGGCTGATCGGGCGCGGGTATGCCGGTGTCGACCAGCAAGTGATGGTGCCCGGTGCCGGGGTCGTGGTTACCCGCGGGGGCGAGCGCCATGCCCTCGATCGCGAACCGGACCGTGACGGGTGATTGCACCGTCGCGCCGGCAGCGGGCTCGATGATCCGCACGCTGGCACCGGCCGGCGCCGGGGTGCGCGGCATGGACGCGGGTGCTGCGCTGCTGGGTGCGGCTGCGGGAGCTGCCGGCGCCTGAGCCGGCGGCGGTGATGGCGGTCCACCGCAGGCTGCGAGCCCGACGAATGCGGTGGCGAGGGCAGTAACACACAAGCGGTTGGTCATGGCGGTCCTCCGAAGCTGGTGCTCTTATCTTACGGTGCTTCGCGGATCTGCGGGGACGCTGCGCAGCCGCGGGCGGTGGATCCGGACGGCCTGCGCCGGGAACTGTGCGCTGCGTACCGGTGGTCAGCCCGCGACAGCCCATAGGCTACTGGTTCCGAACCTGGCGCGGGGTTGCGCGGTGGCGGCGACGAATCCAGCGATTGTCGACGGCGGCTTGCTCAGCCGGCTCACCGACCTGGTGCTGTGCAGCCGTTGTCTGCGCCATGGTCGCAAGCGGCCGGTCGCGCAGGTCATCTCGCACCGGCACCGCCCGCGTACGCTGTGCCCGCAGTGCCGGGCGGAGTTATCGCCGCCATGGAGCGCATCGCCTGGCGGCACTCACCCGCTGTAGTGAGCCACGGAGGCTCCGGGCCGAAGGCGATCAGCCCGGAGTGTGAGTCGCACGCCTGGCGCCGAGGAGCCACAGCCAGGCCATCCCGCCAAGCCCGCTCAGCACCGAAGCGGTGATGACACCGATCTTCGCCATCAGGAGCTTGTCCGGCTGTGCGGCGAAGGCGAGTTCTGCGATGAAGATCGACATCGTGAAGCCGATGCCGGCCAGGAGCGACACCGCCGCGATGTGCGCAAAGCGGGTTCCCGCAGGCAGCTGTCCGATGCCCATGCGCAGGGCGAGGTAGCTCGCGCCGGCGACACCCACGAACTTGCCGAGCATGAGACCGGCGATGACCCCGAGCGCCACCGGATGCGACAGCGTGGCGGGGAAGGCGGCAAGGTCGAGCGGTATGCCGGCGTTGAAGAACGCGAATACCGGTATGACGAAGAATGCCACCGGCAGGTGCCAGATGTGCTCCAGTCGCTGCAAGGGCGTCTGTACGGCGACGATGCCATTGTCCAGTGCCTGCACCACGGCGCGCAGTGCGTCGTTGGTCATGATGCTGGTTCCGGGCACATGGCTCGCGTCCACCCGCTCCAGCATCTGCCGGGCATGTGTGCTGAACGCGACCGGGTCGTACTTCGGTCGCGCCGGCACGCTGAAGGCGCCGAGCACACCGGCGAGCGTGGCATGCACGCCCGATTGCAGCATCGCGTACCAGAGCAGCACGGCGACGCAGAAGTAGGGCACGATGCGGCGGATGCCCGCGAGATTCATCATCGCCAGCACTCCGAGCAGGCCGGCGGTCGCGGCCAGCCATGCGGGCGCCAGCTCGTCGGTGTAGAACAGCGCAATGACCAGCACCGCGCCAAGATCATCGACGATGGCGAGCGCCACGAGGAAGGTGATCAACCCCCGCGGAACGCGGGCGGCCAGCAGTGCCAGTGCGCCCACCGCGAATGCGATGTCGGTGGCCATTGGCACGCCCCAGCCGCGGGCCGCGCTGCCCTCCGGGTTGATGGCGAGGTAGACGAGCGCCGGCACCAGCATGCCGCCGATCGCGGCCACGATGGGCAGCGCCGCCTGGCGCATGTCAGCGAGCTCGCCGACCAGCAGCTCACGCTTGAGCTCCATGCCGACGACGAAGAAGAAGAACGCCATCAGCCCGTCATTGACCCAGTGATGCAGCGATTTCCCGATGGACCACCCACCGATGCTGAAGCTGACCGGGACGTGCAGCAGCTGTGAGTAGGCCGCGGCCAGCGGACTGTTCGCGACGATCAGGGCGATGACGGTCGTGATCATCAGCAGCAGTCCGCTGGTGGTCTGCCGGTGGATGAACTCCTCGAACGGCGTGATGACGCGCTCGAAGGCCCGCTCCCACGGCGCATACATGACGCCTTTCGGGGGCTGCGAGCCGGTGGTGTGAGGTGCTGTCATCGGCTGATCGGTCCCGAACGGGGTCTGCCTCCTTCCGGGGCGCATTGCGGTTGTCCGGGCGCTGGTAAGCGCTGCCGCCGCACGAGCGCGCCGGTGCGCCCGGGCGTTCGCCGCGCAACTCGCGCGGGCGATCCGGCTCTCAGGCTTCGCCGGCGGCCCGGCCGATTTCCCCGGAGTCGAAATCGTCCACGGCGACCAGTTCCATCACCAGTGCATCGTGCCGGCGCATCTGGTCGGCCTCGGAGGCGTTGATGATACCCTGGCGTTCCGCGGAGTCGATCCGTTCGAGCGGGTGCTCCGCGTCGATCAGGCCGCTGCGAATCGCTTCACGGATCCGCTCCTCGATCGGCAGGAGCGCTTCGGCACGCTCCAGCGCCCGCTGCAGGAGGCCGAGGGGACAGTCGGCCTCGTTGGCCGCGTAGATCCCGGCGCACAGCCGCTCGCGGGTCTCGGTCGGCCGGGAGATCAGCGCGACCAGTTGCTGGCCGAGTTCGTCAGACGGGGCCGAGAACATGCGCCCGCGCGGAAAGATCAGGGCGCGAAGCGCGATCGCCACGCGACGGTCGGGCAGGTTGCGCAGAAAGCCGTGCAGTTGTTCCTGCGCGTGGTAGAGGAGCGTCCGGCAGGCCCATTCCACCAGCGGCAGGTCGGCCGCGGGCTGGCCCTGGTTCTCGTAGTGCTTGAGGACCATGCTCGAGAGGTACATCGCGCTGAACACGTCGCCGAGGCGCGCGGACAGCATCTCGCGGCGTTTCAGCGAGCCGCCGAGCGTGAGCATGGCGACGTCGGCCGAGAGCGCGAAGGCGGCGCTGAAGCGGTTGATGTGCTGGTAGTAGCGCTCGGTCGGGCCGTTGGTCGGCGCGTTGCTGTAGCGCGCGTGAGTGAGCGCCAGCCAGAAGGAGCGCGCGGCGTTGCTCACCGCATAGCCAATGTGGCCGAAGAGATGGCGGTCGAAATTGACGAGCGCGCGCTCGAACTCCGGGTCCTGGGCGGCCTCCATCTCCTTCAGCACGAACGGGTGGCAGCGCACCGCCCCCTGGCCGAAGATGATCAGGCTGCGGGTGAGGATGTTGGCGCCTTCGACCGTGATCGCCACCGGCAGGATCTGGTAGCTGCGCGCGAGGTAGTTCTTCGGCCCGAGCATGATGCCCTTGCCGCCGTGCACGTCCATCGCGTCGTTGGAAACGCGCCGTGCGAACTCGGTGCAGTGGTATTTGAGAATCGCCGACGGCACGGCAGGTTTCTCGCCGCGGCCGAGCACGGTGCAGGTGACGGTAACCGCGGCGTTGATGATGTAGGTGAAGCCCGTGATCCGGGCCAGTGCCTCGCCCACGCCTTCGAATTGCGCGATCGGCAGGTTGAACTGGCGGCGGATGCGCGCATAGGCCCCGGTCGTGAAGGCAGCGGCCCGCGCGCCGCCCATTGCGTTGGCCGGCAGTACGACGCCGCGCCCCGCGGCGAGCTGATCCATCAGCATGCGCCAGCCCTGGCCGGCGCGTTCCCGCCCGCCGATGATGTAGTCGAGCGGGACGAACACGTCGCGGCCGCGCGTCGGGCCGTTCTGGAACGGGACGTTGATGGGGAAGTGTCGCCGCCCGATCTCGATGCCGGGCAGGTTCGTCGGGATCAGTGCCGCGGTGATGCCGTAGTCGTCCTGCTCACCGAGCAGGTGCTCCGGGTCGTGCAGCCTGAAGGCGAGGCCGAGCACGGTCGCAATCGGTGCGAGCGTGATGTAGCGCTTGTCCCAGTTGAGACGGATGCCGATGATCTCCTCGCCATTGAACGTGCCGCGACACACGATCCCCGTATCGAGGATTGACGCGGCGTCCGAACCGACACGGGGGCTGGTGAGCGCGAAGCAGGGGATTTCCTCGCCGCGCGCGAGCCGCGGCAGGTAATGGTCCTTCTGCGCGTCGGTGCCGTAATGCAGGAGCAGCTCGGCGGGTCCGAGCGAATTGGGCACGCCGATGGTCGAGGCGGCGAGCCCGCTGCGACTGGCGACCTTGGCGAGCACCGCGGCCACCGCGAGCGGCGAGAATTCCAGCCCGCCGTAGCGCTTCGGGATGATCATCGCGAAGAAGCGCTTCTCGACGATGAATTCCCAGGTCTCGCGCGGCATGTCGCCGAGCTCATGGGTCGCCTCCCAGTCGTCGAGGAGCCGGCACAGTTCGTGGGTCGGCCCGTCCAGGAAGGCGCGCTCCTCGTCGGACAATCGCCCGGGCGGCAACGCGGCGAGCTTCGACCAGTCAGGCAGGCCGGTGAACAGTTCCCCATCCCACCATACCGTGCCGGCCTCCAGCGCCTCGCGCTCGGTTGCCGAAAGCTGCGGCACGAGCGTCTTGTAGAAGCGCAGCAGCGGCGCCGTGATCCGTTCGCGGCGCAACTCGCCGAAATTCAGCGTCGCGAGCGCCACCCACAGCACGGCGAGCAGCAGGATCCACAGCCAATGCGAGTCTGCGAGCAGGAAATAAGCGAGCAGCGCGATGCCGAGCGTCGCGGTGGATGTGCGCAGATCAACCCGTCGGTACGCCAGCGCCAGGGCAACGGCGCACAGGGCGAGCGTCCAGAACAGCCAGGCGAGGAAGTCGAGCACGGCGGTTTCCTCCAGTGGAGCAGGTGGGCCGGGCGCGGGTCAATATAGCGGAATCCGGCGCAGGCTCCGCACCCGGGGCCGGCCGCGTGCTGCCGCCGGCCGCGCAATCAACGGCGGGAGGCGGGCGTTCAGCGCGGCAGCAGGTCGGCGATGGCGGCGCGTTCCTCGCGCAGTTCCTTGTCCGTCGCGTCCATCCGTGCGCGGCTGAAATCGGAGATCGGCAGACCTTGCACGATTTCGTACTTGCCCTTCGAGCAGCGACAGGGAAAGGAGTAGATGACGCCTTCGCGGATGCCGTAACTGCCGTCGGCCGGCACTGCCATGCTGACCCAGTCGTCACCCGGGGTGCCGAGCGCCCAGTCGCGAATGTGGTCGATGGCCGAGGACGCCGCGGAGGCGGCGCTCGACAGGCCGCGCGCCTTGATGATGGCGGCGCCGCGCTGTTGCACGGTCGGAATGAAGTCCTTCTCGATCCACTCCTGGCTCACCAGGTCCTTCGCGGCGCGCTCGTTGACCACCGCCTGGCTGATGTCGGGATACTGGGTGGCCGAGTGATTGCCCCATATCGTCATGTTGCTGATCTGCGTGACATGCGCGCCGGTCTTCGCGGCGAGTTGCGCCAGCGCCCGGTTGTGATCGAGCCGGGTCATGGCGGTGAAGTTCGCCGGGTTCAGGTCCGGTGCGTTGCGCTGGGCAATCAGCGCGTTGGTGTTGGCGGGATTGCCGACGACCATGACGCGAACCTGGCGGCTGGCGTGGTCGTTGAGCGCCCGTCCCTGTACCGAGAAGATCTTCGCGTTTTCCTTCAGCAGGTCGCCGCGCTCCATGCCCGGACCGCGGGGTTTCGCGCCTACCAGCAGGGCGTAGTCCGCGTCGCGAAACGCCTCCTGCGGCTGGTCGGTGGCCACCACGGCCTGCAGCGCCGGGAAGGCGCAGTCTTCGAGTTCCATCACGACGCCCTTCAGGGCGTTGAGGGCCGGCGGAATCTCGAGCAACTGCAGAATAACCGGCTGATTGGAACCGAGCAGTTGCCCGGAGGCGATCCGGAACGCGAGCTGGTAACCGATCTGGCCTGCGGCACCCGTAATGACGACTCTGGCGGCTTGGGTCATGGGAAGCCCTTCTCCTGAATTCCGTGCTTGCGCAGGCGGCACCAGGCCGCCAATGCGGCCGCGATTCTAACAGGTTGATGCAAAACTGCTGCGGAGCCCGCTGGCTTCATTGCGCGGTGCTCGGCCGCCCGAGGCGGTCCAGCCCGTCGCCCGCGCGACGGGCGCCCGAGCGGGCGAAGCAGCGCTTCGCCGATTCCGCTCTCGCCCTCAAGCACCGACGGGTACACTGCGGTTCCTGCGCTCCGTGCGCCTCGCCATCGGACTCCTCGCGACGTTTTACATCAACCTGCCCATAGGCCGGCGGCCAGGGCAGGTGCTGATTCCGGCGAGCGCCTGCAGCAGATCGCGGCTTGCGCGCGCGCCTACTTGGCGCGTTGCTTGTAGATCTGGACCTGCTCGTTGTAGCGGGTGGCCACCGCATTGAGCGCGTCGACCGCGGCGTTGTGCTTCGCCGTGTGCACGCTCTTCTGCTCCTCCGTGACGGTGTCGCCGAGGTCCTTCTCCTCGCCGTCGAGGCAGGCGAGATACTCTTCGACCTTCGCCATGTATTCCTTGACGGCCTGGTTGGCCACCTTCATTTCGGCCTCGGTGGCGGTGCCGCCGTCGGGCAAGGTGACCTCTGCCGGGTAGTTGCACGCGGCATTTGCGGACTGCAGCGCGCCGGCTGCGAGGATCGCGAGGATCGAGCAGATACGTGTCGTCATTGTGTGCGGTGCCTTCTGTGGTGCCCTGTGGGCCGGATTATGCCGCAGTCCATGGTCCGTGGTCATCGGTGCCGGTCAAGCCACGGCGCCGGGCCCGGTCAGGCAGCATCTCCCGGAGGGTGATGGCGCGGGCGGCCTGGCCGCGCGGGGCGCCTCAGCCGAACATCGCCTTGAATGCCGGGGCGCCCTGTCGCTGCGACGCGAGCAGTCGCATGAACTCGGCGCCGCTCATCGGCTCGCCGAACAGCAGCCCCTGGACGTAGTCGCAGCCGGTCGAACGCAGGAAGCGCAGCTGGCCGTGGGACTCTACGCCCTCGGCGATGACGTCGAGGTTCAGTCCGTGACCCATCTGGATGATGGTCGCTACGATCGTGGCGTCGTCGGCATCGGTGGCGGCGTCGCGCACGAAGGACTGGTCGATCTTCAGCGTGCTGATGGGGAATTTCTGCAGTGCGCTCAGGGAGGAGTAGCCGGTGCCGAAATCGTCGATCGCGAGTGACAGACCCATGCTGTACAGCTCGTCGAGGATGCGCACTGTCCGCTCCGGGTTCTCCATGAGCGTGCTCTCGGTGATCTCGAGTTCCAGGCTCGCGGGCGGCACGCCGTGCTTGCGGAATATATCGGCCACCCGGCCGCTGAAATTCGGCTGGCGCAGCTGCTTCAGCGACAGGTTCAGGGAGACCTTGCCGGGGAACAGCATTTTCTTCTGCCACTGGCTGAAATCATGGCATACCCGTTCGAGAACCCACTCGCCGATGTCCAGGATGAGGTTGCTTTCCTCCGCGAGCGGAATGAACTCCGACGGGAGCACGATGCCGCGCTCCGACATTTCCCAGCGCACCAGGGCCTCGGCGCCGGCGACGCGGCCGGTACGCAGGTCGACCTTCGGCTGGTAGTGGACGAGCAATTCGTCGCGCTCGTAGGCCCGGCGCAGCCGGCTCTTCAGCATGAGCCGCTCGGTCGCCGCCGCGTTCATCTCCGGGTCGAAGAATTCGATGGTGTCGCCGCCGCCGCTGCGCTTGGCGTGATACAGCGCGGAATCTGCGCTGCGCACCAGGTCGATGACGTTGTTGGCATCCGCCGGATACACCGCGATGCCGATGCTGGCGGTCATGTGGATCTGCTGGCCCTGGAACGCGATCACCTGCGAGAGTTCGCGCAGCACCTTGCGGGCGCGGTCGGCGAGATCCCGGGTGTCGTTTCCGGGCTCGTCGAGGTCATCGAGAATGATGCCGAACTCATCGCCGGCAAAGCGGCCGACCACCGTGCTCTCCGGCAGGAGCCGGCGCAGCCGGTCGGTCAGGGTTTCCAGGCAGAGGTCGCCGCCGGCATGGCCGTAGATGTCGTTGATGTCCTTGAACCGGTCGACATCGAGATACAGAAGCGCCAGGCGTCGGCCCGAGCGGCTTGCGCGGGCAATCGAGCGCTGCAACAGGTGCTGGAACTGCATGCGGTTCGGCACCTTGGTCAGCGCGTCGATCCGCGCCAGGTAGCGGATGCGCTGCTCCGCCATCTTGCGTTCGGCGATGTTGCGTGCGGCGATGATGAAGCCGCGTGAGCCCGGATTGCTGTCGTGGATTCCGGAGATGGTGTAGGACACCGGGATCTCGGTGCCGTCGCGGCCGAGCAGCACGCTTTCCTGTGCGCGCGAAGCGGAGTCTTCGAGGCGAAAATCCTCGCGTCGCGCGGTGGCGATGATCTGCGTGACCGGGCGGTCGAGCAGGGTCGTTTCCGGCAGCTCCAGCAGGCGGCTGGCAGCGAGATTCACCCGCGTGATCCTGCCCTCGGCGTCGGTGAGGATCAGGGCCTCGTTCATGCTGCCGAGCACCCGGTCGAGGTAATCCCGCGAGATGGTGGCGGTGCGCAGGCGTTCGCGCAGCTGGTCGAAGGCATGCGCGAGCTGGCCGAGTTCGTCCCCGCGTGGCAGGGTGATGGCCGCGTCGTAGCTGCCGCCGGTCAACCGCTCGGCGTTGCCGATGAGAAAGCGGATCGCGCGCACCTGACGGAAGGCGAAAACCACCAGGATGACGACCGCGGCGGAAACTATGACCAGGGCGATCAGGGCGCCGCTGAGCAGGCTCTGGCGCCGGTAGTCCGCGCGAATCTCCTGCAGCAGACTGCCGAATCCGCCGAGTTCCGCCGGTGCGATCATGGTGTCGAACACCTGGCCGACCGAGCCCAGCGCCTGGGCAGGCTCGCCGATCTTCGTGCGGGAGATGATGGTACGCCCGCCCGTGACGGTCGTTCCGGCGGGAGCGGTCTCGATGGCGGGCAGCAGCGAAATATCGCCGGCGTGAGCCAGCGTTGCGCCGGCTTCGTCGAGTACCACGATCAATGCCGCTCCGTTGAGTTCCATGGCGCGGGCGAGCACGCCCTCCAGGTCCTGCGTGCGGCCTGCCTGAAGGGGTATGACGACCCGCCTGGCAATGGCGGTCGAGGTGCGCCGGGCGTAATTCTGCGTCCGTTCGAGCAGGCGGTCGTGATAGATCTGGCTGCTCTCGTTCAGCGCGGTCTCCAGCGAGGCGCGGAACACCAGGTAGAGCGACAAGGTCGCAATACCGACGGCGGCCGCGCAGACCAGGGCCGTGATCAGGAGATATTTCGGTAACAGGCTGAGGGGTCGCATGTCTGTCGTCGCGAACCGGCCGTGGCACTTGTTGTTGTCGTTACGGCGGGGCGCCGCTTCCCCGCTGTGGCCAGATTCTAGCAGGCGGGCTTCGCCGCAGAGCCACCGCGGGGCATCCGGGACCGCCGGCCGCGACCCGGTTGTGTGACGCAGCCGCTGTTTTTCGGGCTCGGCCGGCTACAATCATCAGCGCGCTGCAGCCTTGGAGCGTGATTCGCCCGCGATATGGCGCTCAAGTGTGCCCTGATCGTCGATGACAGCCGGACGGCCCGACAGGTGCTCGGTGATGTCCTGGCCGCCAACCGCCTGCGGGTGGAAACTGCCGCCACCGCCGAGGAGGCGCTGCAGTACCTGAGTCATAGCCGGCCTGACGTGATCTTCATGGATCACAACATGCCCGGGATGGACGGGCTGCAGGCAGTCAGGGCGATCAAGGCCAATCCCGCTACCGCCACCATCCCGATCATGATGTACACCTCCCAGGAGGGCGAGTTGTACGTCGGGCAGGCGCGCGCACTCGGTGCCGTCGGCGTGCTGCCCAAGCAGATCAAGCCGGTCGAAGTGACCGACGTACTCAAGTCGCTGCACCTGCTCGATGCCGAGGATCGCGTCGCCGTGGTGGCATCCGCCGCAGCGGAGCCGGCCGCCGCTGCCGACACCACCACGGACACCCGGCGCGACGTCAACGCCGAGATCAACAGTCGTGACTGGAGCGATCTCCACCGCTGGTTGCAGGAGATGTTCGAGCATCACGGCGCGGAGATTCGCGCCGAGGTGGAAACCACCGTGGCGCGCGTCCTGCGCGAACAGGCGCCGGCACGGGAAGAAACCGGTGCCACCGTGGTGCAGCCGTCTGTGCGGCGCTCGCCGATGACGACGTTGCTGGTGCTGGCGTTGACCGCGCTTGCCGGGATCTTTTTCTGGCTGCACCTGGACACCCAGCGCAAGTGGCGCGCGGCGGTGGACCAGAACCTGGGCCTGATGGCGACGCTCACCTCACGGCGCGCAGCGGCCACCGCGACCGCCGCCGACACGGCACAGCAGATGACGGCTGAACGGGTGGAGCTGTCTGGTCGCTATGGCGACTTCGTCCGGGCTCTGGAGTGGGGCGTCAACCAGTCCTCGCTGTATCCGCCCGGCGTCGAACCCTTCGACGGCCAACGGCTCGAGATCGTCAAGGGGCTGCTGGAGCAGCTCGCGGCGATCGGCTTCACCGGAACGGTTCGCCTCGACAGCCACGTCGGCGACTTCTGCTATGTGACCCCGGCCACCGGTGAGGCCCTGGCGCTGGCGCCCGACGATCTGCCGGCGGAGCGTTGTGAGCGGATCGGCTTGCCGGCCGGCGAGGCGAAGCGCGCGTCTGCGCGCGAGTCCATCGCGTTCGCCAACTTTCTCGGTGCGCGGCTCGACGACCCGGCGATCCGGATCGAGATCGTGCCCCACGGCAACGCCGCGCCGGCGGTGTCGTATCCGGCCGGTCCGCAGGGCCTGACCGCCGGCGACTGGAACGCCTACGCCCGGCAGAACAACCGCGTCGTCGTGACGCTGTTGCCGGGCGAAGCCGCGCCCTGACGCCGCGCGAGTGGATGCGTACCGTGCACCGCGGGGCCTCGCCGGCCCGCACCTGCAGTCCGTACTGGCCAGCCTGCCGCTGCGTGAGCGGTCAGTGCGGCGGGGCGCCACCGGGCTGATCGCGCGCAGCACCGCAGAGATCGTGGATTGCGGCAACGGCGTGCGCCTGCTCGGGGTGCACACCCCTCCGGCCGGTGCGCCGGGCCGCATGGCGGTATTGATCCACGGCTGGGAGGGCAGCGCGGACTCGGTGTACATGGTGTCGGCCGCCGCGCGCCTGTACCGCAGCGGCTATCGCGTGCTGCGCCTGAACCTGCGCGACCACGGCGGCTCGCACCAACTCAATGAGGGCCTGTTTCACTCCTGCCTGCTCGCCGAGGTTCGCGATGCGGTCGGCACTCTGCAGCGGCGCCATCCCGGTGAACGCCTGTACCTCGGCGGGTTTTCCCTCGGCGGCAACTTCGCGCTGCGCATCGCTGCCGAAGCCGGGCCTGCCGGGTTGCGGATCGAGCGCGTGGCGGCCGTCTGTCCGGTGCTCGATCCGCGCGAAACGCTGCGCTCGCTCGATGAAGGGCTGCCTCATTACCGGATGTATTTCACCCGCCGCTGGCGGCGGTCGCTGCAGCGCAAGCGCGAGGCGTTTCCGGCGCTGTACGATTTCGGGTGGCTCGGCCGGTTCCGGACCCTGCGCGCCCTGACCGAGCACCTGGTCTGCAACTACGCCGGCTTCCCCGATCTCGACAGCTACCTGCGCGGCTACGCGGTGACGGGCGAGCGCCTGGCCGGTCTGGCCGTGCCGACCGAGATCCTGCTGGCGGACGATGACCCCGTGATTCCGGTGCGCAGCGCCGCGGCACTGGCACGACCGCCTGCGCTCAGGGTCCGCCGCACCCGCCACGGCGGGCACTGTGCATTCATCGCTGATTACCGGCTGCGGAGCTGGCTGGACGACTATATTGCCGGCGTCTTCGAATCACCCCGGGCCGGCGATCACTCCACGTAGCCATAGCCAAGCCGGCGCACGTCCCGGACCAGACCGTTCTCAAAGACCACCATGCGCATCAGCTTGCGCGGGCCGAAGTTGTAGGTCCACTCTTCTATCAGTACTTCGACGATGGAGTGCTGGTGAATCAGCAGCTCTTCGCTGGTGAAGCGCATTTCGCTCCGGCCGTCGCTCACGACGAGCCCCCGGCTGGCCTGGGCGGAGGGGATGCCGCTGCGGTAGAGCACGCGCCGCTGCACGGCGGTCGGCGTCCCGCAGAAGCGCAGGACCTTGGCCTGGGGATCGCCCTCGCTGACGAGACGGCTCTGGCATCGCAGTGCCAGCGCCGGCTCGGCCAGCAGCAGGGCAGCGACGATGACTATCAGGTGGTGTGACTGGCGCATGGCGACCCCCCGGGGAGCGATCTGAGGCGCTCTTGCCGGTATTGACCGGGCTATGATCGCCGGGTTCCGGGCCGGCGTGGTGCGGCCGGAGCGTCGGCGCGTGTACGCTACCGGGACGCTGGAGAACGAGGGATCGTGTGAAGTCGCGCTTCGAAGCCAGGTTACGGGCGCTATCGGCCGCGGCTGAACCCGCGCTGCTGCAGGGTGGCCTGCGCGGGGTAGAAAAGGAGTGCCTGAGGGTAACCCCCGAAGGCTATATCGCGGCCACCGATCATCCGGTGGCGCTCGGTGCGGCGCTGACCAACCGGTTCATCACGACGGATTATTCCGAGGCCCTGATCGAGTTCATCACGCCCCCGGAGACCACGACCCCGGAAACGCTGCAGTTTCTCGAGGACATTCACCAGTTCTCCTGTCCGGCCATCGGCGACGAGTTGTTCTGGGCTATGTCGATGCCCTGCCGGGTGCGCTCGGAGGAGGACATCCGCATCGCCCGCTACGGCAGCTCCAATGTCGGGATGATGAAAACCATCTACCGGCGTGGCCTGGGATTCCGTTACGGCCGTTACATGCAGGCGATCGCCGGCCTGCATTTCAATTACTCGGCCCCGGACGCCATCTGGCCGGCGCTCGCCGAGGTCGAGGATCAGCCATCGGACGGCGCGGATGAGCGATCCGAGGCGTACCTGGCGCTGGTACGCAATGTGCGTCGCCTCGACTGGTTGCTGCTCTACCTGTTCGGCGCTTCGCCCGCGGTCTGCGGCTGCTTTCTGCGGGGCGGTGACGCAGGTCTCGAGAAGTTCGACCACAATACCTATTTCGGCCGGTACGCCACCTCGCTGCGCATGAGCGATATCGGTTACAAGAACGCGAGCCAGGCGGAGATCTTCGTCTCGGCCAACAGTCTCGATGAATACATCGCCGATCTGACCCGTGCGATCCGTACCCCCCATCCGGCCTACGAGCGGATCGGCGTACGCGTCGGTGGCGAGTATCGGCAGCTCAACACTCACCAGTTGCAGATCGAGAACGAGTACTACAGCAGCGTGCGGCCCAAGCGTTCGGCGCTGAGCGGCGAGCGGCCGACGGCTGCCTTGCGTCGCGGTGGGGTCGAGTACATCGAGCTGCGCGCGCTCGACTTAGACCCGTTCGCCCCGACGGGCGTCGATGAGCTGCGGCTGCGTTTCGCCGAAGTGTTTCTGCTGTACTGCCTGCTCCTCGACAGCCCGCCGATCGGCGCAGCGGAGCGCGTCGAGATCGGCCACAACCACGGCGTCGTGGCGCGGCAGGGGCGCGAACCCGGACTCGAGCTGCGCCGGGCGGGGCGTGCCGTAGCGCTGCGCGCCTGGGCCGCGGAGGCGATCGAGGCGATGCACGGTGTGGCAGATCTGCTGGATCTTGGCGCCGGCACGGAATATCGCAAGGCCGTGCAGGAGTGCGCCCTGAGCGTCGCCGATCCGCAACGCACGCCGTCGGCGCGGTTGATGCAGGCACTCGCCGATTCGGGAGGATCGCTCGGGGAATTTGGCCTGGCCCTGTCACGGCGTCATCGGGAGCATTTCCTCTCCCGGCCCCGCTCGGCCAATCGCCACTACCGGACGCTGGAGGAGGAGGCGCTCGCCTCACTGGATCGGCAGTGCTGGATGGAGGAGCACGACACCCTCAGCCTGGAGGAATATCTTGCCTGCTACTACGACTGACGGCGGCGCCTTTCAGGTGGTGCGGTTGTGGTGCGCGTGGCCCGTCATTTAGTATCCGTTGCAGGGTTGTTCGCGTAAGGTTGTCAGGAATTGGCGCGCCTGTTCTACGGGTCGGTGCTCGTGGGTGTCCTGCTGGCGGTGCTCGCGGCGGGTGTGTTCCCGCTGCCGCGGCACGAACGCTATCGTTCCGACATTACCGTCATCGCAGACGGTGGGCGCGCCGAGACCTTCCTGATCCAGTGGCCGCAGGACCGCGTGGTTCTCGGTGCCGCCCCGGGGCTGCGCCAGATCGGCGCGGCGATCGCCCTCGACGAGGGTGACCCGGCCGGGGCGAGCGTCGAGGTTTACCGCCTGCGGGACTCGGCGGGAAATGTCGTCGGCCTGGCCAGTCGCAGCACTTCGCAACGCGCTGCCGCTGGCGGGGCGTCGGGGCAGGGCACCGACTGGGTGCTCCTGCTCCCGAGCCGCGGAGCATTATTCCTCACCCAGGTGAACCAGCATGACGTTGCGCCGAGGCGGCGCGCGACTGACGGCGAGTTGCAGGTCGCGGTCGATGACGTCGCCGGCCTGTGGTCGCGGGGCAACCGGCTGCGGATCACGGGCGGCCCGGGTGGCGACGGTGCGGGGCGGGTGGCTGGTGGCACCGACGAGTTTTACGGCCTGAGCGGCAGCTACGACGAAACCTGGGACCTCGAGGAAGCGCGGGCCGGCGGCGTGACTCAAGGCCGCATCACGCTCGTCACCCGGCTGGAGGCGGGATCCTGATGCGGTTGGTGCTCGTAGTGGCGGGGTTGTGCGTTGGCGTGTTTCTCGGCTTCGCATTACTGCTCGTGAATCCGATGCTGCTCTTTCAGCCTGCGCCGATCAGTCTGTCCGGGGCGGTCCATACGCTCGCATGGGAAGCGGGTGAGGGCTTCCGGGGCTTTGAACTCACTCCACGCGGTTTGCTCGGAGCGGGCGACCGCCGTCAGCCACCGAGACAGTTCGCCGAGCCCGGCATCCGCTACGCGCGCGCCGAGGTGGTCCGGTTGGCCGCGGATGAAGAGCTGCCGCCTGCTCTTGGCGTTCGCCTTTCGGCGATTTCCGACCACGACTCGCTGCTGCAGGCACGCCTGGGCGTGGTGACGCAATGGAACCTCGTGTGGCCGCAGCGTGGCACGGTGCTGCTCGCCGGATCGGAGAATTTCTGGCGGCCTTTGCGCGACGGCCTGTGGTCGGCGGTGCGGGGGCGTGGCTTCAGGCCGGGCGCCGTCCGTTACGTCCTGCCGCCATTTCCAGCGCCGGGCGGTAATGCCTTCGGTGCCGGTACCGGTGAGTTCGCCGCTGCCAGCATGGCCTTCCGCGAAGAATTGTCGCCGCTCGAAGACCGGGCCGGCGCCTTCTCCGGGCAGCGTCGGCTGCAACTGGCGCTGGACTAGCCGCGCCGGAGTCCGCCTCGCCGCTACTCCGGCATCCGCGCGGCGTCGGCAAGATCCTTGAATGGCACGCTGGTATCGGCGACCGCCTCGGGATCGAGACGGGCGCCCTGCGCGATCAGCTTCTTCGACAACATGAACTCGCGCGGACTGTTGACCGCGTGCACGGCGATCAGGGTATCGCCGAAGAAATAGCAGGCAGCGAACGAGCGGCTGTCCGGATCGCCGCGCAGCACCATCGCCGTATAGTTCTCGGCAAGCCCGGTCATCTGCAGCTTCAGGTCGTACTGGTCCGACCAGAACCAGGGGATCTGCGCGTAGGGCTCCGGTTTGCCGAGGATGGACAACGCTGCGGTTTTTCCCTGCTCCTGCGCGTTGTGCACGGACTCCAGGCGCAGCCGCCGCCCCAGCAGGCTGTTGGGATGGTTGGTGCAATCGCCCGCGGCGTAGATGTCCGGGTCGCTGGTACGGCAGAACTCATCCACGATGATCCCGGAACTGCACTTCAGTCCGGCCGCTTCCGCGAGCTCCGTGCCCGGCATGATGCCCACGCCGACGACGACCAGGTCAGCCGGCAGTTCCGTGCCGGCGGTGGTGCGCAGCAGTACACCGCGGGCGGCCCGGCGGATCTCGGTGACGCCGGATTCGAGCAGTACTTCGACACCGGCCTGCTGATGTGCCTTGAGGTAGAAGCGCGAGATTGCGGGCGCCACGGCACGGGCCATGACGCGGTCGGCGATCTCGATCACCGTAACCTTCAGCCCCGCTGTCACGGCGACTGCCGCCCCCTCGAGGCCGATGTAGCCCCCGCCGATCACCACCAGTCGGCGTCCGGCGACGAAGCCGGTCTGGATGCCGCGCACGTCGTCGATGTTGCGCAGGTAATGCACCTCGGGCAGGTCCTGGCCCGGCACCGGGGCGCGGCGTACATAGCCGCCGGTGGCGAGGATCAGCTTGTCATACGCGATGTCCGCGCCATCGGCACGAACGGTCTTCGCGGCCGGATCGATCCGCTCTACGCGCGTGCCGGTGCGAACCGTGACATGGTGCTCGCCGTAATAAGTCGACGGGCGCAGGTGGAGCCGCTCGAGCTCCAGTTCGCCGGCGAGGAATTTCTTCGACAACGGCGGGCGCTGGTACGGCAGGTATGGTTCCTCGCCGATCAGGATCACGTCGCCCGCGAATCCGCCATGGCGCAGCGTGACGATGGCCTGCGCGGCCGCCTGGCCAGCGCCAGCGATGACAACGGTTTCCGGCATGATCGGGTCGGCGGGCTGAAACGCATCCCAGGGCGTGGCGCTCAATTCTCAGGGAAGACTCGGGTAGCATGCAAACTCCCGACGCCGGGCAGTCCAGGAATTCGCGACTCATGAAGACGATCCAGATCAGCCGCCATGGCGGGCCGGAAGTGCTGGAGCTGACAGAAGCGCCCACGCCCGTGCCGGCGCAGGGCGAGGTCCTCGTCCGCCACACTGCGGTGGGCCTGAACTTCATCGACACCTATCAGCGCTCTGGCCTGTATCCGCTGAAGCTGCCGTCCGGTCTCGGGATGGAGGCAGCCGGTGTGGTCGAGGCCCTTGGTGCGGGCGTCGATCGTTTTGCGGTCGGCGATCGCGTTGCCTATTGCGGGCCGCCGCCGGGCGCCTACGCCGAAAGTCGGGCCATTGCCGCCGACCGGCTGGTCAGGATCCCGGCCCGCATCGAGGAGCGCACGGCGGCAGCGGCGATGCTCAAGGGTCTGACCGCGTGGTATCTGTTGCGCCGAAGTTATCCCGCGCGCGCAGGCGATACGGTGCTTTCCTACGCTGCCGCCGGCGGCGTCGGCCTGATCCTCAGTCAATGGGCGGCCAGCCTCGGGGTGCGCGTCATCGGCGTGGCCGGCACGGCGGAGAAGGCCGCGCTGGCGAAAGCCAACGGTTGCGTCGAGGTGGTGCTGACCGACGACCCGGCGTTCGTGGCGCGGGTGCGGGAGTTGTCCGGAGGGCAGGGCGTAGCCGCCGTTTACGACTCGGTCGGCAGGGATACCTTCAGCCGCTCCCTCGACTGCCTGCGCCGTCATGGGGTGATGGTGACCTACGGCAACGCCTCCGGCGCGGTCGAGCCATTTTCCCCGCTCGAGCTGTCGAAGCGCGGTTCGCTTTATGTGACGCGCCCGACGCTGTGGGATTTCATCGCCAACCGGTCCGATCTTGAGACGGCGACTGCCGAGCTGTTTGGCGTCATCGCCAGCGGCGCGGTGCAGATCCGCATCGGCCAGACCTATGCGCTGTCCGCGGTCGCGCAGGCGCACCGTGACCTGGAGGGGCGCCGTACCACCGGCTCCACGGTGCTCCTGCCCTGAGCGTTCACGCCGGCGGGCGTCGCCGTGCGTGCGCCGCCGTGCGTGCGCCGGATCAGCGGATCGGCCAGAACACCTGCAGCAGCAGCATCACGGTGGCGAACACGAGGAGCGTCACCGGTACGCCAAGGCGGACATAGTCACGGAAGCGGTAGCCGCCGGGGCCCATGACCAGGAGATTCGCCGGGTGGGCAATCGGCGTTGCGAAAGCCGACGATGCTGCCATGGCGATCCCCATGAGTGCGGTCTGCGGCGCGATGCCGAGCTCGCGTGAGGCAGTGATGCACACCGGCGCCATCAGCACGACCAGCGCCGGCGTCGGAATCGCGAGCGTGGCGAGGGCGGTGACGAGGTACAGGCCGACAATGATCGACCATGGGCCGAGGCCGCCGAGTGCCGCCATCATCTGCGCGGCGAGCCAGGCTGCGGCGCCCGTCTGGACCATCGCTGCGCCGAGCGGCAGGGTGCCGGCAATGAGGAATACCGCCCGCCAGTCGATGGCGCGGTAGGCCTGCTCCATCGTCAGGCAGCGGCCGAGCACCATCAGCACAGCGCCCAGCACGGCGGCGATTCCGATCGTCAGCCAGCCGACCAGCACCGAGACGACGACGCCCGTCATGATCAGCACGGCCACCGGCGCGCGCGTGCTGTCGGTGACCGGCAGGCTGACCGGCGTGAGTACCAGCAGATCCGGGTCGTCGTTCAGCAGCGCGAGTTTCTGGCGCGGGCCGACGAGCAGCAGGGCGTCGCCGAACTGCAACTGGAGTTGCTCGAGGCCGGTGCGCAGCGCCTGGCCTGAGCGCCAGACCGCGACTAGTTCGAGCCCATAGCGGTCATGGAAGTTGATCTGCGCAACCGTCTTCCCGGCGAGCGGCGACTGGGGCGACAGCGTCGCTTCGAGCGTGGCGAGCCGGTCGGATTCGAAGATGTTGAGGTTGGGTGATACGCGGTCTTCGATCTGCAGTTCCTGCAGGCCACGCAGGACATCGAGGTCCTCCGGCCGGCCCTGGATCAGGAGCAGATCGCCGCCGAGGATCACCTCGTCGGGCGGCGGCATGATGCGCAATACGCCCTCGCGGAAGGTCGCGAGCAGGCGGAAGTCGAAGGCGTCGCCGAGGCGGCTTCTCCCGAGCGCCCCGCCACCGAGCCTGGAGTCGCGCGGCACCCGAACCACGAACAATCGCTCCTGCAGCCGGTAGGTGTCGCGCAAGTCCTCTTCGGTCACCGCACGGATCTCGCCGAATTCGCGCGTGCCAGCCAGGGTTCGCAGCGTCTCCTCGCTGCCCTGGAGCAGCAGGTGGTCGCCGGCACGCAGCGGCACGTGCGACAGGTTCACCCGTCGCACGAGGTCGCGGCGGCGGATCGCCAGTACGTTGGCATTGAAACGGCGACGGAACTCGGTGTGGTGCAGCGGTTCCTTGACCAGCGGAGAGTTCTCGCCGACCGTCACTTCCACCAGGCGGATCTGCTCCGAAACCAGACCCTGCAGGACCGGCGCCTCCCGTTCGATGATCAACCCGCTCCAGTGGCGCAGTTCCTCGAACCGCTCGCGTCGCCCCTGCACGAGGAGCTTGTCCCCGCCCTGCAACACCGTCGTGCGGGATGGCAGGGCATCGACCTTGTTGCGGCGTTCCAGCGCAATCACGATCATGCCGGCGGCCGTGACCATACGGCTGTCGGCGAGCGTCTTGCCGACCAGCACCGAACCTTCCGGCACCCGCATCATGAAGGTGCGGTCCTGCAGCCCATATTGGGCGCGCAGGTTGCGCTGACTGCGCTGGTGAGCCTCCAGTCCCGGATCCTGGCGCGGCAGGATGCGCCGCCCGGCGAGCGCGACGAATGCAGTCGCGGCAAGCAGCGCGCCGATGCCCACGGGGGCGAAATCGAACATGGCGAACGGGCGCTCTCCGGCCGCTGCGAGCGCGTCGCTGATCAGCAGGTTGGGCGGCGTCCCGATCAAGGTCGTCATGCCGCCAAGCAGGGCCGCGAAGGCGAGCGGCATCAGCAGGCGCGACGAGGGAATCTCGGTGCGGCGCGCGATTTCGACGGCAACCGGCAGCATCAACGCCGCCACGCCGACGTTGGGCATGAAGGCCGACAGTGCGCCGCCGACCAGCATGAGTGTGGCGACCACCACCGGCTCGCTCCGCCCCGCCACCTGCAGGATGCGCCGGCTGGCAATCTGGCCGCTGCCGCTGCGTGCCAGGCCCTCGCTGAGGATGAACATGGCCCAGACGGTGATCACCGCCTCGTTGCTGAACCCGGACAGCGCCGTGGCGGGTGACACGACGCCCGTGACTGCGAGTGCGCACATCACCAGCAGGGCAACGAGATCCATCCGCAGGATCTCGGTGATGAACATCAATACCGAGGCGGCGAGGATCAGCAGGACGAGCGCGATATCCTGGGTCACGTTGGCCTTGGCAGGGAGAGGAGGGCGCCGGATTCGCGACCCGTAACGCGACTCCGGCATGACAGGCGCGAATCTACTGCAACCACCGCGCGGCTGGAAGTAGCAACGACGCAGCCGGAGTCGGGTGCTGAGGCATACTGCAGCCATGAGGACTGCTCGAACGTCCGCCGCCGCTGCGTCGACTGCCACTCGCTACCAGCGCATCTACGAGGCGGTTGCCCGGATCCCCCGCGGGCGTGTTGCGAGCTACGGCGCGATTGCCCGCGCCGCCGGCCTCCCGGGCGGCGCGCGGCTGGTCGGCCGTGCGCTGTCGGAGTGTCCGGCCTGGGTCCCCTGGCATCGCGTGGTGAATGCCGCCGGGCGCATCGCCTTGCCGGAGCGATCGGCGGCAGGCGCGGAGCAGCGCCGGCGCCTGCGCGCCGAAGGTGTCGTCGTCAACGGCGGGCGGGGCGGTACGCCTGCTTTCGTCGTGCCGCTTGCGGATCTCGATGCCCTGTTGTGGGGCCCCCGTGATCGCGGCCGCCGTGAACCGGCGTGCAGGGGGGAGCGTTGAGCATCCGCCATATCTGCTTCGCGCACGGCCAGGAAAGCGGCCCGTGGGGAACCAAGATCCGCGCGCTCGCCGAGGCGGCGCGGGCGGACCACTGGTCGGTGGAATCGCTCGACTTCCAGGGCATGGACGATCCGCGAGCCCGGGTCGACAAACTGCTGGCCTACTGCCGGGAGTTCGATGGGACGATGGCGCTCGCCGGCAGCAGCATGGGTGGTTTCGTGGCAGCCGACGTCGCGGCGCGCGTGCCGGTGCGCGGGCTGTTCCTGATGGCGCCGGCGTTTTACGTGCCCGGTTACGAGCAGTACGTGCCCCCGCCACCCGCCTGTCCGGTGACCATCGTGCACGGCTGGCGTGACACGGTGGTCCCCTGGCAGGGCAGCGTCCGCTACGCCGAAACCGCGCGGGCCCGGCTCACACTGGTGGATGGCGACCACCGCCTCACTGCGAATCTCGCCGAAGTGCGCGCGCTGTTCGGCCTCTTCCTGCGGGAACTGTCGGAGTCATGAACTTTTTCGTGCCGCGGCGAAGGCCAGCAAGCCGTTCAGCGTGGGGTATGGCGCCGTGATGACCCAGGTCGGAATGCCCCGCATGTAGTCGCGGTAACGGCCCTTCGACTCGAAGCGGTCCCGAAAACCGGAACGCGAGAACGCTTCGACGAAGCGCGGAACGATGCCGCCGCCGATGTACACGCCGCCGAATGCGCCCAGTGTGAGCGCCAGGTTCCCGGCGACGGAGCCGAGCAGGCGGAAGAAAACCTCCAGCGTCTCGAGTGCCGGTGCATCGTGCGCCGATGCCCGCGCGCCGATCTGCTCCGGCGGCATGGTTTCGCCGCCGTGCAGGCCCTGGTGCAGGAACGACAGGCCCGCTCCGGACAGCAGCCGTTCGGCCGAGCAATGACCGAAGCGCTCGCGGGCGGCGCGGATCAGCCGCTCCTCGCGCTCGTCCTGTGCAGGCAGCGTTACATGTCCGCCCTCTCCCGGGATGGCCTGCCACCCCTCGGCGAGCGCAATCAGGCCGGCAACGCCGAGGCCCGTGCCGGGACCGAGCACCGCCTTCGGGTATCCCGGGGCGGCGACACCGGTGCCGACCTGCACGAGGTCGCGCCCGGCGAGAGTCGGCAGGGACCAGGCGAGCGCCGCAAAGTCATTGAGCACATGCAGTTCCTGCAACTGCAGCTGGCGCTGCAAGCCGCGGCGGGAAAAATGCCAGTTGAGGTTGATCATCTGCACGGTGTCGCTGCGGATCGGCGCGGCAACGGCGATTGCTGCCGCGTCGGGGCGCTCCAGGCCGTGGAGCGGATCGAGGTAGCGGGTCAGCAGCGCGGACAGATCGGGGAAATCGGCATTACGGAACACCGCGGGCTTGCCGAGTTCGCCGGAGGTGGTGGCGACGGCGCACCGGGTATTGGTGCCACCGATGTCTGCAACCAGGAGCCTCATGACGCCAGTGTACGTAGCTGGCTGCGGCGCCGATACCCGGGCGGACCCGGCACGACCGGCCGGCCTGCAGCGAAGCCGCGGGTTGCGCCGGTTGCGGGGATTGCAGCCCAAGGCGTCGATCCGATCCCGCGAGGTGGCTGCTGACGGGGAGGCTGCGCCGGGACGCACAGCGCAGGCGCGGGCTTCGGGTCCGAACGGCCTGCGCCGGGACGCTCGCTACGCACGTCCTGTGCTGCGCTCGCTCGGGTTCGGCTGCGGCTGCGCTCCTGCTG
>JAJTYX010000184.1:0-3703 GCA_021462865.1 Gammaproteobacteria bacterium | reverse complement strand
CATTCGGAGCTTATCCAAAAACGTGCCCGACTGCAACCCCGTCGGATTGCGCTTTCATGCTAACACCTGACGCTGGGGATTCTGCGCACATCCCAAGCAGTTTCCTACGCCTTATCATTTTTCTGGTTGGACGGCTTCGCCGTCCCCGCCCCAGCGCAGGTAACGCATGCCGTTCGGCGGCTGTCTTGCAAAAGCACAGGAGGAAAAATGGGAAACATAATCGGATGGATACTCATAGTCCCCTCGATTTTCCTTGTAGCGTGGGGAATTGCCGAATTGCTAAAATTGGCATTCAGTCAAGGCTGTGGATTTGGTCTACTATGCCTCATATTCCCTGTTCTTTTCATTGCGTTTCTTGGAAATGAAAAAGGGCAGAAAGCGTGGGGAAGTCTTTCACTTGGAATCATCCTGTTGTTCATCGGATGGCTTATGACAGGTGGAACATGACCATAAGGAGGAACTCTGCCAAAACACAAACAAAAAATGGCGACTGCAAGCAATGGTAGAGCGGCGGAAGCCTATATCACGAGAAACCACCGCAAAAGTGTGATACTCGGCGTCACTCCTACGAAACAGGGGCGCGTGGCTTGCAACGCGACATGGTGCGAGCAAATTTGCAACCAAAACGTGAGTCTGCATAAGGAGAGACAAAATGGCTACACAAGCGGAACAGCAAGCAATGACGGCTCTTATTGCTGCAAGGAGTCTGGAAGCAGTAAGGAGCGCCGTTCGACAGTATCCGTCACTCATGGACTATGGCGCTATGAGAGTATTGGAACAGATAATGGAGAGAGAAAGACAAACGGGCAACACGGCGGCATACAATCAACTCAGCACTACGCGCCAGTGGTTGTCGCAGGTTCAATCTGGACGATAAACGCTCCTTACCTAGAACAGGGGCGACCGTTTTTCGGCTGTCCCTGTTCTGTGGTGCAATAGAAATTATTTGCGCTATTACTCTGGTCTTCTGGTAAATAAAGTTGTTTGATATTTTTATTGTTTGGTATCGCGCCTCTTGTACTTGCTGGCTGGCTCGTCTGGCAATACATTTCGTAGATGGACAAAGCCACCGAGAAAGGAGAAGAAGAATGAAGTGTTGCTAATACATTTGAATATGTCGTTACTATGAAATACCCACAAATAGAAAGGAGAACAAACTATGTCAGGCACTAACGAAAAGCCCAAACGTTTTACCCGCGAAGATCTGCAACAACCTCCTGGAGCAACTGTAAATCAGAACTCGGACGGCACTGCAAAGAGCGAACGGCAAATTAAATGGGAGCAAAGTCTAGTAGATATGGCAAACGACCTTCTTCCCAAACCTCCTGTGAAACCGCAAGAAGAAGATGATGATGATGACTAAATAAACAGCAAATAAGCGCATGGGGGAGTTGAAACGCAACGCTGTGATTGACACAGGGACAACCATTTTTGGCTGTCCCTGTAATAGAAAGTATTAGTGTTGTTACTCTGGTCTTTTGGTAAATAGACTGGAAGTTCTAAAACTGTCGAAAAATCTAGTTTGAAGCCACATGCCCAAATTAAGAGCATAATCGGTTTTAGAATCTATCATTAGCGAAAGTTCTTTTATTGAGTGCAACATATCATCAGGGATGACTTGTCGCTCATGGTCTTCGTCGTATTTACATTCCCACAGTTGATACGCCATTTCATGAAATGCAATCGAAAGAAATCGTGCATCTTCGCTTACATGGCTACTTTCAGCAAGGCTCATTATTAACCGCTGGCAATATTCGTTTAGTTTTCGAGTGAGTGGTTTTTTCTCTGCATCTGCATTTTGCATTAGAAAAAACACGGAAAGTCCAAAACTATATTTTGCTCCAGAAATCCAAATTTCTTCTTTCTCGAATTGACAGGCTACATCTTGAACAGCAATGATTGAATCGTAAAGCATTTCAAAGTCGCCAAGCGCACAAGATAATACGCCGAGAGTGACCCAATGCCCCATTAAATCAAATAAATTAAAAGGAGAAACACTTTCAATATTTGCAATCTTTGCGGCAATGCTTCTAGGTAAATCTGTTCGTGTATAGTCGGGCTGACATTCCATTATCAATTGCTCAATTTTTGGTCTCGCCATTTGATATTCGACTGAGTTTCGTGGAGCGTCAGGAATTAGCAGTGTAAGAATATCTGGAATGTTACTCAAACGAAGCAAAGCATCAACAGTTTTATCAACATATTTGAGTTCACGAACAAATTTGGCTGGCAATCTTAGGTCTAAGTCTGGCCATAGCCTATGTGCAATTTCAGCGGCAACATAATCAAGTCCTTTTGAAGTAGGAATACCAAGTTTGCTCGCAATATATAAGTTGTAAGATTTGACATCTTCTAATGTAACATTGTGCCAAACAGGAAGTATAACAACATTATTCTTTCCGCTTTTCATGAACAGCATATCCAATTCACGCTCTGTCCATTCTTTTGCAAAGAAACTAGGACTCAAGATTACGACACCAAAGCGTGATTTTGCTATTCCTTCATTAATTTTTGCCATTAGACTATCCCCAATTTTGAGTTCTTGATTGTCAATCCAAACTTTTATCGGATATTTCGACAATTCTTTTGCCAAAGGAATAGCCACAGATTCTTTATCTTCGGTAGCATGAGAAATGAATATGTCCCATTGGAATTTGTCAGTCATGTCATCCTCTTTCTCGGGATGTTCACATCGCAACAGCGTAGTTTGCCTGTATTATACTTGGCAAACGGTGATGGACTCTTTTTTTCAGAGAGCGAGTCTTGATGGCACAGAGCCGCCGAACAAAGCGTGCAGTGGATGGTGGGGATTCTGCGCGTTTTACAAGCATTTTTCTGGCTTCGGGTTTTTTCTACATCTCAAGCCGAATCCAAGCCCGCCCCACCACCACTAACGCAAACCGTTAGCCACCTTCCTTCGTAAAAAAGCTCTTGAGTTGTTGCCAAAGAAACACCCATCATGAAAATTGCCGTTCAAGAACACCAACTCGAATTTATTCAAGTCCCAATAAGTTTTCACCAGCATGGCATTGTTAACTTGTTCGCAGAGAAAAACAACAAAACATTGTCTGAAACTTTATCAAGCAAAAGATATGCGAGTTTATCCAGAGAAGTCCAACGTCGCTATCCAAATTCCTTAAATGACAAACTTGGCGAATTTCTTTACAGGCTCAAGTTAAATAACGATAATTTTTATCTGCGTTTTTTGAATGAGCATGGAGACAATGTATTCTGTGATTTTTCCATAGCCAAAACAGCTCCGAGCAAAGCGAAAGGTATTTACTGTTTTTCGGTTGGTGAAACAATAAAATACTTTGGGCGAAGCCACGACCCATTTGAAACACGGCTCAATCAAGGCTATGGTCACATTTCACCCAAAAACTGTTATCGAGATGGTCAATCAACAAACTGTCATGTCAATTCGATAATTGCCAAAAATTATTCTGTTGTTTCGTTTTATGTTTTCCCAATTGATGATGATTTAGTGATTGACCGATTGGAAAAAGTTTTGATTAACTCATACAAACCAGAATGGAATATACTTCTTTAGAGACAAGGCTCGTGTAAAAAAAACGGTGGCTAACAAAGCGTGCACCTGACGCTGGGGATTCTGCGCACATCCCAAGCAGTTTTACACGCCTTACCATTTTTCTGGCTGGACGGCTTCGCCGTCCCCGCCCCAGCGCAGGGAACGCAAACCGTT
>JAJTYX010000183.1:0-2589 GCA_021462865.1 Gammaproteobacteria bacterium | reverse complement strand
TCCTCGATGGATGTTGCATTGATGTAATGATGCCACATAAGGACTTCCAAAAAACCCTAAAGGCTGAAAGACCTTTAGGGTTTTTCTCCGTTACCGGCTTCCGGTTACAACTTCGGAGCGGCGCTCGAATGTCTCCACCGCAAGGCGCGCGAGGCTTGTGATGTTGCGGATGGCGGCGGGCAGGGCGGCTTCGTCGCCCAGACTCGCTTCGACATTATCCAGCGCATTCTTAATCTGATCGCCGAGGTCGAAGAAGGCGGCGTCGAATTGATAAATGGCTTCGAGTTCCTTCTCGTTGATCTTAACCGCGTCGAACAAGCCGGAATATCCGCGCGCCGCGCCGCTGATCTTGTCAATGAATGTTCGCAGGGCAAGCGAAGCTTTTTCCATATCGTCCACATGCGATAACATGCCCTTGCCGACCATCTCCGCCTGCAAATTCGAGGCGCGACTCCATTGCTCTTCGAAGCGGCGCGCCACCGTGTCGCGCAGGAGTTTGTCCGCGTCGCGGCGGTTTTGTCGTTCCACGTACCCGCTGAAACCGGGGATGTACGACGCCAGTTTCTTGAACGGGTCTATCTGACTGCTGACTTTCTCGAAAAAATCGCTCATGGGGAGCCTCCTGCCGGGATATACGTGCAAGATTTTATTCCGTTTCCGCCTCGATTATATCGTTGAATTACAGTTATAATCAAGTTATCATCTTCGCAGGAGGAACGTCATGTCCGAACAAGTTAGCCAACTTCTCGACCTGGTCGGGAACAGCATCGAGTTCGATGGAAAAAAAGTCCGTGTTTTGGATGTGGAAAAATTTCGGAGAAATGTCGGCAAACTGGCGGAACGCTCCGCCCTCGCCTCCGACTCGACTGTGGGCTGGTCCCGTTTTCTGATTCGGGGTGCGGCGCTCGAGCTTGGGATCTACCCCGCCTCGATCCACGAGTTGTACATGGCTCGCGGGCGCGGCGACGCTCCAATGACTTTTACAACGCCCGCCTTTAATCTTCGGGCATTGTCCCATCACGCTGCCCGCGCCATGTTCCGCGCGGCAAAGCGCATCAATGCCGGGGCTTTTATCTTCGAACTCGCCCGTTCCGAAATGAGCTACACTGACCAGCGTCCGTCTGAATACGCGACGAATATCTTCGCCGCCGCCATCGCCGAGGGGTTTACAGGCCCCGTCTTCCTGCAGGGAGACCATTTTCAAGTTTCCGTCAAAAAATACAGGAACGATCCCGAAGCCGAGTTGAAAGCCGTGCGCGACCTGTGCCTCGAGTCCATCGCCGCCGGGTTCTTCAACATTGACGTGGACACATCCACGCTCGTAGATATTAGCCTGCCGACCGTCGCCGAACAACAGGCGTTGAACAGCCTGCTTTCGGCGGAACTCTCCAAATTCATACGCGACCACGAACCGGCGGGCGTCACGATCTCCATCGGCGGCGAGATCGGCGAAGTGGGAACCGAAAATTCCACCGAACCCGAACTGCGCGCCTACATGGATGCGTATAACGCCGGCATGAAGAAACTCGCGCCCGACAAACCCGGCTTGAGCAAGATCAGCGTGCTGACAGGCACGTCGCACGGAGGCACGGTTTTGCCCGACGGCTCCATCGCTGACGTGAGCATCGCCTTCGATGTCTTGCGCGATCTTAGCCGCGTTGCTCGCAAGGAGTACGGCATGGGCGGCACAGTCCAGCATGGCGCTTCCACCGTGCCGGAGGAGAACTTTAACAAATTCGTCCACAACGAAGCCGTCGAAGTCCATCTTGCGACCAACTTTGCGACCATGTTCTTCGATAACGTCCCGGCGGAGTTCAAGAAGGAAATGTACGCCTGGTTGGATGCGAATTCAGCCGCAGATCGCAAACCCGGCATGACCGACGAACAGTTCTATTACAAGACGCGCAAGAACGCCATCGGCCCGTTCAAGGCGAAGTCCTACGCCCTGCCCGCCGAAACGCTGGATAAATTGTCCAATGCGTGGGAGGCGCAGTTTGCAAAGTTGTTCGACCTGCTCGGCATGAAGGATACAAAAGCGTTGACGGATAAATTCATCAAGCCCGTCCACATCGCGCCCGTCCTCGCGGATTATGTCAAGGATGCGGTGGCGGCAGAGGATGTCAGCGATCTTTCGGATTAGCCGCAGTCAGAAAATCCAAATTCGTAATGCCTGTATCCGATCAAGGCGCGACCAAAGACAGGTATGCCCTCATCCCCCGCACGGCGATCTTCGTCCGGCGCGGGGATGAATATTTATTGCTGAAAGGCGCGGAAGATAAACGCCTGTGGGCGGGGAAATACAACGGGCTGGGCGGTCACGTTGAGCGCGGCGAAGATGTCGTCTCTGCGGCGCGGCGGGAATTGCTGGAAGAAGCGGGTATTGTGGCGGATTTGTGGCTGTGCGGCACGGTGATCGTGGACGCCGGGGAAATTGGCGTCTGCCTGTTTGTGGTCGTGGGGGAGAACGCCCAAGGCGAAGTCCGCGGCTCGAAGGAAGGCGTCCCGGAATGGGTCCGGTTGGAGGCGTTGGGGCGTCTTCCCGTCGTCGAAGACCTGCCAATCCTGCTTGAAAGAATCCATCAAGTGAAG
>JAJTYX010000182.1:0-8063 GCA_021462865.1 Gammaproteobacteria bacterium | reverse complement strand
GGGTTGTTGAAGTTGCGCGGGCATTATCACAGCCTGTACACCCAGCAGTTCCGGCATGAGCGGGAGGCGCAGTACGGCGCGGCGGATAATCAGACTTCCGAAGTCTCGGAGACTTCCCCTGCGGGGACGACGTCGGAAGTCTTGAACGAGGCAGTGGCGGCGGATTGAGCGCCGGGATGAGCGGCATGATAAAATAACCAAGAAATGGCTGTTCGCTTTACGCAACACGCGCTGGAGAAGTTCAAAATACTCGCCCGTCACAATTTTGTCGTGACGGAGTCCCAGGTACTGGAAACCCTGACTTCGCCCGACAAAGTCGAAACGGAACGCGAGCCGCACGTTGCGCAAAAAGCCCTCGACCAACGGCACGTTCTTCGCGTCGTGTTTCGCCGGGAAGGGGACGACCAAATCGTCATTACCTTCTATCCGGCAAGGAGATATCGCTATGAAGATTAACTATAACCGTGAAGATGATGTAATGCTGATCGAACTCGACGCCTCAGCCTCCATTGACCACGCCGAACACGTTGGCTCGTTAATCGTCCACTTCGACCCGCAGGATAAACCTATCCTGCTCGAAATCCTGAACGCAAGCGAGTTTCTTTCAGGGCTGGTAAAGGCTACGATGCGCGCCGAGCCTGTCACAGTCTAAGTTTCCCCAAAACCCCGCCTCCGATTCCCGCAAGATGCTGGGTATCGAAAGACGAGGTAGTCATGAACATGATGATAACCCCTAGAAGGATGAATGATGAGGGATGAAGGCTGAAAAACGCCCTCCGGGATTCGGGTCTCGGAGGGCGTTGTGTTATTCCCTGCTGGCGGCAATCGCCCGATCCATCATCTCCACGATGGCGGGCAGGTTTATTTTCTCGAAAATTTCCCTGGCTTTTAGGGCGTATTCCCCGGCTTTCGCCTTTTCCCCTTCACCCTTCATCATTCATCCTTCCCCCTCCCACACCCTCACCTGATTCCTCCCCCCGTTCTTGGCCGCATACATCGCCTTATCGGCGCGATCAAGCAGGACATCCAGCGATTTAACAGTCGCCTCAAATTCCGTCACCCCCACGCTGACGGTGACCGATGGCACAGCGACGCCCTCCATCTGGATAAAATTCGAGAGGTCGGTATGCTCAACCGCGCGGCGCAGGCGTTCGGCAATCGTCCGCGCAGTCTCAAGGCGCGTATCCGGCAGGGCGACGGCAAACTCCTCCCCGCCCATGCGCCCGAGGATGTCGTCCGCGCGCAGGCAGTCGCGGCAGGTTTCCGCCGTCAGAATCAAAACCGCGTCGCCGACCTTGTGACCATGGCGGTCGTTGAACTGTTTGAAGTCGTCCACGTCCAGCATGATGACGGACAGGGGGCTCCCGGAAATTTCGGTTTTATCAAACTCGCACTCGGCCATTTCAAAGAAGCGGCGACGGTTGAGTACCTTCGTCAACGGGTCGGTGCGCGCCATTTGCTGGACGGAGTGAAAGAGGCGCGCGTTCTCGATGGCGATGGCGGCGTGCGAAGCCAGCGTCTCCAGCAGGGAAAGATCGTCCGCGTCGTAGGCATTCTCCGCGTAGGCCTGCGCCGAGACCATGCCATAGATCCTTCCGTGGAGAATCATCGGCACGGATAACATGGAATGCGCCGGGTCCACCTCGTTGGAGCCAAAAAACTCCATGCGAATTCCGCTGGCTTCCATCTCCTGCTTGTTGTTAAAAAGAATGGGTTTGCCGGTTCGCAAAATTTCTCCCGCCAGTCCATGATCCGCCTTGTAACGGCTGGGGAACATGCGCCTGCCCGGCTCTTCGATGGCAAAGTACGGCATCACTTCATCGGACTCCGTGTCGTAGCCGTCTATCACAAAGTCATTGCAGGGCATCACCGTGCGCACAGCCTCATACGTCACCCGGCAGACATGCTCCACATCCAGGCTGGAGTTGATGGTGGCCACCGCGCTGTGCAGGGCCTGCAAACGCCGGGCAAACTCCCCCAGCGCCTCCTGCGCCCAGATGCGCTCCAGCGCCCCGGCGCAATGGCTGGCGAGCGCGCGCAACACCTCCAGGTGTTCCTTGTTGTAGGCATTGCGTTTGTAACTCTGAATGGACATCACCCCAACGGTGCGCGAGCCGCTCACCACCGGCATAAACATCTGCGAAAGCGTGCGCCGGGTGCGGTCGCCAAAGGTCTGCGAAGCGTCCAGTTCGAAGAAGCCGGCGTACAACGAGACAAAGCCGTCCTCGGCGATGGCCTTCAGCATATTTTTGCTGGGCGACTGCGGGGAGACGTCGCGCTGAACGAGGCGTTGTCCATTGATGGTATCAATCGCCAGCAGCGGACGCGGGCTTTTCCCCTTGGACGGGTCGTACAGGATGAGATAGCACGCCTCCCAGCCGATCAGGCGGTCGGCCGCGTCCAGAATAATCTGCGCGGCCGATTCAGCGTCCGCCGTCGAGGCCAGTTCGCGGCCAAGGCGGGCAAATGTTTCGTGTTCGATTGGGTATCTTTGGTTATTGCTCATGGCGTTGACGCAGGCTTTCATAGGTCAACAGTGCGGCGGCGATGGAGACATTCAGGGAGTTGACCTTGCCGGACATTGGGATTTTTATCTGTGCATCCGCGTTTTGAATCCAGAACGCGCTCAACCCCGCGTCCTCTGTGCCGAGGGCGATGGCGGGCGCGTCTTTCATGTTTACGGATGTGAAGTCTTGGTCTGCGGAGGGCGTGGCGGCCAGAATCCGCATCTTTCGAGAGCGGAGCCACTTCAGCGCTTCGGGCGAATTCACCTCGACGGCTGGCACGGCAAAGACCGCTCCGCGGCTGGCGCGGATGACGTTGGGATTCCACACATCCGCGCGCGGGTCGCAGACCAGGACCGCGTCGGCGTTGGCCGCGTCGGCGGTGCGCAAAATTGCGCCCAGGTTGCCCGGCTTTTCAATTGCTTCGAGGATGAGGATCAACGGGTTGGCGGAGAGGGTCAAATCCTCCAGCGCGCGCCTGGGCATGGGGAAGATTCCCAGGTGCCCGTCTGGGTTTTCGCGGTAAGACATTTTTTTGAAGACGGCGTCGCTGACGGTAAGGGTCTCGGCGTTGGGGAAGGTCAGGGCGCGGCTGGCAAGCCCGGGCGCGGAAAGAAGCGTGAGCGGAACAAGTCCGCAGCGCAGGGCGAGGGTCAGCTCATCGAAGCCTTCGACAAGGATCAAACCGTCTTCTTTTCTCTGACGTTTGTCCTCGCGCAGTTTGACGATGTGTTTGACGCGCGGGTTTTGCAGGCTGGTGATATCCATATTTCTTTTACATTCAGGTTAACAAAATGCGCCAGGCAATTTTGCGTCCGGCGCATATCAACGAACATAGACGAATATGGCAAAATTTTACATGACTTCAGCCTGAATTCAACGGCGCATAAATTTCCGACAAGAGATTGTAAGGCGCAGCCCGCAGGGTTTTTTGGGACGCCGTCGCGCTTATGCAACCAGCCAGCAGGCGGCGCGATGCGTTCCATTGGGCGGCGCAAGGGATGGGTCGTCGGTTTTACAGCGCTCGATGGCGACCGGACAGCGCGGGTGGAAACGACAGCCGGATGGAATGTGAATCGGGTTGGGCGTTTCTCCCTGCAGGACAATGCGTTCGTGGCGCAGGCGCGGGTTGGGAACGGGGATGACCGATAACAGCGCCTTTGTGTAGGGGTGCTGTGTCTGTTCGATGACCTCGAGCATGCTTCCGATCTCGACAATACGCCCGAGGTACATGACGGCGACGCGATCGGCAAAGAAGCCGACCGAGCCGAGGTCGTGCGTGATGAAGATGACGGCGATCTGGCGCGTGGCGCGCAACTCCGCCAGCAGGTTGATGACTTCGGCGCGGATGGATACATCCAGCATGGAGACGGGTTCGTCGGCGACGATGATCTCCGGTTCGAGGACGAGGGCGGCGGCGATGACCACGCGCTGTCGTTGTCCGCCGGAAAGTTCGTGCGGAAAGCGCTTGAGATATACGTCGGCAGGTTTTAACCCGGCGTCCTCCAGCGCTTTGCGCGTTCGTTCCGCGCGTTCCTCCGCGCTGCCCAGCCCATGTACTTTGAGCGGCTCGCCAACGATCTCTTCGATGGTCTGGGTTGGGTTGAGGGATTCGTAAGGGTCTTGAAAGACCATTTGAATTTTTCGGCGCAGGGGTTTGCGCTGGGTATCGTTCAGGTAGGTGACATCGCGCCCTTCAAAGAGGATGCTTCCGTCGCTGGGATCCTCCAGCCCCATGAGCAATAGCGCCAGCGTGGATTTTCCGCACCCGCTTTCGCCGACCAATGCGATGGCTTCGCTGCGATGCAGGGTCAGGTCCACGCCGTCCACGGCGCGCACCTGGTCGGTTTTTCTGGAAAACAGGGAGGGGCGTCCCGCTTCGAAATATTTCTTCAGCCCGCGCACTTCAAGGATTTTTTCCGCGCTCATTGTTCAGCCTCGATCCGATGACAGCTTGCGACGTGATCCGCCGCGCCTCCTGCAATGACGCGCAGGGCGGGCGCTTCGGTGTGACAACGCTCGAACGCAACCGGGCAACGCGGCGCGAAGCGGCACCCTGTCGGCAGGGCGTCCAGGCGCGGGGGGTAGCCGGGAATGGAGGAAAGTTTCTTCTGCGGTTTGCTCAGGTCGGGGAACGCTTTAAGTAATTCCTGGGTGTAGGGATGGCGCGGCGCGTTATAGATTGTATCCACGTCGCCATATTCGGCGGTGACTCCGCCGTACATCACCAGGGCCTTGTCGCACAGTTCGGCCACCACGCCCAGGTCGTGAGTTACAAAGACGACCGCCAGCCCCAGCCTGGACTTTAAGGAATGAAGCAGTTCCAAAATCTGGGCCTGAATCATCACATCCAGCGCAGTGGTCGGCTCGTCGGCGACGATCACCTTTGGGTTGCAGGCCAGCGCCATCGCAATCATCGCGCGCTGACGCATCCCGCCCGAATATTGATGCGGAAAGTTATCCTTTCGCGCGGGCGCAATGCCCACCAACTCCAGTAATTCGGAGACGCGCGCAGGCAGTTTTTCCCTGGGAAAATCCGGCTCGTGTCTGCGTATGGCTTCGGCAATCTGGTCGCCCACTGTGCGCACAGGGTTAAGCGCGTTCATCGCCCCTTGAAAGACAATGGAAATACCCTTCCAGCGCAGTTCGTTGAGTTTGTCCTCGCCCAGCGTCGTCAGGTCCTGCCCCTGAAAAAGCACGCTTCCATTGACGATCTGTCCGGCGGCGGGCAACAGGCGCAGCAATCCCAGCATGAGTGTCGTCTTGCCGCATCCGCTTTCGCCTACCAGCCCCATCAACTCACCCGGGAGCAGGGTAAAACTGACATTTTCCACCGCCCGCGCCGGGGGTCTGCCTTCTTCTTTAAGATAATGAATGGAAAGGTTCTGAACTTCCAGCGCCGCCTCCCGTTTGGAAGGCTTCGCCGCCTCTTTCGGGACGATCGGCCGGCCCGGCGTTAGATGGTGAGTCTCCAGCCTCGGGTTAAGAACCTGCTCCAATCCCTGCCCGAGCAAAGTCAAGGCAAGCACCACCCAGACGATGCCAAGCCCGGGGACGGTCAGAGCCCACCACGCACCGGAGGACATGGCTCCGCGGCTGAAGGCGTAGTTGAGCATTTGCCCCCACGAAATGGCGGACGGGTCTCCCAACCCAAGAAATGACAGAGTCGACTCGTTCAGAATGGCGGAAGACACCACCAAAACGGCGTTGACGACCATGATCGGCATGACCAGCGGCAGGATGTGGCGGCGGATGATGTACGCGTTTCCGGCTCCCAGCCCGCGCGCGCGCAACACAAACTTGCGCGATTTGACCGCCAGCGTTTGCGAGCGGACGATGCGGGCGGTGGTCGTCCAGCCGAAGATGCCGATGACGAAGATGATATTCCACAGGCTGGGTTTGGTCAGCGCCACAATCACCACGATCAGCGGCAGGTCGGGAATGACCAGCATCATATCGGTGAAGCGCATCAGCAGGGTTTCCGTCCGCCCGCCGTAAAACCCGGCTGTCAGGCCGATCAACCCGCCAATGACAATGGAGATGAACGAGGCAAAAAAGCCGACCACGAGCGAGACGCGCGTCCCGTACACAAATTCGGAGAATATATCCTTGCCTGCGTCATCTGTGCCAAACCAGTGGGTTGCATCCGGCCGCTGGTATACATCGGCGCTTTCCACGCCCTCCGAGGAATTTGGATCGTAGGGCGCAAATGCGGGCGCAAAGATCGCCAGCAGAAGGATGGCGGCGAGCATGACCAGTCCGACAGTCGCCATGCGGTTTTTGCGAAAGACTCGCCAGAACGTCCAAAGGGGCGAGCCGGCCGCGACAGGTTTCGGTTCGATGGTTGCCGTCATGTCATTCCACCTGTACGCGCGGGTCAAGGTAGGAATACGTTAGATCCGCGATGAAATTGGCCGCAATCACGCTCACGGCGATCAGCAAAAAGCCGCCCTGCAACATGGGAAAATCGCGGCGGGTGACCGCCTCGTATAACGCGCCGCCCAGTCCGGGCCACGAAAAGACCGATTCGATTTGAATCACGCCCGCCACCGTATACCCCAGGTTGATGGCGATGATGGTGACCAGCGGCAGCATCCCGTTTTTGAGCGCGTGATCCTTCAATATCTGAAACGTGTTCAGCCCCTTGGCTTTGGCGGTCAGAATATAGTCCTCCGCAAAGACATCCAGCAGGCTGGAACGCATGATCAGCAGGTATTCCCCCATAAAGACGATGGTGTACGTGACGCTCGGCAGGAATAAATGCCTCGCAAAATCGCTCAACTGCATCATGAACGGGTAGCTGCTCATGCCGGGCGTCTCCTTGCCGCCAATCGGAAAGCCGTGGTTGCTGCCCCAAAAAAGCAGGACAATGCCCAGCCAGAAAGTCGGCAGGCTCCAGGCCACCAGCCCGGCGATCAACGCGCCGTAATCAATGGATGTTCGCGCCTTCCACGCCGCCCCCACACCGAAGAACGCCCCGGCGATAATGGCCAGAATTTGTCCCGCGCCAATCAGCAGGACAGTATTCCACAACCTCTCGCCCAAAATATCCCCGACCGGGCGGTTGTAATAGAACGACATTCCCAAATCGCCGCGCAATAAATTGGCGACGTAAATGAAGAACTGCGTCTCCAGCGGGTTAACTGCGCAATCGCCGAGCTCCAGCGGAGAAAACGTCTGGATGCAGTTGATGACGGGCTTATCCAGCCCGAAGCGCACGCGGATCGCCTCAACCGTCTCCGGCGTCAGGCGCGGGTCGCGCACGCCCTGCCGGGCCGGGTCGCCGGGCAGGATGCGAAAGAGAAAAAAGTTTAAGATCACCACAAAGAGGATGGTAAACAGCGCCCAGCCCGCCTTGCGAACCAGTCTTTGCCAACGGCTCATGAGGAAACGTCCCTTTCTGGGAAGCGGAGTCGAAAGTCGGGGGACTTTCGACTCCGCTTCTTATCGTGGACTGCGGGTTACTTCACCGGTTCGACGGACAGCAACGAACTCGGATCTTCAAGCGAGACCTTGGGCTGGTTGTCCAGCCATCCGGTAAAGCGATCCGTGCGATAAGCCTGGATGGCGTAAGCGTAGTACGGAATGATATATGGAGCGTCCTCATGGATGATGGACTGCATCTCCCAGACCATCTCCACGCGCTTTTGATGATCCAACTCCACGCCCTGGGCGGCGAACAGTTCATCATAGCGCGGATTGGAATAGCCGGTCTCGTTGTAGCCGGTGGGTATTTGATCGGTGGTGGGGATGATCAGGAGCGTATTCGGATCGGGGTCCGCCACCCAGCCCCACAGGATGATATCGAAGTCGAGCGTGGGACAGCATTGCGCGGTCAGGGCGTCGCTTTCCACGGCTTGCATTTCGAGCGTCACGCCGATCTGCTTCCAGTTTTCATCCAAAATTTCCGCCATGCGCGGCGCGGTGGTGTCGGAACTGGGCCAGTTCATGCGGAAGGTCAGCGGGCGCGATCCGTCCGGCAGTTCGCGGACTCCGTCGCCGTCGGTGTCGAGGTAGCCCGCCTCCTCCAGCATTTGATTCGCTTTTTCAACGTCGAAT
>JAJTYX010000181.1:0-1062 GCA_021462865.1 Gammaproteobacteria bacterium | reverse complement strand
GGATACGGGTTGCGTCACCTATTCCCCCACCGAAGGCGGCGGCAACGATGAGTGGGAGGACGAAGACGATGTGGATGAATGGGAAGACGACGAGATGGACGGCGAAGAGGACGATGAATGGATCGAGGAAGAGGACGAGTTTTAGCCGCGCCTCGCCCCGGGATTTGAACCTGGCCGAACCCATCGCGCCTTCCCCTGCGGGAAGGCTTTTTAATTCCCCAATCTGATTACCTTACACTCTTAAAATCAGGACGCAGGAAAACAAAATGTAAGGTAATCAATTCCCCAATCATAACCCGGCGGGTATAATCAAGCGCATGACGCAGAAAATCCCATTGGCGATCGGAATCGCGGGCGGGTCGGGGTCGGGCAAGACAACCGTCGCGCAGGAGATTTTGAAACGGGTCGGGGCGGAGCGGATCGCCTACCTGCAACACGATTCGTATTACAAGGATATTCGGGCGATGAAAGCGGCGCGACACTCCGAGGTCAATTTCGATCACCCGGACGCGCTCGAAACCGAACTGCTGATCCAGCATGTCGTCGCGCTCAGGGATTTCAAGCCGATCCACGTCCCCCTTTACGATTTCTCGAACGACACCCGCAAACCCGAAACCTTCACGGTCGAGCCGAGGAAGGTGATCCTCGTCGAGGGGATTCTGCTTTATGCGGAACCGGAATTGCGGAAATTGTTCGACGTCAGGCTTTTTGTGGACACCGACGCCGACATCCGCTTCATCCGCCGCCTTCGCCGCGATATTACCGAGCGCGGGCGTTCGACCGAATCGGTGATCGAACAATATCTGGCGACCGTGCGCCCGGCGCATCTGGAGTTCGTCGAACCATCGAAGCGTTACGCCGACGTCATCATTCCCGAAGGCGGATACAACGCCGCCGCGCTGGACATGGTCACAGCGAGGATCGAGACGCTATTAAAGTAAATCGAAGGGGCGTCCTGTTACGCAAAGAAAATCAGCTCTCCCGTAATTAACGGGAAAGAGCCTAAACACGAAGGACACCAAGCGCGCAAAGGGGGAAAAGGGCGGTTATTTTACGGTCATT
>JAJTYX010000180.1:0-18815 GCA_021462865.1 Gammaproteobacteria bacterium | reverse complement strand
GTAGCAGGAGCGCAGCCGCAGCCGAACCCGAGCGAGCGCAGCACAGGACGTGCGTAGCGAGCGTCCCGGCGCAGGCCGTCCGGACCCCAAAGCCCGCGCCCGCGCTGTGCGTCCCGGCGCAGCGTTCCCGCCAGCCGCCACCGCGCGGGATCAATGCCGCGAACCCACAGTGGCCCCGCAGGTCGTCGATGAAACCATGTTTTTCAGTATGATCGCCCGGCACAGGTGGCGACCAGCCGCCGCTCCGCGGAGTATCGATGAGCGACAACAACACGCAACGGCGGGCTCAGAGCGGGCCCGCACCAGTCGGCGCGGCCCAGCGAATCGTGGCGCTCGACGTCACGCGCGGTTGCGCCGTGCTCGGCATCCTGCTGTTGAACATCTGGTCGTTCGCGGGGCCGCAGGCATTCTTTGATTACCCGCCGCTCGTTGCCGATCGCCCGGGCGCCTCCCTCGCCACCTGGGCGGTCGTGCACACGCTGTTCGAGGGCAGCCAGCGCGCACTGTTCTCGATCCTGTTCGGTGCCGGCATGCTGCTGCTCGTGGACCGGTTGCAGGTCCTGACGCCCGCAGTGCCCGTCGGGCGCATCTATTACCGGCGCATCGCAATCCTGCTGGCCATCGGGCTTTTCGATGCCTTCGTACTGCTATGGCCGGCCGACATCCTGCTGGTCTATGGCTGGTGCGGGCTGCTGCTCTATCCGCTGCGCCGGCTGAGCGCCCGGGCCTTTCTGCTGCTCGGTGTCGCGGTGATGGTGCTGGCCGCGCTGCTACGCATGGCCGACTGGAACGAGGCTGCAGAGTTGCAGCGCGAGTACCAGGCGGCAGAGTCGAGTCCGGCCGGGTCCGGCGCGATGGCGCCCGAACGTCTCCGGGACTGGGAAATTCGCCTGCAACGCGCCCACCCGAGCCTCGATGATGGCCGGATCGAGAAATCCATTGCGATCATCAGCGAGGGCAGCTTCAAGGAGTTCTATCTCGAGCGCGCCAAGGCCAGTCTCATTCTCCAGACCGTCGTCGCATTCAATTCGTGGTTCCTCGATGCCCTGGCCGCCATGCTGATCGGCATGTTCCTGCTGCGCTCTGGCGTCCTGACGCTGGACGTGCCGGCGCGCAGCGTCATGTGGCTCGGCGCTGCAGGCTATGCCATCGGCCTGCCACTCGCTGTCTGGGAAACGGTCACCCTGATCGGCAGCGACTTCGATCCCGTGCTCAAAGCGCGTCACCTGATCCACTATGACGTACGCCGCATCGCGATGGCCTTCGGGCATCTCGCGCTGATCCTGATGCTGTGCAGAGCCATGCCGCACGGCTGGCTCGCTCACCGGCTGGCGGCTGTCGGGCGGATGGCGCTGTCGAACTACCTGGCCCAGTCCGTCATCGGCGGTTTCATCTTCTATTCCGTCGGACTCGGCCTCTATGGCCGCTTTACCGGTTACTACCTGTATATCGTGGTCGGCCTGATCTGGGCCCTGCAGCTCGCGGTCAGCTGGCGCTGGCTCGAACGCTTCCGCTTCGGACCCTGCGAATGGCTGTGGCGCACGCTGACCTACGGGCGCCGGCAACCATTTCTCAGGCGGGCTGTTGCCGCCCCCGCCTGAGCAGCAGCACCGCCCAGATCAGCAACGCGACGTTGGCCGTGGCTACGAACATGAACGGGCCGATCCGGCTGACGTGATCGAACAGCCAGCCGCCGGCCAGCGCGACCACGAGGATTCCAGCGGCCCCGAACCAGCTCCACATGCCGAGCACCGCGCCGCGTCCGCGCTCCGGTGCCTCCTGGCCGACCAGCGAGGTCGCGGAGAGATTGGCGCTCATCTCGCCCACGCCGATCAGTGCGGCGGCGACGAACATCATCGGCCCGAGCGGCTCGGGCACGAGGTACAGCGAAAAGTAGCCGACAGCGGCAATGGCCATCGCGATCGCGAGTCCCACCACCCGGTCGATCCGGTCGAGCAGATAGCCCATGACGGGCGCGGCCGGCAGTGCAAATGCCTGGATCACGATGTAGAAAGTCAGCGCTTTCTGGCTGGCCTCGGCGGTGCTCAGGCCGGCGCCGACTCCGGTTTGCGTAAGCCAGAGCACGAAGAACGTGCTGAGCACGGCCATGTCGCCACGTGACACGCTGGCGGCCAGATACGCGAGGGCAATGCGCGGATTGCGCGCGGCACGGATGCCGACACGGAAGGTGGCGAGCACCGGCTCGCGCGGTTGCAACTGCTGGGGCGCACCCGGTTTCAGGCCCAGCAGGATCACGCTGCCGACCAGGATGCACACGCCCGTCATGGTCCACAGCCAGTAGCGGCCCGCGGTGACCGGATCGAGGCCGAGTTCCGCGAAGCGCACCGGCAGGCCGCGCATGACCGCGAGAATCAGCACCAGCCCGAGACCGTTGAAGATGAAGCAGGCCGCGAGCATGCGGGCGCGACTGGCCTCCTGCGGATAGTCGTTGGCGACGGCCGGCAGCATCCCCGCGTTGCCGGCCACGCCCGCGGCGAACACGACCCGGAATAGCACCAGGGTCGAAACCACGCCGGCAAGCGGGTAAAGAAAGTACGCAACGCCCATGATGAAAAACGCCGTCGCGTAGACGGGCTTGCGCCCGAACTTGTCGGATATGGCGCCGATGGGCGTGAGCAGCGCCAGCAGCGTGACCTCCTGGATGAACACCAGTTGCCCGGACAGCCTGCCCTGCTCCTCGAAGGGAATACCGATGATCTCGGTCAGCACGTAGGGCTGGCTCGCGTTGATGAAACTCATGGTCGCGATGCCGAAGAACGACGCGAAGAACAGCGTCAGCACATGGCGCAGGTCCACGCCCGGCTGCATGCGCAGCGGCCCGATTCGCAGCCCGGAGGGTTGCGCGGACGGGTTCGCGCCGTCCTGGCTCACGGCACACCGACCGCGCGGGCGCGCGGGAGTCCGGGGGCGGCTGTCTTCATGCGGACGACGATCCCTGGAAAGAGCGCAGGCAGTATAGACGCCGGCCTGCATCCGCCCACCGGCAGTGGGGGACATTTGTCGCGCGCGACCGCCTGTAGGTGCGCGATGGGACTATTTTCTTGGCAGGTAGAGATCGGTCAGCGTGCCGTCGAAGGCTTCGGCGGCGAAAGCGACTGTTTCCGAGAGCGTCGGGTGCGGGTGGATGGTGAGTCCGATGTCCTCGGCGTCGCAGCCCATCTCGATGGCGAGCGCGACCTCCGAGATCAGGTCGCCCGCGTTCGGCCCGACGATGCCGGCACCGAGTACGCGTTTCGTGGCCGGATCGAACAGGATCCTGGTGAGGCCCTCGTCGCGGTTGAGAGCGAGCGCACGCCCGCTCGCCGCCCAGGGGAACACCCCCTTGCCGACCGTGACGCCCTGCGCCTTCGCCTCGGTTTCGGTCAACCCGACCCAGGCGATCTCCGGGTCCGTATAGGCGACCGAGGGGATCACCCGGGCATCGAACGCCCGCTTGTGCCCGGCTGCAACCTCGGCTGCGACCTTGCCCTCGTGGCTCGCCTTGTGGGCCAGCATCGGCTGGCCGACGATGTCCCCGATGGCGAAAAGGTGCGGCACATTGGTGCGCATCTGCTTATCCACCGGGATGAAGCCGCGCTCGCTGACGGCGACGCCGGCCTTCTGCGCGTCGATCGAGCGTCCGTTCGGCGTGCGCCCGACCGCTACCAGCACCTTGTCGAAGCAGCGCTGCTCGCTCTTGCCGCCGTGCTCGAACGTCGCCGTGATGCCCTTCGCGCCGGCCTCGAGCGCCGCCACCTTCGTGCCGGTCATCACCGCCTCGTAGCGCTTGCGGATGCGCCGCTCCAGCGGCCGCAGCAGATCCGCATCCACGCCGGGCATGAGCTGGTCGAGCAGTTCGACCACCGAGACCTTCACGCCGAGGGCGTCGTACACGGTCGCCATCTCCAGCCCGATGATGCCGCCGCCGATCACGAGCAGGCTGCCCGGCAGGTCGAGCTCCAGCGCGCCGGTGGAATCGATCACGCGGGGGTCGTCGGGCAGCCCGGGGATCCGCGCCGACTCCGAGCCGGCCGCAATGATGCACTGGCGGAACGCGACGACCTGTCGGCTCGCGCCGTCTTCCACCTGCAGATGGTGCGCTGAAAGAAATCGTCCGGTCCCGCGCAGGACCTGCACCTTGCGCTGCTTCGCAAGCTGGGAAAGCCCGCCGGTCAGGCGTGCGACCACCTTGTCCTTCCAGGCGCGCAGGCGTTGCGCATCGATCTTCGGCCGGCCGAACTCGAGGCCGCATTCGGCCATGGCCTCGGCCTCCTCGATGACCTTTGCAGCGTGCAGCAGGGCCTTGGACGGGATGCAGCCGACATTCAGGCATACGCCGCCGAGCGTCGGCCAGCGTTCGATGAGCGTCACCTTCAAGCCGAGGTCTGCCGCACGGAAGGCGGCGGTGTATCCGCCCGGCCCCGCGCCGAGCACCACGAGTTCCGCCTCGACATCCACCGGACCGGAGTACTCCGCGGCACCTGGCACCGTCGCGGGCCGGGCCGCCGGTGGCGCGCGTTCTGTTCGCGGAGTCGTCGCTGCCGGAGCTGCCGCTGGCGATGCGGCCGCAGCACCCGCGCTCGCCTCCACCCGCAGGATCGGTGTACCGGTGGAGACGCGGTCGCCCGCCTTGACGAGGACCTCGGCAACCCTGCCGGCCGCGGTGGACGGTACATCCATCGAGGCCTTGTCGCTTTCGATCGTGATCAATGACTGCTCGGGCGCAATCGTGTCGCCCGGCTTGATGTGGACCTCGATGATCTCGACGTTCTTGAAGTCGCCGAGATCCGGCACCCTGATATCGGTCAGCTGCGCCATGCGCCCGTCACCCGGCCAGCCGGTCCACCCGGGCCAGGACCTGCACCAGGAACGAGGTGAACCGCGCGCCAGTGGCGCCGTCGATGACGCGGTGATCGTACGACAGCGACAGCGGCAGCATGAGCCTCGGCACGAAACCCTTGTCCTGCCAGACCGGGCGCTGAGCGGCACGTCCCACACCGAGGATGGCCACTTCGGGGGCGTTCACGATCGGCGTGAAGAACGTGCCGCCGATGCCGCCGAGGCTGGAAACCGTGAAAGTGCCGCCGCGCATTTCCTCGGCGCTCACCTTGCCTTCCCGCGCCCGCGCGCTCAGGTCCGCCAGCTCGCGGGCGATCTCGAGTAACCCCTTGCGGTCGGCATCGCGGATCACCGGCACGACGAGTCCCTGGGGCGTGTCCGCCGCGAACCCGATATGGAAGTACTTCTTGTGCACCAGCGAGACGCCGTCCTCGCTGAGCGAGGAGTTGAAGTCCGGATACTCGCGCAGCGCGATGACGCAGGCGCGGATCACGAAGGCAAGCAGCGTGAGTTTCACGCCTTCCGCCTCCGCTTTCGCCTTCAGTGCGACCCGCCGTTCCTCGATCCCGGTGATGTCGGCCTCGTCATGCTGCGTGACGTGCGGGATGTTGAGCCAGCTCGCCTGCAGCCTCGGCCCGGAGATCTTGCGCACCCGTGACAGCGGCTTCAGCTCGATCTCGCCATACTTCGCGAAATCCACCGCGGGAACCTTCGGTAATCCCGCACCGGGCGCCTGGCCGGTGAGAATCGCCTTCACGAAGGCCTTCACGTCGTCCTGCAGGACGCGGCCTTTCGCGCCGCTGCCCTTCACCTGGATCAGGTTGACGCCGAGCTCGCGGGCGAACTTGCGCACGGAAGGACTCGCGTGCGCCTTGCCGAAGGTGGTCTCATCGATGGGCGGCAGCGTGGCGGCTCGCGCCGGTGAAGCCTGCGGTGCTGCAACAGCCGGACGCGCGGGCGGCGGCTTCGGTGCTGGTGCGGTCGCCGCCGGCTTCGCGCTTGCTGGTGCCGGCTGCGGGGGCGCAGCGGCGCGAGCGCCCTCCGCCACCTCGACGATCGCGATCACGCTGCCCTTCGATACCCGGTCGCCCTTGCCGACCTTCATCTCCGCGATGCGTCCGGCCACCGGCGAAGGCACGTCCATCGAAGCCTTGTCGGTCTCCAGGGTGATCAGCGACGCCTCCACGCTCACCGTGTCACCCGGTTTGACCTGCACCTCGACGACCTCCACGTTCTCGAAGTCGCCGATGTCAGGAACCCGCACCTCTTCCCGCTGCGCCATGCTCGACTGTTCCCGCCTGCTACAGGGTCACCGGGTGCGGCCGGTCCCGATCGATGCCGAGTGTCCCGATCGCCTTGTCCACCACCGTGGCCTCGATCTCGCCGTCGTCCGCGAGCGCCTTGAGCGCTGCCACGACGACGTGCTTGCGTGTGACCTCGAAGTGCTCGCGCAGCGCCGCGCGCGAGTCGCTGCGCCCGAAGCCGTCAGTGCCGAGGGTGACGTAGCGCCCTGGCACCCACGACCGGATCTGGTCCGGGACACTACGCACGTAATCCGTGGCCGCGACGAACGGGCCGCCCTGGCGGCCGAGCGTGCGCTGCACGTAGGAATGCCGCGGCTTGGAGAGTGGGTGCAGCATGTTCCAGCGTTCGCAGTCGAGCCCTTCGCGACGCAGCTCGGAGAAACTCGTAACGCTCCAGACGTCGGCCGGGATGCGGAAGTCGCGTTCGAGGATCTCCGCCGCGCCGAGGACTTCGCGCAGGATCGTGCCCGAACCGAGCAACTGCACGCGCAGTTTGCCCGGGCTGCCGACGTGCAACTGGTACATGCCGCGCAGGATGCCGTCCTTCACGCCGGGGGGCATCGGCGGCTGCACGTAGTTCTCGTTCATGCAGGTGATGTAATAAAAGACCCGCTCGCCCTGCTGGAACATGCGGCGCATGCCGTCGTGGACGATCACCGTCAGTTCGTAGCCGTAGGCGGGATCGTAGGCGACGCAGTTCGGCACGTTCGGCGCGAGGATATGGCTGTGTCCGTCCTGGTGCTGCAGTCCTTCCCCGGCAAGCGTCGTGCGTCCCGCGGTACCACCGAGGAGGAACCCGCGCGCCTGCATGTCGCCGGCAGCCCAGATGAAGTCGCCGATGCGCTGGAAGCCGAACATGGAGTAGAAAATATAGAAGGGAATCATGTTGACGCCGTTGTTGGCGTAGCTGGTCCCGGCCGCGAGCCAGGAACAGAACGCGCCGGCCTCGTTGATTCCTTCCTGCAGGATCTGGCCCTTCTTGTCCTCGCGGTAGTAACTGAGCTGGTCGGCGTCGTGCGGCCGGTACAGCTGCCCCACCGAGGAATACATCGCCACCTGCCGGAACAGGCCCTCGATGCCGAAGGTCCGCGCTTCGTCGGCGACGATCGGCACGACGTACTGGCCGACATTCGGATCGCGCATCAGGCGCGTCAGCACGCGCACGAAAGCCATGGTGGTGGAGACTTCGCGTTCGCCGGAGCCCTCGAGTTCGGTCTTGAATGTCTCGAGCCCGGGAATCTCCAGCGGCTTTGCCTTCACGACCGCCCTGGCCGGCAGAAACCCGCCAAGCGACTTGCGCCGCTCGTGCAGGTAACGCAGCTCACTGCTGTCGCCCGGCGGCATCAGGAACGGCACGGCGTCGATTTCCGCATCGGACACCGGCAGATTGAAGCGATCGCGGAAGGCCTTGAGGTCGTCCATGTCGACCTTCTTCGCCTGGTGCGCCGTCATGCGGCTCTCGCCGGAGGCGCCCATGCCAAAGCCCTTCACGGTCTTGGCGAGGATCACGGTCGGGCTGCCGGTGTGCTTCACCGCGCGGTCGTAGGCGGCAAAGACCTTCACGAAGTCGTGGCCACCCCGGTTCAGGCGCCAGATGTCCTCGTCGGACATGTTGGCCACCATCTCCTTGAGCTCGGGGTATTTGCCGAAGAAGTGCTCGCGCGTGTAGGCACCACCGAAGGCCTTGCAGGCCTGGTACTCGCCGTCCACCGACTCTTCCATCACGCGCCGCAGGAGTCCCTGCTGGTCGGCCGCGAGCAGCGGGTCCCAGCGCGAACCCCACAGCACCTTGATCACGTTCCAGCCCGCGCCGCAGAAAGCCGCTTCGAGTTCCTGGATGATCTTGCCGTTGCCCCGCACCGGGCCGTCGAGACGCTGCAGGTTGCAATTGATCACGAAGATCAGGTTGTCGAGCCGCTCGCGTACCGGCATGGTGATGGCGCCCATGGACTCGGGCTCGTCCATCTCGCCGTCGCCGAGGAAACACCAGACCTTGCGGTCGGACTCGGGCATGATCCCGCGATGCTCCAGGTACCGCAGGAACCGCGCCTGGAAAATCGCCATCATGGGGCCGAGCCCCATCGATACCGTCGGGAACTGCCAGAAATCGGGCATCAACCAGGGATGCGGGTACGACGACAGGCCGCCGCCGCCCACTTCGCGGCGGAAGCGTGCGAGTTGCTGCTCCGTCAGGCGGCCCTCGACGAATGCGCGCGCGTAAATGCCGGGCGAGGAATGCCCCTGGATATAGATGAGATCGCCTGCATGTTTCTCGCCGGCAGCGCGCCAGAAATGGTTGAAGCCGACCTCGTACAGCGTGGCCGAAGACGCATAAGTGGCGATGTGGCCGCCGTACTCGCTGCTCGCCTTGTTGGTGCGCACCACCATCGCGAGCGCGTTCCAGCGGATATAGGCCTCGAGGCGCCGCTCGAGCGCGCGATCGCCCGGGTACTCGGGCTGTTGCGCAACCGGGATGGTGTTGAGGTACGCGGTGTTGGGACTATAGGGCAGGTACGCGCCGGAACGGCGCGCGTGGTCGATCATCTGGTTGAGCAGGAAATGCGCCCGGCCGGCACCATTGGTCCGCAGCACGGAGTCCATCGACTCCAGCCACTCCTGCGTCTCCTCCGGATCGATGTCGTCGAAACGGCGGAAATCCGAGATGTTGTCGCTCAATTCCTGCCCGCCATCAGTGCGCCGCATCAAAAAAACGGACGCAACACCTGCTGCCCTATAATCACGCCGCACAGGATAGCGAACTTGCATACGCCCCGCCACCGCGCAGGACAAATCGCGGCACATCCGGGCGCGCGTGCGATTCTGAGGAAAGCGATCACGCATGTCAGATCTTCTGCCGGCCCATACGGCCCTGCGCATCTCGCAGTCCCACGGCTCCGTCGGCGCCAAAGCGCTCGCGGACCTCGACCACCTGATCGTGATCGTGCCGCAGGCGCCGCGGGCATCTGCCTGGGAGTCCGTGCCCGACGGCACACGGTTGCGCCGCGAGTTTCAGCGGCTTGGCGCTGACGAACACCGCCTGCTGCGCAGCCGCCTGAACAATGCGGCCGGCACCGGCATCACGGTCGCGCGGCTGCCAAAGCCCTGGCGCGACGCGAGTCACGCCTTTCCCGGCCTGAAATTCGCCGGCGAACTGGTCGCGGAGGCTCTTGCCTCGCAGCCGCGCACACTCGGGCTGCTGATCGCCGGAGTGGATGCAGAACAGGCCGGACAACTGGCCCGCGCAGTGGCGCTCGCCGCCGGCGCGGGCGCGTTCCATCTCCCCGAGTTCCGTCGCAAGCGCAGTCCGCGGCCGCGCCTGCAGCGCCTGCGCCTGCTCGGGATCGCCGCCCGCATCGACACAGCGCGGCTGCTCGCGGAAATCGAAGCCGCCAATCTTGCCCGCTGGCTCACTGCGCTGCCGCCAAACCGGCTGACGGCGGCGAGTTATCGCGAACTCGTGGCCCAGCTGGCCGAGCACCACGAGTGGAACATGCGCTTCCTCGACACCGCCGCGCTGAAACGTCTCGGCGCGGGCGCCTTCCTCGCGGTGGCGCAGGGCAATGCGACCCCCGACGCCGGCATCGTCCATCTCTCGTGGCGTCCACACGGCCGCACCCGGCCCGACGTCGCGCTCGTCGGCAAGGGCATCATCTTCGACACCGGTGGCACCAACCTCAAGCCGTTCCGCGCCATGCTCGATATGCACCAGGACATGTGCGGCAGCGCAGTCGCGCTCGCAGTCCTGCTTGCCGTCACACGCCTGAAGCTGCCGCTCGCGGTCGACTGCTGGCTCGCCATCACCGAGAATCGCCTGAGCGAACGTTCCTACAAGTCGCGCGACGTGGTCAGCGCCGCCGACGGCACCACCATCGAAGTGATTCACACCGACGCGGAGGGGCGCATGGCGCTGGCCGACACGCTGGCGCTGGCCGCACGCGAACGTCCGCGGCTGCTGCTCGACTACGCAACGCTCACCGGGCAGTGCATCAACGCGCTCACCGACCGCTACAGCGGAGTATTCAGCAACCGGCCGGCGCTCGCCGATCTGCTGGTGCAGACCGGACGGGCATGCGGGGAGCGTGTCTGGACGTTCCCGATGGACGAGGACTTCGACGAGGAGTTGAAATCCGCTGTTGCCGACGTGGCGCAGTGCTCGGTCGAGAACGAGGGCGACCACATCCTGGCTGCGCGCTTCCTGCAGCGCTTCGTGCCGGAGACGCTGCCCTGGGCGCATATCGACCTCAGCGCCGCCACACGCAAGAAGGGGCTCGGCCAGGTCCCGGCCGGCCCGACGGGGTTCGGCGTGCGCCTGACGCTGGCGCTGCTTGGCGATCGCGGCGCCGATCTCGATTCCTTGCTGGGCGCAGCGCCCGCCCGCGGCTGACCACGACTCACCATGCCAGCCAGCGCGTCCATGGCCGAGCGTTTCCGCGGTTTCCTGCCGGTCGTGGTGGACGTGGAGACCGGCGGCTTCAACGCAAAGACCGACGCGTTGCTCGAGATCGCCGCGGTCCTGCTGCGCTTCGACCCGGCGGGGAACCTCGGCCGCGGTCCCACCGTCGCACACCATGTGCTGCCTTTTCCCGGCGCGAACCTGGATCCAGCAGCGCTGCAGGTCACCGGCATCGACCCGGCTCATCCCCTGCGGCCGGCGATTCCCGAACGGGATGCCCTGCAGCGGGTGTTTCGCGAAGTCCGCAACGAGATGAAGGCGGCCGGCTGCACGCGCGCGGTACTCGTCGGCCACAACGCGCATTTCGATCTCGGCTTTCTGAACGAGGCGATCGCGCGCTGCGCGGTCAAGCGCAGTCCGTTCCACCCGTTTGCCATTTTCGACACGGCATCACTTGCCGGGGTCGCATTCGGCCAGACCGTGCTGGCCCGCGCCGCGCTCGCCGCCGGGCTCGGCTGGGACGAAAGCCGCGCCCACACGGCCGTGTACGACGCCGAGATCACTGCCGATCTCTTTTGCGCCGTCGTCAACCGTTTCAAGCCGGTTTATGCGGCTGTCGAGCAACCCGACGAAGCGCCGCCGCTGCGCGCGGACGACTCCCGGAGCGCTTGATCGGCCCGGCTTTCCTCACCTATTCTGTGCCGTCATCGACGGCACACCGTCGTCGCAACGGGGGAGCGTTCCATGAATCCTTTGAGCAGCGTCAACGGCTCGATCATCGTCGGCCTTGTCGTCATGGTGCTGGTCGCGTTGTTTCTTCCAGGCGACTTCAGCCTCGCCGTTCTCGACCGCTGGTTGCACATCGTTTCGGGGGTCATGTGGATCGGGCTGCTCTACTACTTCAACGTCGTGCAGATCCCGGCGCTGGCAGCGGCCGGAGCCGACAAGGGCGGGCCCGGCGGAGCCGGCATCACGAAGTATGTCGCACCGCGTGCCCTGCTGTGGTTTCGCTGGGCGGCCGTCGTCACCGCGATTTCCGGGATTCTCTTCATCGAGTTCGAGTACCGCGCTGCGGGCGGCGGGTTCATGCAGGTCATGACCCTGCGGGAGGGCTATGCCACCATCGGCATCGGCGCCTGGCTCGGACTGATCATGCTGTTCAACGTCTGGGTGCTCATCTGGCCCAATCAGAAAAAGGTGCTCGGCATCACGCCGGCGACCGACGAGCAGAAGGCCAGCGCGCGACGGGTCGCCACCCTGGCCTCGCGCACGAACTTCGCCTTGTCCCTGCCGATGCTCATGTGCATGGGCGGCCAGAGCCACGGCCTGCCCTTCTGAGAGGTCGCGCCGTGAGGCGGAGCGGGAGGACCACGATCGGCCGCATTGCTCCTCCCGATGAGTGCCGCCGTCATGGCCTGAACGACGCCAGGCTGGTCAACCGGCCTGGCGTTCCCGGGTGAGCAGCGTGCCGGCCACCACTGCAGCTTCGCTGCCTGCCGATCTCGCCGACCAGGTCCGTGCCGCGCTGGCGGAGGACGTGGGCAGCGGCGACCTCACCGCAGCCCTCGTCCCGGCCCGCCAGGTGGCGCATGCGGTGCTCCTGACCCGCGACGACGCCGTTTTGTGCGGGCGCGCCTGGCTGGAAGAGGTATTCCGCCAACTCGATCCCGGTATATCGGTTGCCTGGCATGCGGCGGAAGGCGCCTCGATCGCCGCCGGCTGCACGCTTTGCGATCTGCGTGGTCCCGCGCGACCGCTGCTCACCGGTGAGCGCACCGCGCTCAATTTCCTCCAGACCTTTTCTGCCGTTGCCACCGCCACGCGCCGTTACGTGGACGCAGTGGCCGGCACCGGGGCGCGGATACTCGACACGCGCAAGACCATCCCGGGGCTGCGGCTTGCGCAAAAGTACGCCGTGCGGATCGGCGGCGGCGAGAATCACCGGATCGGACTCCACGATGCGATTCTCGTGAAAGAGAATCACATCGTCGCGGCTGGCAGCATCAGCGCTGCCGTGCAGGCAGCGCGCCGTCTCAGTCCACAGGTGCTCCTCGAGGTCGAGGTCGAGACGCTCGAGCAGGCGGGCGAGGCCTTTGCGGCGGGCGTCGATCGCCTGCTGCTCGACAACTTTCCGCCCGGGCGGCTGAGCGCGGCGGTGCAGCTGCGCGATGCGCAGGCGCCGCAGACCCGGCTGGAAGCCTCCGGCGGCGTCAGCCTGGAGAACATCCGCAGCATTGCCGTGACGGGCGTCGATTACATTTCCGTGGGCGACCTGACCAAAAACATTCGCGCGGTGGACCTCTCCATGAGGTTCCGCTTCACCGGCGGATGATGGCCATGGCGCCGACGGCACCGCAGGGCAGCGACCGCAGCGGGCCCACGCCGGATGCCGCATACCAATCGCTCCTCGTCGCCGGGCAGGCACGAGGGCGCATCATCGCGCGCGTGGCCGCCGCCTTGCACGGTTTCGCGGACCTGTTCGAGCCCGCCGGCGGCGGCTTTGCGTTGCGCGATCGCGGGATGTCGCCCCCGGCCCGCAGCGAACTCTTGCAGCAGGCAGCGCTCCGCCTACGGGATGCAGGGCTCGTGCCGGGCTGGCGCGACGAGCGCTGCGCGCTGCTCGACGCGGCTGGCGTCGAGCTCGCCCGCTTCGAGCGTGGTGCATTCCGCACGCTCGGCCTGCAGAACCGCGCCGTGCACGTGAACGCCTGGACCACCGACGGGCGGCTCTGGATCGCGCGGCGCAGCGAGCGCAAGGCGACCGAGCCGGGCAAGCTCGACAACCTGGCGGCCGGCGCCATCGCCGCCGGCGAGAGCACCGCTCAGTGCGCGCAGCGCGAGCTCTGGGAGGAAGCCGGCGTGCCGGCAACGCTTGCCGCCGGCGTCGTCTTCCCCGGTCGCGAGCTGCGCAGCCTGCGACCTCTGCTCCACGGGTTCCACGACGAGATCATCGTCTGCGCCGACCTGCCGTTGCCCGACAGCTTTACGCCCGCCTGCCAGGACGGTGAGGTCGCCGGGTTTCTGCGTATGAGCCCGGACGAAGCGCGTTCGGCACTTGCCGCCGGCGTGTTTACCGTCGAAGCAGGGCTCGTGCTCGCCGACTGGCTGGCACGGCACGGTTAGCAGCAGCGGTTATGCATCAAGCTGTCAGCGAGCAGCGGCCGCTCCTGCTGCGCGCAGGAGCCCGCGGCTTGCGCAGCAGCTCGGCGACGCCCCGCTAGAGGATCGTTACCCTGCGCATGCTGTCGCCCTGCTCGATGGCATCGACCACGTCCAGCCCGCGCACGACCTTGCCGAACACCGTGTGGCGGCCGTCGAGATGCGGCTGCGGTCCGTGGGTAATAAAGAACTGGCTGCCGTTGGTGTTCGGTCCGGCGTTGGCCATCGAGATCACGCCCCGCTCATGCCGAAGAGGGTTGCCCCTGACCTCGTCCTCGAAGCGGTAACCGGGGCCTCCCCGGCCGCTCCCGGTCGGGTCGCCGCCCTGGATCATGAAGTCCGCGATCACCCGATGGAAGGTCACTCCGTCATAGAAGCCCTCCCGGACGAGGAACACGAAGTTGTTCACCGTCAACGGGGCGTGCTGCGGGTACAGCTCCAGCTCGATCTCGCCCTTCTCCGTCTCGATCGATACGCGATAACTGGCGCCGTCTTCGAGTTGCATGGCCGGTGGCGCGGAATACTGCTTTGCGGTCATTGGGGTCACACCTGAATTGCTATTACCTGGCACGCGACGCCAACTCCGGGCCGCGCGCAGCCATTGTAGCGGCTGAACCGGCCCGGGCTGCATGCGCGGCGCTCTGACCACGCCGGCCCGCCTTTGTTAGCATGCCCGCGCAGGCGCACCCGGCAGTCAATGGCCCGAGGTCCGGTCGCAGGGGTGAGCGATCCTCCGCCGGGTGGCCGCCGGCGGAACCAGCAACCCGAACGTTCAACCCGACCGACAGGCGCGACACGATTGCATTCCGACCCGCTCGACAAGGCGCTCGGCTTTCTTCAGGACGGGCGCACGCGGGACGCCGAAGTCCTGGTTCGTGCCCTCCTCGCAGAAGATGCCTTCGACGCCGGCGCGAACTGGCTCCTCGGCCGCATACTGACGCAGCGAGGCGAACTGCCGGCTGCCCTCGAGCGTCTGCGACGCGCAACCGGCAGCGAGTCGCCCCGGCCGGAATATTTCATGGCGCTCGCCACCGCCGAAATGCGTTGCGGCGATACAGCTGCGGCCGCGGGATCTTACGCGCGCGCCGCCGCGCTGCGCCCCGGCTGGTTCGAGGCACTCGCCAACCAGGGCATTGCACTGGCGCAGTTGCAACGCCACCACGACGCCGAAGCCGCCCTGCAGGAGGCACTGCGCATCCGGCCAGCGAGCGCGCCGGTACTGACGGCGCTGACGGCCACCCTGCTCGCCCTCGGCCGCTCCGCCGAAGCCGAGGCGAGCGGCCGGCGCGCCGTGGCAGCCGACCCCGCCCTGCCCGAAGCCTGGACCAATCTCGGCGTAGTGCTGCTGGAGCGCGGCCAATTGACCGGGGCCGCCGACGCCTGCAGCCGTGCGCTCGCTGCCGACCCGTGTTGTGCGCTGGCGATGTACAACCTCGCCCAGGTGCGCAGCGAACAATGGCGTGCTGCGGAGGCCAGCACGTCCTTTCAACGCGCGCTCGAACTCGACCCCGGCTACCAACCCGCCTGGCACGCATTCCTCCTCAATCTGCTCTACGACCCGGAACAAACCGAAGCCACGATCCACGCGGCCCATCTGCGCTGGGCGGAGCGCTTTGCCCGTGCTGCGGCCACAGCGCCCGCGGCCGCCCGCACCCGTCGCAGCAGAATCCGCGTCGGGTACCTGTCGCCGGATTTCCGCAATCATTCCTGCGCCTGGTTTCTCCGGCCGCTGTTCGCCGCGCACGATCGCGCCGCGATCGAGATCTTTGCCTACTCGGCTGCGGACCGCCCCGACCACTTCACGGAGTGGTTTCGCGCACAGGCGGATCATTGGCGCGACGTCCGCAACTCCAGTGATGAAGTCATTGCCGGGCGTATCCGCGACGACGGCCTCGACATCCTGGTGGATCTTGCCGGGCACACCCGGCACCAGCCGCTGGGGGTCTTTGCGCTGCGGCCCGCGCCGGTCCAGGTCGCGTGGCTCGGCTATCCCGCCACGACGGGTCTGCGCCAGATCCACTACCGCTTCACCGACGAGCATGCCGACCCGCCGGGTGACGCGGACCGTCACCACAGTGAATGCCTGGTGAGGCTGCCCGGCGGGTTCCTGTGCTACGAACCGCCGGCGGATGCCCCGCCCGTGGCCGCGCTGCCGGCCTCCCGCAACGGCTGCATCACTTTCGGCTCATTCAACAACATCGCCAAGATCACTCCCGAAGTGATTGCGACCTGGGCCGGGGTCTTGCGCGCCGTGCCTCGCTCCCGGCTGATGCTCAAGGGACGCCTGCTCCGCCACGAGGAAACGCGCAGCCGCATCACGACCGCCTTCGCGACGGCCGGCCTTGATCCCGAGCGCCTGCGGCTGCTTCCATGGCTGCCCCACGCGCAGGAGTCGCTCGCGCTTTACCACGACGTCGATATCGCCCTCGATACCTACCCATACAACGGCACCACCACGACCTTCGAGGCGTTGTGGATGGGCGTCCCGGTGGTGACGTTGCGCGACCAGCGTCATGCCGGGCGCGTTGGCGCCTCCATACTCAGCCACCTCGGCCGCGAGCAGTGGATCGCCGAAGACGCCGACGGCTACGTCGGGATCGCACGCCAGCTCGCCGCCGATTGGCCGGCGCTCGCAGCCCAGCGTGCCGGGTTGCGCACAACCCTCGCCAGATCCACCCTCACCGACGCCGTCGCCTTCGCCCGCCGGATCGAACGGGCCTACCGCGAACTGCTGGATCGGCACACGCCAGCGCCATAATCTCGCCCGGCGGCACCCCGGCCGACAGGAGAACTCCATGCCCGATCCGACTTCCCACACGCGACCCGGTACCAGCCCCGGCGGGGGGCCACCAGCTTTCATCGGGACACATCCCTTCGCGCTGCAAATCTGTTTCGGCGACGAACAGCGGCGCGCTTACGTGCCCGATGGCGCCGGCGCCGTGTATGGCCCCGGACTGCAGCTGCTGACCAATGCGACGGAAGGCCTCCTGGAGCAGACACACGGCATCAGCCGAGCCCAGCTCCACGACGCCGCCTGCCGCCTGGGCGTCGATCTGCCGTACCTGCTCAACGTCGCTTGCCAGTCCGACACCGCACGGTTTGCGCAGCGGCTGCACGAACTGGTCGTGCGCGCCGGACGTGCGGGCCTCGACGGCAATGACCGGCGCAGTTTCGAACTCTTCAAGAACGTGATCGAACAGGTTCAGGGACTCGGACCCCAGGTCATCGTGCGCGCCGCCATCAGCCACCTTGCGGCTGGCGCCGAACCCGGCGGCCCACCCTACGGCCAGTTGCTCGGCTACGTGAATCGCGCGCTGGCGATCGATCGCGACCGCGCGCCCGGTTTCGACCCCACGCCCATCCGTGGCGTCGAGGACATCGGTGCCGAAGGCGTGCAGCTGTGGTGGATCAAGGAAGGCTCCGCCACGATCGTGTTCCGGGTCCTGGTACACCTGTCCGGGCCGAGGCCTGCGGTCGGCTTCGCGCTCAATGTCGCGAAAGACCTGACGGCGGCGGGCGAGGAACTGCGCCGCGTCGGCGCCGATCTCGCCGAATTGCATCAGATCGATCCGCGTCACGTCGTCCGGCCGTTCGGCACGCACAGCGTGACGGTGGCGAGCTGGCGCGGCCCGGTCACCGTGCCGCTGCTCGCCGCCGAATGGTTTGACGGGCACGAACTGCACGTGTATGCCGACAGCCCGCTCCTGCACGTCTGGCAGGACCAGCGCATGGGCAAGGATCATCCCCTCGCGCCGGCGGCGTCCGACCGGGTCTGGGAAACCATCGTGCGCCTGGGCGCACGCTACACGCGCACGACACCCGACGGGTTGCTGCCGCTCGCCAGTCACATCAACGCCGGCGACTTCATCGTGCGCCAGCGTGCCGCTGATGCCTGGGACATCGTGCTGATCTGGTGCCGGCGCATGCCGCCGGGCGCCGCGCCCGAGGAGTTCATCGTGCTCGCCGGCCTGATGGCAGCGACCAGGGCCTTCGGACCCGACCGCGATCGCACGGTGTGGTGGGACCAGCCGGAACGCGGGCTCGCGGCGATGCGTGCCGGGCTGGAACAGGCGGGCCTCGCCCCGTCACAGGTTGCCGGAATCCTGCACCGGGCACACGAGCGGCTGCTGGCAACCCCGCCGCAGGAGCTACAGCAGCATCCCTATCTCGCGCAATTCGACCGCGGCGACCGCGACGAGATGCGCCGCGTGTTCGCGCGCGCCTGCGCTGCACTGGGCAAAGCGGCCGGCGAATCCGCGCAGATCGGTTAGGCGCCGCTCAGCGAAACGGGGTCGCGCCCGCAATCCAGGCCGCGAGCGACGCTCGGCTTTGACACACCGGCGAACGTTCTTCATGCTCGTGTTGCATCGACTGGTTGAGAGGGCCGGGCTTTGAATTTCCTATCCGTGCGCCTTCGGCGCCGGTACTTCGGATTCGGAAACTCATTGCACTGACCCGGTGACAAATCCCAGGAGTTTCCGAAACCGAAGTCCCGGCACCGATGCCACCGATACCCACATGGGGAAGCAAAAAGGCTAGGCATGTGCCTGGCCTATTTACTGGAATCCTGGTGGGCGGAGGTCTACCGAATACCGCCAACAAGTCACCGAGTCTGCACAAGTTAAAACCGACTTCAATCACCCCGTACTACCATCGGTACTGCCAAACGCGAACGACGCTCGGCCAAATTCGCCTTGTTACCACCCCCGGCGTCGTCAGCGCCGATGAGCGCCAGCCCTACCGCGGCCGGCGTTGAGTCGGCCGGGATGGCGGCAAGTATTTCCTGCGAAAATCAGTCTAACAGCGCGGCGGGGTTCACGCAGCGAAGCGTGGCGTAAAGGCCGGTGCGGATACCAGACGCGAATCCACTACGTTCGTCTACTTATTGTCGTGGGCAACGCGGCTGATACGCTGCCTGTGCTATAAACACCCTGCGGTGCCGCAATGTGCGGTCGACCAACAAAATCGGGTAAATAGAATACTTTGGGGGCACTTCATGCACGGAACTAGCATTGCGTTAGTCGCATTCCTAACCGATCTTCGCGGATTCGGCCGGTCGGCGACGATCAAGTCCCTGATTTCTCAGGATCGTCGTGACCCAAGTCTGCACTACAGGGCGG
>JAJTYX010000018.1:0-3822 GCA_021462865.1 Gammaproteobacteria bacterium | reverse complement strand
GAGCGCACGCGCTTTTCAATGGCAGAACGATTGACCTTGTGCGCGTCAAACTCCACCCACATCTTTTCGGCGGGATAATTGACATTGACATTCAGCACGCCATCCATGCGTCCCACGCTGTGTTCGACAACCAGGCTGCAATCCGAGCAGTCCATCCCTTCGATGGGAATGGAAGCGTGATGGTAGCGGTTGGCAATTCCCGCGCCTGCGCGTTCCGCCAAGCGGCGCACCTGTTCGAGGGTGAGCAGGTTGGGATCGTAATGCAGGCACAGGTCTACGGGCGATTTCTCGCGTTCGAGATGGGCGCGCAGGATTCCCTTTTGGTTTTGAAGCGCGCCTTCCAGACGGTTGAGGCATTCGTCTTTTTCGTTTTCCACGCCAGGAAGCAGGAGGGGAATATCGAGTTCGATTGTTTTTTCCATATCGTGATCCTATTAAATAATGTATGACTTATGGCAAACAGCCTTCACCCATCCCAACGGAATGGGCAGAAAGGGAATGAATCAATATTGGACTTAGAAGGTGGGAGGGTGGGGAATGTTTAGAACAATGTCCAGCGTGTGGGTGTCGTCATGGGCGAGTTCAGGGGAGTTGCCTGATTCGCTCCAGGATGGCTGAACACTTACGGGTACATTCATGCCGTGATGAAAAGCGCAGTTCGTTTCGGAGAGGAAGTGATGCGATCCGCTGGCTGGCACAACCAAATGTCCAGCAATTCCTATCAGGAGCAGGATAAGCAGAAAAGCCAATGTGAGTCGTTGCAGCGTGTTCATCAAATTATCCGTGCAAAACGTGATCCAATCCGCGCTGGAAAAGTTCGATGACATGGTCATCATCCATGCAGACAAAGACATGGCGACCCTGTTTCCGAGTGCGGATGAGGCGTTTGTCGCGCAATCCGCGCAGTTGGTGTGAGACAGCGGATTTGGTCAACCCCAGACGCTCCACCAGTTCGCCGACGCCAACCTCTCCGTCGAGCAAAGCGCTGATAATGAGAATGCGTGTCGGGTCGCTCAGCGAGTCAAACAGGCTGGCGAGGTCAGAGGCGACTGCAGAGGTAACCTTAGCTTTTGTCATAATCAGATCCAGCGTCGCACATGTGCCCGATACTTGCGATAGTCCTCACCATATTTCTCTGTGAGGAACGCCTCTTCCAGCCGCACTTGAATATGGATCAGGACGAAACCAAGCACCGCAACCGTCAGGGTAACAGCGGTGGGTAATATTAACAGCAAACCCACCAGCATGACCAGCATCCCCAGGAAGATGGGATTGCGCGAGACACCAAACAAGCCATGCTGAACCAAATTGGATTCGCTTTTTTCATCGATACCGATCCGCCATGAGTCGCCCATTTGGAGTTGGGCAACCAACACCCAGATCAAAGCAAGAATGAGCAATACGATTCCGACAACCGTCGGCAGAGAGGAATTCATCCATGTGATGGGAGAAAGCCATTCATAATACCCTTCCAGGAAGGAAAATATGAACACGATCAGTGCAGTGACGATCAGGGTAAGACGAAACAGTTTACCAACGAAGTCATGAACTGTATCGCCATTTCCCAGCTTATAGGGGTTGATGCCTGTACGTTTCCAGGCGATGTACGAACGCCAGAACATGGCAAGACCGAAAAACAATAGGAAGTAGATGGGAAGGAAGATTCTTAAAATGGTAATCATAGGTATCTCAAATAGTTGAATAATTGCTCAACTATTTGAGTATTTTACGACCCTGTCGGGATATCGTCAAGGTGAAAATCGAGATGTTTTTGAGGCATTTACCCAAAATAACCTTTACCATATCTTTATAGTCGCTTTACACCCTCTTCAATGGTCAATCCTATACTGGTGTCATAAAACAACACACGGCAGTGTGATGACAAAAATAGGAGACTAACCATGAACAAAACTTTATCCACAACCCTGACCATCCTCGCAGTCCTAGCACTGTCAGCGGTCATCTTTTTCGCAGGTAACATGTATGCCCGCGTAAACGCTTTTGGCTCATCCATGATGAATGGCTATGGCTGGAACAATAACAATGCCTACGGACCGTCCATGATGAACGGTCGTGGACCAAGCATGATGAGCGGTTATGGCTGGAACAACAACAATGTCTATAGACCGTCCATGATGAACGGTCGTGGACCCAATATGATGGGCGGCTATGGATATAACAATACCAATGTCACCCTTCTCACTATTGATCAGACGAAAGCCGCCGCCGAAAATTATTTGGCGAATCTGAATAATTCCGATCTGGAGATTGCTGAGATCATGGTCTTCGATAACAATGGCTATGTTGTTGTCAAGGAAGCCAGCACGGGTGTCGGTGCCTTTGAACTACTTGTTGATCCCGTTTCGCAGATCGCCTATCTCGAACACGGTCCCAACATGATGTGGAACCTGAAATACAGTGGTCTCAACCACAATAATATGATGGGTGGAAATGGTTATGGAATGATGGGCGGACAAGGTATGATGAGCGGCTGGGACAACGCCACCACATTGGGTGTGACTGCCGAAATGACAATCTCACCTGACCAGGCTGTTCAATACGCCCAGCAATATCTTGATACAAATTACGCGGGTGCCACCGCCGCGACCGATCCCGCCCAGTTCTATGGTTATTACACCCTTGACTTTGAAAAAGACGGCAAGATCGTAGGCATGTTGAGCGTCAACGGCTACAGCGGACAGATCTTCCTGCACACCTGGCACGGTACATTCATTGAGGAAACCGAGTAAGGTTCAGGCTTAAACTACAAGATGCGCCGAGATATGCCATTCGGCGCATCTTATTTTATGCAGGTGAAGTTACAATACTGGTAAAAATCTCAGCTTAGTATCCAGCCATAAGAGTTGCCCATGACAAAAATTCTGGTTATCGACGACGAGCCTTCCATCGTCAATCTTGTCACCGCCTATCTCAAGCCCGAAGGCTATGAGATTTACACGGCGACGGATGGTCCGTCGGGTCTTAAATCTGCCCGTGCTTTCAAGCCCGATCTCATCGTCTTGGATATCATGCTTCCTGGCATGGATGGAATTGAACTGCTCTCACGCTTGCGGCGCGAATCAGAAGTGTATGTAATCCTGTTGACCGCAAAAACCGAAGAGACTGACAAGGTTGTTGGTCTTTCCGTTGGCGCAGACGATTATGTGACCAAACCATTCAGCCCGCGCGAATTGGTGGCACGAGTCAAAGCCGCGATCAGGCGCATTCAAACGGGATCAGGTTCAGGGTCCGAAACGAGCGTGCTGTCCTTTCGTCATTTGCACATGGATGTTGGCGCGCGTATCGTCAGGGTCGATGATCAAGCGATTGATTTAACCGCCATCGAATTCGATTTGTTGAAGGCATTGGCTGAAAACCGCGGCAGGGTTCTTACGCGCGAGCAATTGCTGGAGAAGGTATGGGGCGGCGAATACTTTGGCGAAATGCGTGTCGTGGATGTGCATCTCGGACATGTCCGTCAGAAGTTGGGGCATGAAGATTTAATCGCCACGGTACGCGGCGTCGGTTATAGATTTGAAGATGAACCAATGTAAGTGAGGAATGATGATTGAGTTTTTCCGCCGTCACCTGGGTGCAAGGCTGTTACTATCCTATCTTGTAATCATTGTAGTCGGGGTGCTGGTATTGGTAATCGCCAGTCAATTCATCCTGCCGACTTCCTTTAACCGCCACATGAATGGAATGATGGACGGCGGCATGGGAATGGGGATGGGCATGAACAATTCGATGGGACAACTGTATGTGGATTTCCGTGCCAGTTTCAACGAAGCCCTGATGTATGCAACGCTTGCAGCCATGCTT
>JAJTYX010000179.1:0-1042 GCA_021462865.1 Gammaproteobacteria bacterium | reverse complement strand
GGAGCATTGCTGCTTTACGCTCTCCCTCCAGCGAAGTGTAAATCATTTTTCTCGTCCCCCTTGACTTCCCACTTCATCTGTGCACGCCGTGTTAGGCGCATTCTATGGAACGGGAATAGATGCAACCCAATCTGTCTTGTAAGTAAGTCGATCACTTAACCTAAATTTATATCTAGAAAACAAAACCTTACTATTTGTATTTATATCAGATACTTTTCCTCTTATAACAATGAATTTGTTAATGGGGTCTCCGTAATACTCAACATCATTAGACATAGTTCTGCAACTGGTTCCTGACGTGCAATCCCACACGTTTTTTTGGAAAGCTTCATTAAAAAGGACTCTTTTTGCTTTACCATAAACAAAATGCGAAATTGAGAGACTGTAATCAGCGCCAACTATGCCATCATAGGATGTCTCAGGAGTTCCGGTAGAGGTGTTACTATCAGAATCAATAGATACTGACCATTCATATTCTGCCTTATTCGATGTTCCTTGATTTATAGTAATGTATTCCTCAAATTCTTGATTATGAAAAATCGCAATAAGCGTATTGTCGGGGCAAAGTAATGCTTCAAATTTCATATCACCTAATTCAGTCTGCCATTTTGTAACAAAGTTCTGGTTTCCATCACATGTTGCTAGTGGGTATGGCAGAGGGGTGATAGTAGGTGTGGGGGTAAACGTAGATGTAGGTATGGGTGTATGTGTGAGGGTAGGTGTAACAGTAAGTGTGGCGCTTGCAGTGTTAGTGGCAGTTGGAGAAAAGGAAAAAGTGGACTGTGAACATCCAGCCAAGATGATGACAAATAACACTAACAAAAATAAAAATAGTTGTTTAGCCATATTGTGCGACCTCCGCTGTCGAGCATCTGCATGTGAGAAATCTATATTGTCGGAATATTATCACAACATTTTATTTGTCAAAGCATATCTTTAGATAACTCACGCGCCTAACGAGACCGTCGAAAAACCGAAATTTAGAAGGCCGCCCCCGGTCAGGCGCTCGGACTTTCATTGGGGACAGGGGTGGAACAGTTTG
>JAJTYX010000178.1:0-6829 GCA_021462865.1 Gammaproteobacteria bacterium | reverse complement strand
TCCTCCGGATACCTCTTGTTCTTCATCGTCCGCTCCTGGTGAGCGGACTCTACTCCGAAGTCGTACTATTCAGGGGGAGCAGGTCACATGCGGTACAGCGCACCCGAAGGAAGCCGTGCTCGAGGCGCCCGCACTTCAGGTAGGCCGCGAACTCCCCGTGCACATAGGCGGGCAGGTGGCGGCCCTGTGCGGCCAGCGCCGCGACGAACGCCGGGTAGTGGCGCTCGACCAACTGATACAGCAGCGTCGCCTCCGGTCGGTGGCGCTCGTAGCGCGACGCATCGGGGCGGCGCTCGACATGGGCGGCTTCCATGTCCGCAGACTCGCCATCGGCGGGAAGCTGTGGCCAGCTGCCTTTATGTGCTCAGCGACGTGAAAGACGCAGGGTTGGCAAATCGGCCGCAATCCGGCCAATTCGCAGCATCTCGACTGGCGGTGCTGTGCCCTATTGCCGCCCCGGCGGGGTCGACCCGCGCAGCGCCTGGCGCAGCAGCTCCAGCGGTCGAGGTCGAAGGCCAGTCCCGCCCGGCCTGCGTGGCCGAATGCGTGATGCGCCTGTACTTCTGACCGGGAAGTTGCCATGGCTGCCGCGCAGTTGCTCGTCGAACGCCAGCACCAGGTGCTGCGCCTGACCATCAATCGGCCGGAGAAGAGCAACGCCCTGTCGCTGGCGCTGCTCGACGAGATTCGCGCAACCCTCGCCCAACATGCGGGCGATGCGGGCATCCTCTGCGCCGTGATCACCGCGGCGGGCGATCGCTGCTTCGCCGCCGGAGGCGACCTGCAGGAACTCTCGGCAATCCGCTCCGCGGAAGACACCCGCGCGATGAGCCGGCGTGGCCGTGCCGCGCTCGACCAGGTGCGCGCTTTTCCCGTGCCCGTCATCGCCGCGCTGAACGGCCATGCGCTCGGCGGCGGCGCGGAACTCGCGCTGGCCTGCGACCTGCGCGTCAGCGCGCCGCATGCCGAGATCGGCTTCCTGCAGGCGCAGCTCGGGGTTACCACGGCCTGGGGCGGAGGCATCGACCTCGCGCTGACCATCGGCGACCGGCGGGCGCTGCGCATACTCTCGACCAGCGCCCGTATCGAGGCGGCGCGCGCACTCGACCTCGGGATGATCGACTGGATCTGCGCACCCGGGCAGACACTCGATGCCTGTCTCGCCACGTTCCTCGAGCCCTACCTCGCGCGCACCCGCGAAGTGCTCGCCGGGTGCAAGGCGCCGCTCGCGGCCGAGCGCCGGCGCGTGCACGCGGAACTCGCGCCGGTCGAGGAGGAGCATTTCGTGCGCACCTGGACCCATCCGGAGCACTGGGCCGCGGTCGAGCGTGCCACCGCGGGCAGGGGGCAGTCCTAGGACTTAGGGTGCCCTGAGTTGCCGAACGGTATGAGATCAGGGGGAAATAGGTGCGGCCGTCTCACTCCGCAGACCCCAACCACGACTCTTGAGGTGCGCGATGGCAGATTCGATTGACTGTGACTTCGTCTCGCTAAGCCTCGATTGTAGCCGCATCGTTTTCTCAAAAACCTCCTTCCAGACAGCCGCCTGTTCCTCGTCCGCTAATACCGAATAGTCAGTCTGGCCAGAGTAAATCGCATAAAGAAGCGCTTGGGCCAAATGATTACCTTTTGAGGCTGCTTTCTCGTACAACTCTATGGCCTTTTGATCATCTTTGTTAACGCCTAGACCACCATAGTACGCCGTACCAAGAACGAGAAATGCGCGCTCTCGTACATCGCCGGGTGAATTACTGCTTTCATCCAGCAGATCCTCGAGCAGCTCAATCGCGAACTTCGGCTGCTTTTGATCACCCGGAAGGTCATACAGATGCGCAATGGCCAACGCCAACTTGGCGGACGGATCCCCTGCTTCGGCCGCGCGTTCGTATAGGCGAGTCGCTTCAGAAATGTCTTGCTCTCGCCCTCGGCCAGTCCGATAGCAGTTACCTAGATTGAAAATAGCTGGTGCAAAGCCTAGATCTGCTGCGTCCGAAAAGAGATCGCATGCGCGGCGAGGGTCGGGTTTCACATCGCGGGCACCAGACCAGTACACAGTCCCCTTGTTGAATAACGCACTCGCGTCCGGCTCCGATGCGGGTTCGGTCTCGACCTCGCCACATCCGGCAAGAAAAAGGATGAACCAAATCAGACTCCGGATTCGCGCGCCGACTGCAAATCTCATTCGCCCTCCGCTATCACGTTATGGCAACAAGGTCGTTCCAGACGAACGCGAAGAAACCATGACCATTCATCAGCGACGGGCGACTCGGAAATTGCCTCGGCGCTAGCGTGAATCACCGTAGCGTTATCTTCCTGAACTGCAGAAACCACTGGCTCGGCTTCATCGTCCTCGCCACTCCAATCCGCGCTCGCATTTCCGTGACATGCGTGGCTACAGTCTCCGCCACCGTCACCGCCACCGTCACCGCCACCGTCACCGCCACCGCCGCCGCCAGGGCCCGGAAATGGCGGATGCGTAATCGGTGGAAACTCAATGGTAACGCTTCCGCCAGGGATATAGTCCCTAGGGTCCACAATGGGCGCTCGAACGTCTCCCGCACCAGGGTAGCTCGGTGATATCGGTGAACTGACAGATCCTCCTGAACCACCACCGGCCGCGCCACCACCGGGCTCGTTCCCGGGTCCGCTATCATCGTCCTTATTATCGGTATCGTCATCCTCATCGGATTGTTCATCTGGCGGCGGCCACGCCGGTCCCTCGCCGCGGCAGGCATCTTCATTTGCGCTTGCACACACCATCCCAATAATGGTTTTCTCTATCGCAGATCTAAGCAATTCTTTGACAAGATACTTCCGTGGGTTCAGCGTGTCCCTTGGATCCACTGGCGCGCCAAATATAAAGTCTAGTTCACGACTCAGAGTATCGATACAGTCATTCGTATGACCACATGATGTTGAAGGCGGGTAAAAAGCATTATCCGCTGGATCGGGGTACATCTGAAAACCGGAAGGATCTGTGTACCGGAGAGGACTGTTCGCTACATAACTATACGGATTCAAGGACTGCGGGTTGCTGAGGTCCCCGAGCACCGGATCCGCGGACAGAAATCGACCGAGCTTCGGGTCATACACCCGCCCACCCATGTGAATGAGCCGCACGTTGTCGAGGTGCTCGTGATCGGTGTAACCGCGGTGGTTCCAGAGCGTTGCGCTCTGCAGCCCATCGTTGTTGTCCGGCGTCCAGTTCGTGTTACGCCGCTTGCCGAAAGCATCGAAGCTGTACTCTCGCGGATCGGTGTCGCTGCCCACGGTGAGCGCCTGCTTGTCGACACTGCCCAGGTGATCGCGAAGGTTGTAGTAGGCCACCCAGTCGCCGGCGTTCTCGAGCTGGGTGTAGAAGCGCTGGCCGTTGACCAAGGCGTGGGCACGAAACTCCGTGGTCGCCCCGATCTCTTTCTCGAAGTGCGGCCCGACGTAGTAGATCGTGGTGGTGACGCCGCCTTTCTTGACCACCTGCTTGATCGGCTGCCGATCCGGGCCGTAGGTGAATGTCGTACAGTCGCCCGTGCAGTTGCTGCCCACGAGGTTGATCTGTTTCGGCTTGTTGAACGAGGTCCAGGTGATGGTTCCCCCGTCGCGGTTGGTCATGTTGCCGTTGGCGTCGTAACCATAATTCCGGGTTATGTTGCAACAGAGCCCACAGCTGATGTTGGTCACCGAAACCGCGTGAGGGCGGGTAGCGTAATAGGTGTAATAACCCTGCTCGTCTTTGAAATGGACGTTGCCATCCGGATAATACACCGGATCGAGGGTCGTCACATCGTTGCGCTTGACGAGGTCCACGCGGTTTAGCGCATCGTAGGTAAAGTCCTCCTTGAGATCGCTCTGGTTCTTATCCATTCGCTGGGTGAGATTGCCGACCTTGTCCCAAGCGTAGGTATACCACTGCAGGTCGGTGGGCTGGGCCGGCGGACCGCTCTGGATGTCCTTCGCCCGCAGGTTGGCCCGATCGTAATTGTGTTTCGTCGTGAGCAGCGCATTGCCCAAGGTCGCCTGCGTCTCGCGCCCCAACGCATCGAGCGTCACCAGATCGTATCGTGCCATATTCCCGGCGCCTTGCGTGACGGTATCCACGAAGCCGTTGACGTAGCTATAGTTGAAAATCGGCCGTGCACCCCCGACTGTCATTGGATAAGTCATGGTCTGCAGCTGCCCGTAGCTCGTGTAGCCGTGGTTGGTGTAATAACTGGTGCCGTCGATGGTCGTGGTGGTCTGCGTGAGCTGCGCGAGACCATTGTAGAGATAGCTTTCCTGGTAGCTGACGGCGGGACTCGACACGTTTTGCAGCAATCCCTTGCTGGTGCCCGTGGCGGTGTAGAAGGTCCACGTGGTAGTGCCTTCTGACTCAACCCGCTGAGTCAGCCGCCCGAGCTGGTCGTAAGTGTTGGTGAGGGTCCAATTGGGGGGTGAGGTCTTGGCATCGCGGATCTTCTCCAGCTCGCCGAATACGGTGGACTGGTACTCCCAGTACCCGGCGTCGGGACTCGTGACCGAAGTGCGAAAACCCCGGTCGTTGTAGGTCATCGAGGTGGTGTGATTGCCCCCACCGACCGCGTCGACGATCGTCTTGAGCTCTCCCCACGGCGTGTAGCCATAGCTGGTCGGCAAATAGCCGCTAGGCTCGACCTCGATCTGCCGCCCTTCGGCATCGGTGGTGTAGTCGGTACTGCGCCCCTCGGCGTCCTGCACCGTGGTGGTCAGCCGATCGTAGCTCCATGTCGTGATCGCGCCATTTGGATTGGCTTCATCGATCGGTCGGTTTTCCGTCTTCAGGCGTCCCAGCAAATCATAAGTGCGGGAGACAGAATATGTCGAAGCCCCAGACACATAGGGAATGACCTCGGTCAGCACGCGTCCCAGCGCGTCATGGGTGAAGCGCTGGCGCGTCTCCCCGCTGTTGAGGGCTGATGCGGTTGCCACCACGCGCCCGTAGGCATCGTGGTAGCGCTCCGACCAGGAGCCGTCGGATCGGACCTCCCGGATCTTGAACTTGCCATTCGTGGCCCAGCCAGGCGAGTAGGTGTTGTATGTGATGGAAGAGCTGGGCGCACTGCCCGCCGGCGGTGTGACGGTTATCAACCGTCCGAAGGAATCGTAGTCCCAACTGATGGTCTGCTGCTGTGGACTGGTTCGGCTGGCTTCGAGCCCTAGCTCATGATCCCATGTGTGGCCCACGACGTGGGCTGATTCGCCGGCGATGGCGTGAGAATCACTCGCCGGGCGAAAACCCGTCGTTGGGTCATAGGCAATCGTGGTGATTCGCGTTGTGCCGCCACTGGCGGCGCCACGGCTGATGCTCTCGATCCGCCCGTTGGTCGCGTTGTAGCCGTAGGTAGTCATGAGCTGCTCGCTCGTGTCACCCGCCGGTCCCACCGATTCGGTCAGCGTTCGGCAGGTCGAGGAGTTATACGTGTACTGCACGGTGCGCGTGCGGCTCTCAGCCCCGTTGCTCTTGACCACATCGACCCGGTCTGGGAAGCCCAGACACCAGGCGCCGGTTAGCGACGAATTGAGCGTCAGCGTGGTTTCGGTGGTATAGCTCTGGACGTCAGCGGGCGAGCTGACCGTGACGGTGGTGTACGTAGGCACACCGTGCGTGTCGTCCCAGGTCGAGATGTCCGCTTCCACCGCCTGGACGGGTTCTCCGAAATTGGCACTGGTGGTGTCGACCTCATAGCGGGTACGGAGATCGTACGAATTCCGTGGGTGGTAGTAGTTACCAGCCGTATGCTTGCCGGCAGCATCGACCGCACCTGCGGTCTGCTTATTGATCCAGCCGATGAGGGTAGAGCTAACCTTGCCCGATGATGTCGTGACGCACGGACTAGAGCCGGTCACTCCCGTACAACTGACGTACTGCTGCACTTGCCCGATCCACGGAAATGCCAGGTGGTAGTCCGTGGAGGTCACCAGCGTCGGCGTGCCGCGCGGATCGCTGCTGGTGATGATATCGAAGCCTAGGAAATCCCGTCCCTGCAGGTCACGTTTTGCGTTCTTGTAACTGTAACTGATCGTGTAGGTACCAGCGCCGATGCCGGTGTTACTGGTGTACTGCGTGACCACGTGCATCGGCCCGCCGCCCACACGTTGCTGCGGGTAGGTGGCCAATCCGCCGGGCGTGTACTGCGCACCGCCCACCGTGAGCTTAGCGTAGCTCGGCTGAAAGGTGTTGCCGAGTCCGTCGGTGATATCTGTGACCAGATCTCCGCGGGGACCGTTACGCGCCTGAGCCGCCCATGTGCCGCTGCTGACGTACACGAAATCTGCGTGGCCATCCCCGGTCGTGTCGATCAGTCGAGGTAGCGTGGCGGTCGTCGAATTGACACCAATGCTCGTCGGCGTGTTACTAAACGTCGAGCCATCGGAGTAATGAGCGCACCAGTCATTGCTTCCACAGGGCACCACCAGATCGTCGCGACCGTCGCCATTGACGTCGCTGCTCGATACGGCCAAGGCGGTGATATTTGTAGTCGTTGGGGGATTTGCGAAAGAGCTGGCACGGCTGAGACTGGTCACGTAAACGCCATCTTTTCGGTACGCCAAATCAGCTAGACCATCGCCATTGATGTCCGCAATTTGAATGGAACCGACGGGTACCGAGCTTCCGTATCCGCCATGAATTGGTGATACGGTCGTGAAGTCGTCCCGGCCCAGACTTGCATTCCAGTAGGAGCGGCGTACTTCAATGAAGTCGCCCGAGAGTGACCACTCCGTGGGCTCTAGTGACCTGCTCCCCCTGAATAGTACGACTTCGGAGTAGAGTCCGCTCACCAGGAGCGGACGATGAAGAACAAGAGGTATCCGGAGG
>JAJTYX010000177.1:0-31636 GCA_021462865.1 Gammaproteobacteria bacterium | reverse complement strand
CTCGGGGAGCCCGTTGGATCGGGATTCCATTCCGCCGAATTCCGCCGGGCCAGCGGGACCAATGCCGGAGGTCAGCTCCTCGCCAGAATCTACTAATAAAAAGTCATCCCGCGCGGCGCGGTCAGCCGATCAGCTGAGGGATCAGGGCCTTGAGGGCGGCCTGGTCGCGCGGTGAGAGCGCACCGAGCGGCTTGATGACGAGGCTCTGCGCGAGGGTGGCGAGGACGGGCTTGACGGCCGAGGGCATGAGCAGGCGTGCGGCCTGCCAGTCCTGCACGAGCAGGTCGCCGAACGCGTTCACGCGCAACTGGCTGGTGACGGGCATGAGAATCAGGTCCTGGCGCGCGCGGTGATAGGCGCTGCTTGAGACGACGACGGCCGGACGCTGCCTGGCGGCGGACTGATCGGTGAACGGGAACGGCACGAGGATGATCGTGCCGAATGCGGGTGCAGCCATGGGTGGACGGACGAGCGGCCTTCAGAGCCGATCGTAGGCCGCATCCTGGTCGTTGTCCCAGACGGTCTTGAGGGCCGGCTCGCTGGCCTTGGCGATGGCGTCGGCGAGGCGCCGGTCGCTCTCGCGGCTTTGCAGGAAGTCCACGAAATCCTCGACCTCCGCGCGCCGCTCGGGCGGCAGGGCGTTGAGCTTCTCGATCAGCTGATCAGCCTGGGCGTTCATGGGCGGCTCCTTCAGCGGCTGGCCTGGGCCAGGACGGTATCGAGCATCTGCATGACGAACTTCTGCTGCGTACGCGGCAGCTGCCGGATGCGCTCGATCTGCTGCTGGAGCTTGGGCGCCGGACCGCGCTTTTTGGCGGCGGCGGCATCATCGACCAGCAGTTCCTCGACGGTGACGCCGAGCAGGCGGGCCAGCTGCGGCAGGGTGGAAACGGGGATGCGCCGGTGGCCGACCTCGTAGGAGTTGATGGTCTGCTGCGAGACGTTCAGGGCCTCGGCTATCTGCACCTGGGTGATGGACTGGGCCTTGCGCAGCTCGGCGACGCGGGCGCCCAAGCGGGTGATGAAGGCGCGTTCGGAGGCGGAGATGGCCATGGGAGGGGCGTGTTCCGGCGGATGGTAGAGGTCCATAGGCTAGTGCTCCGGAGTGGTAACGAAGTTGACACTACTTCGAATCGACTTCGCAAGCGTGCCCGCAGATCAGAGAAGCGCCAAAAAAAACGGGTCCGCATGGAGCCTTTAGGGGGGGGTGGCGCCCATGCGAACCCGTGAGGCAGGCCTCCGGGGGGGTGGAGACCTGCCGGAGCGCAACGACCGAGTACCAACCGGACTCTGTCGCGGCACCCCGCGCGTTCTCCGCGACGCGCCCCGGGAGGATCAGAACGGGCGCGTGCGGAGGGGGATTTCAGTGTCTGTCTGTCAGCGGCTCCTGTCGGTTACAGGCTCAGCGCCGAGGCCGGCAGCACCTGCCGGGACATGTCGACCGTGTGAGCTGTGAACCCGGCATTGATCGCTGCAAACACCAGCCAAGTGGCCAATGCGGCCAACGCCAGCGCGGGCAACCGCTCGCGCGAGTCTTTAAACATCCTGTTCTCGGGTTCCATATCTCTGCCTTTCCTGTTGATGCGCAGCCCTAAGGCCCGCAGTAGACCTATTGCACATTCCGTGCCAGACAGGCATTGAACGGAAAAACAATGAGTTAGGCTTTTTAGCGTGTTTACGAGAATTCGCAAATAACGAAAAAGCGTTGGCAATAGATACGATAATCCGTATTCTCGCGCTATGAATTCAACACCTCCACTGGACCGGGCAGGATTGCTGCGCAGCCTGCCGGTGCTCATCACGGTGATGGACGGCGAGGGCCGTTTCCTCGACGTCAGCGCCGGCTGGGAACGTTCCACCGGGTATTCCCGCGAGGAAATGCAAGGCTTGCGGCCGGAGGACATCGCCACTCCGGACAGTTCGGCACGGATCCGCGCGGAGCATCTGCCTTGCTACCGGCGTACCGGCAAGCTGCAACGCGTGCCGGTGGAGTTCTATGCCAAGGATCGGCGCGTGCTGGAGCTGCTGGCCACTACGGTCGCTGTCTGCGGGCCGGACGGCGGGCGCCTGCCGTACTCCGTATCCCTGTTCGAGGCGCCCTCCGATCGCGAACGCTTCGAACGGCGTTACCTCGACCTCTATGAGTCCACTCCCGCCATGCTGCACACGGTGGACGCGGAGGGGCGCATTACCGCGGTCAGCAATCACTGGCTCGCCAAGCTCGGCTACCAGCGCAACGAGATCATCGGTCGCTCGATCCTCGACTTCATCACGGACGAGTCGCGCCAGCCGCTGATGGAAGGCCGGCTGCAGGACCAGATCAGGCAGGGCGATGTGCAGAACGTCCCCCGGCAGATGCTCACCCGCAGTGGCGAGGTGCTCGACGTGCTGCTTTCGGCCCGTGCCGAACGCGACGAGGAAGGCCGCGTCCTGCGGTTGCTGGTTGCGGCGAAGGACGTCACCGAGCGCAACCGGGCGGAGGCGCGGTTGCGCGAGGCCTATGGCGAAATCGCCCGGCTGAAGGAAGAACTCGAGCGCGAGCGCGATTACCTGCGCGAGGAAGTCAACGTATCGATGAACTTCGGGCGCATCGTCGGGGAGAGCCCGGCACTCACGGCGATGCTGGCCCGCATCGAGGCGGTGGCGGCGACCCCGGCGAGCGTCCTGATCGTCGGCGAGACCGGTTCCGGCAAGGAGCTGGTGGCCCATGCGATTCACGCCCGCAGCCGGCGCGCCGAAGGCCCGCTGGTCAAGGTCAATTGCGCCGCGATTCCCGACGAACTCTTCGAGAGCGAGTTCTTCGGCCACGTGCGCGGTGCCTTCACCGGGGCGCACCGCGATCGCATCGGGCGCTTCGAGCTCGCCGACGGCGGCACCATCTTCCTCGATGAGGTGGGCGAGATCCCGCTCGCGCTGCAGGGCAAGCTGCTGCGTGTCCTGCAGGAAAAGGAGTTCGAGCGGGTCGGCGACGACCGCACGCGGACGGTGGACGTGCGGGTGATCGCGGCGACCAACAAGGACCTCGAGCGTGCGGTCGAGGCCGGGGAGTTCCGCGAGGATCTGTACTACCGGCTCAGCGTCTTTCCCGTTCACGTGCCGCCGCTGCGCAAGCGCGGGGACGACGTCGTGCAGCTGGCGACGCACTTCCTCGAGCAGGTCTGCCGGCAGTTCGGCCGGCCCTGTCCCAAGCTGACGCAGGGCCAGGTCGAGGCGCTGCGCCGCTATGACTGGCCCGGCAACGTGAGGGAGCTGAAGAACGTGATCGAGCGCGCGGTGATCCTGTCGCGCGGCGATGTGCTGCGCCTCGATCTGTCCCTGAGCGAGGCCAGCCCGGCTACGGGTGCTGCCGCGCCGGAGCCGGCCGGCGAGACCCGGACCACGGGCTTCGTTACCGAGGCGCAGATGCGCGAGCAGCAACGCCGCAACCTGGTCAATGCGCTGGAGGCGGCCGGCTGGCGGATCTCGGGCAAGGGTGGCGCCGCGGAGCTGTTGGGCGTGCGCCCGACGACGCTCGCCGACCGCATGCGCTCGCTCGGCGTCGAACGCCCGGCCCGGCGCGGCCGCCAGCGCAAGACCAGCACGGCTTAGCCGCAGCAGCGACATATAATCCGGCCATGGCGAATCTGATCACGCTGAGCCGTTTGCTGCTGCTGATCGTGGTGGTTGTCGTTGCCTACCAGCCACCGTCGTGGTGGCAGTTTCTGAACGTGCCGCTCCTGATTGTCGTCTTCGTGACGGACGGGCTGGATGGCTACGTCGCGCGCCGGCGTGGCGAGACGAGCCTGTTCGGCGCCATGCTCGACATCGCCGGGGACCGCATCGTGGAACTCACGATGTGGATTGTGCTGGCCGATCTCGATCTGCTGCCGGTATGGGTGCCGCTGGTATTCGTGATCCGCGGCACTATCGTCGATGCGATCCGCGCCAGCCAGACCGCGAGCAGCCACCAGAGTCCGTTTGCAATGATGCAGTCGGCGCTCGGCCAGTGGCTGGTCGCCGGCAAGTTCATGCGGATCTTCTACGCGGTGCTGAAGGCGCACGCGTTCTGCTGGTTGCTGTTCATTCAGCCGATGCCGGTGCTGATCCCCCAGATCTGGGCGCAGTGGGGTGCGCTGATGACCGGCATCGGTGCCGCGCTCGTGTATCTGTCGGTGGCGATCTGCCTGGTGCGCGGCCTCCCGGTGATCGTCGAGTTCGCCTACCAGGAGCGGCACACCCTTCTCGGCAAACTCATGCCACAGCAAACCGGACGGCATTGAGGCGTGGCACTCGCCCTGTTCGACATCGACGGCACACTGGTCGCGGGGCCGAGCACCGAGAAACGCTTTTTCCTCGAACTGCTTCGCCGTGGGCGCATCGGGCCGCGCCAGGTGCTCGGGTTTTTCTGGTTCCTGCTGCGCTACGCGCCAGGATATGGCCGTCACGTGTTCAAGAAGAACAAGGCCTATCTCGCCTGGCTGCGGGAAGAGGACGTTCGGGCGATGGTTCCCGGCTGGGTGGAGCGCTCGCTCGAGCAGGCGTGGTTCACGCCCTGCATCGAACGCCTGCGTCGCCATCAGCAGGCCGGTGACCACGTCGTGCTGGTTTCCGGCACGCCGCAGTTCGTGGCCGAGGGCATCGGCGCAGCCCTCGGGGTCGACGCGGTGATCGGCAGCCGCTGCATCGTGGAAGGCGGGCGTTTTCGGGCGCGCCCGCCCTCGAGTCACCCGTTCCGCGACGAGAAGGCGGCCATCCTCGAGGCACTGTCGCGCCGGTATGGCGTGGCTGCGGCGCAGGCCGCCGCCTACGGCGATTCGATCTACGACCTGCCGCTGCTGCGTGCGGCCGGCACCGCGGTCGCAGTACGCCCGGACAGCGAGCTGCTCGCGGTCGCCCGTGAGGCCGGCTGGGAGGGGATCGGTGCGCCACGCCGGGGGCTGCTGGACCGGATCATGACACGCGCGGGCAGCGACGTTTCTGCGGCCCGGGCCGACCCGCGGCGCTAGCCGACGGGCGACGCCCGGTCGCGATCGCGCTGGACCCTTGCGCCGCAGTTTCGGCACAATCGGCGTCGTTCATTCTCACCAGCCCCCGGATAACATTCAGTAATGCGTTTCAGACCGCATTGGGCGGCCATCATGGCCGTGTTCCTGTGCCTCGGTGCCGAGGCGGCGGATACGGTGCAGGGCCTGCCGGAGACGGTGGTCAGGGCGCTTGTGAAGGCGAAGATTCCGCCCGCGTCGTTCAGCGTACAGGTGCAGGAGGTCGGCGCAGACAAGCCACTGCTGGCATACCAGGCGGATACGCCGCGCAATCCGGCCTCCACCATCAAGTTGCTGACGACCTTCCTCGGCCTCGAGGCGCTCGGCCCGACCTATGTCTGGAAAACCACTGCGCTGTCGCGCGCGTCGCCACGCGGCGGCGTGCTCGATGGCGACCTCTACCTCAAGGGCTATGGCGACCCCTACCTGGTGCTCGAGCGGTTCTGGCTGCTGGTGCGAGAGCTGCGCCTGCGCGGCGTGCGCGAGATCCGCGGTGATCTCGTGATCGACAACACGTTCTTCGATGTCGGGGGTGCCCGTCCGGGCGATTTCGACGGCAGGCCCTATAGCCCCTACAACCTGGTTCCCGACGCGCTGCTGGTGAATTTCCAGTCGGTGAACTTTATGTTCCGGCCGGATCCGGCGGCGAACCGCGTGGAGGTCCTGGCCGATCCGCTGCCGGCGAATCTTCGCATCCGCAACCAGGTGCAGCTGGTGGACGGGCGCTGTACCGGCCGCAGCAACCGCATCAATTTCACGGTTGCCGAGAACGGCGGGCGCGAGGAGGCGACCTTCACGGGACGATTCAGCCGCCAGTGCGGTGAGCACCGCGTGGCGCGCTCCCTGCTGACCGGACCGTCTTACGCGTACGGGCTGTTTCGCGCGCTCTGGGAGGAGAGCGGCGGCACCATCCGTGGACACATGCGGGTGGCGCCGGCGGACCCGGCCCTGAAGACCCTGGCACGGCTGGAATCGGTGCCGCTGGCCGACGTCATTACAGGCATCAACAAGTTCAGCAACAACGTCATGGCGCGGCACCTGTTGCTCACCCTCGGTGCCGAACGCTTCGGTGCGCCGGCCACGGTCGAGAAGGGCCAGCGGGCGGCCGCAGCCGAGCTGGAACGCCTGGGGTTGTCGTTCCCGGAGCTCGATATCGGCAATGGCGCAGGCCTCGCGCGGGAGACCCGCATTTCGGCCCGCAGCCTCACCCGTGTGCTGCTGGCCGCCGAATCGAGCCCGTACAGCGCCGAGTTCGAGTCGTCACTGGCTCTGCCCGGCCTGGACGGTACGCTGCGCCGTCGTTTCCGTAACGAGGATTTCACCGAGGGCATGCACCTGAAGACGGGCACCCTGAACGGTGTGCGGGCGCTGGCCGGTTACGTGCGGGCCCGGTCCGGGCGCAAATTCGCGGTTACGATGATCCAGAATGCGAACGGCTGGGGCGATGAGGCGCAGGCCGCCATGCTGCGCTGGGTGTACCAGCACTAGGTGCCCGGCGCGAAACTGCTGCGAAGGCGACGGGCTTCGTTTTAGAATCCTGACCGGGGGATTCGTCGGCTGAAGACCGCGGGAGAAAAAACAGAATGAAAATGATCACGGCGATCATCAAGCCCTTCCGGCTGGACGACGTCCGCAACGCCCTCAGCGAGGTCGGCGTCAACGGCATGACGGTGACCGAGGTGAAGGGTTTCGGCCGCCAGCGGGGGCACACCGAGTTGTATCGCGGCGCCGAGTACGTGGTGGATTTTCTGCCGAAGGCGAAGATCGAGGTCGCGGTAGCCGAGGACCTGGTGGAGCGCGCCGTCGAAGCGATCACCGCAGCGGCGCGGACCGGCAAAGTCGGTGACGGCAAGATCTTCGTGACCGACCTCGAGCAGGCCCTGCGGATCCGCACCGGCGAAACCGGCGACGGCGCCCTGTAGCAGGCAGGCGCGATCGGGCGGCGGGGGCGCCCGGTATGGGGGAGGACCGAATGCGAAGCCCTGGCAGGTGGACTGGTGCCATCGCAGCATCGCTGATGCTGCTGCCCGCGCTGGCGCAGGCTGCCGTCGACAGCGGTGACACCGCCTGGCTGCTCACCGCGACTGCGCTCGTGCTGTTCATGACGCTGCCCGGACTGGCGTTGTTCTACGCGGGGCTGGTGCGCAGCCGCAACGTGTTGTCCGTGCTCATGCAGTGCTTCGCCATTGCATCGGTCGTCACGATCCTCTGGACCATCGGCGGTTACAGTCTCACCTTTGCGCAGGGCGGTTCCGCCCAGGCCGCGATCGGCGGGCTCGGCAAGGTCTTTCTGGCGGGGGTCGATGCCTCCGCGGTGTTCGCGTCATACCCGAACGTGCCCGAGTCCGTGTTCGTGATGTTCCAGCTGACCTTCGCGATCATCACGCCGGCACTGGTGGTCGGCGCCTTTGCCGAGCGCATGCGCTTTGCCGCGATGCTGTCGTTCTCCGCGCTGTGGCTGCTGTTCGTTTACATCCCGGTGGCGCACTGGGTATGGGGGGGCGGCTGGCTCGGCACCCTCAAGTTCCTGGACTTCGCTGGTGGCGCCGTCGTCCACATCAATGCGGGTGTCGCTGCACTGGTGGCGGCTCTGGTGCTCGGCAACCGACGCGGTTTTCCGGTCCAGCCCATGCCGCCGCACAACCTGCCGCTCACGGTGGCCGGCGCGGGCATGCTCTGGGTGGGCTGGTTCGGATTCAACGGGGGCAGCGCGATTGCGGCCGGCGGTGCGGCCGGCATGGCGATGCTCACCACCCATATCGCCGCCGCCGCCGGCTGCTTTGCCTGGATGTGCCAGGAATGGGTGAAGTTCGGCAAGCCGAGCGTGCTCGGAATCGTCACCGGGATGGTGGCGGGGCTTGGCACGATCACGCCGGCCTCCGGTTTCGTCGGGCCGGCGGGCGCCCTGGTGATCGGGCTCACGGCGGGCACCGTGTGTTTCTGGGCCACGCAGTACCTGAAGCGACGCCTGCAGATCGACGATTCCCTCGACGTATTTCCCGTGCACGGTGTCGGCGGTTTCCTCGGCACGGTGCTGACCGGCGTGTTCGGCGCTGCGGTGCTCGGCGGTGTCGGTCACCCCGACGACCGCCTCATGGTGACCCAGCTGGCGGTGCAGGTCGCGGGTGCGGTGGCGACGGCCCTCTGGTCGGGCGTCGTCACCTGGCTGATCCTGAAGGTCGTCGGTACGCTGACGCCGTTGCGTGTCACCGCCGAAGAGGAAACCGAGGGCCTCGACATCGCGCTGCACGAGGAGCGCGGCTACAGCCTCTGATGAGCGCGCTCCCGCCAGGCGCGTACGCCGAGTAAGGCGGCGAGTATCGCCGCGTACACCAGCGGCTCGGTGATGTCCTTCTTCACCTGCCACCAGAAGTGCCAGCAGGCGAGTGCCGCGATCAGGTACACCAGCCGGTGCAGCCTGAGCCAGCGCGCGCCGAGCCGCCGCCGCCAGCCGGCGGTGGACGTGACTGCCAGCGGGACGAGCAGCACGAGGGCGGTAAAGCCGATGGTGATGTAGGGGCGCTTGGTGATGTCCGGGATGATCTCGGCGAAGTTCAGGGTGCGATCGAGCAGCAGGTAATTGGCGAAGTGCAGGGCGGCGTAGCTGAAGGCGAACAGCCCCAGCATGCGGCGGAACTGCAATGGCCAGGGTGGCCCGGTCGCGAGCCTGAGCGGCGTCATCGCGAGCGTGAGCAGCAGGAAGCGCAGCGCCCAGATACCCGTCGTGTCCTGGATGCTTTCGACCGGGTTCGCGCCGAGACTGAACTGCCGCACGCCGGCCGCACCGGCCAGAAGTGCACCGAGCGGCAGGAGCGCCAGGGCGAATGCCACCGGTTTTCCGATCAGCCGGATCCGGCGCTGCGTCAGGATCGATGACACGCGGCGGTCAGAACTCGCGTGTCAGGTCGAGCCCCCGGTAGAGCGATGCCACCTGATCCGCGTAGCCGTTGAAAAGCAGCGTCGGCTGTTTCGGTGTGAACAACGAGGTGCCGATGCGTCGCTCCGATGCCTGGCTCCAGCGCGGGTGGTCCACCCGCGGGTTGACGTTGGCATAGAAACCGTACTCGTGCGGCGCCGCGTCCGACCACGTGGTGTGCGGTTGCTGCCCGGTGAAACTGATTCTCGTGATGGACTTGATGCTTTTGAAGCCGTACTTCCACGGCACGATCAGGCGCAGCGGCGCTCCGTTCTGGTTCGGCAGTTCCACGCCGTAGACGCCTGTCACCAGCAGCGTGAGCGGATGCATGGCTTCGGCGATGGTCAGTCCCTCGCCATAGGGCCAGTCGAGCGTCGGCCAGCGCTGCCCGGGCATCTCGGCGGGCCGGTATACGGTTTCGAAAGCGACGTACCTGGCTTTCGAGGTCGGCTTGAAGCGCTTCAACAGGTCGCCCAGCGGGAATCCGGCCCAGGGCACGATCATCGACCAGGCTTCGACGCAGCGAAAGCGATAGACGCGTTCCTCCAGCGGGTGCGGCCGGATGATGTCCTCGAAGCCGAACTCGCCCGTGACCTCGGCCTCGCCATCCACGGTGACGGTCCATGGCTTCGGACGGAAGCGTTCGGAGTTGCGCTGCGGGTCTTCCTTGTCGAGGCCGAACTCGTAGAAGTTGTTGTAGCTGGTGATGTCCTCGAACGAGTTTGGCGCCGCATCGACGCTGAGGCGGCTCCTGGTGAGCCCTTGCAGCCGCCGGTACGAGGCCGGCACGTCGTCGGCCAGGCTGCGGGCGGCGGTGAGTAACGCACCTGCGCCCGCGAAGCCGGCTGCGGCGAGGAGCTGGCGGCGCGTGCGGAATACGCTCTCCGGCGTGATTTCGGACGGGCGGATTGCGTTGCGTTGCCTGCTTCGCATGGACGCCGCTACTCCCCGGAATAGTGCCCGTTGAGGTCCCAGTCATACGGCAGGTGACGGATGGCCAGGCGGCCCTCGAGCAATGCCGCCCGCGCGGCAGGCTCCTCGGCATAACGCGCGAGAAACTCGGGCAGCGTCCCCGCGGCGCGCTCGAAGTCCTCGTGGAACCAGTCGAAGATCGGCGACACGAAGGCGGTTCGCTGCGCAATGTCGAAATCATTGCGGGTGATGTCGTTCACGAAGCGGCGTGCAGCCTCATCGAGCTGCGCATCGAGCGTCTCGGGCAGGTAGGCGCGGTTCAGGAGCCGCGGACAGGAGATGGATGCGCAGCTGATGGCAAAGTGGCTCCGTGCATCGCCCATCGGGCGGATACGCTGGTGCTCGAGTTCGTCGAGCGTGATGTTTTCGCCGGCGAGGCGAAACGTCCGTGTCTTGAAAAACCGGAAACGTCCGAACCGGGTGTCAGGCGAGTAACCGTCGAGGATGCCGCGGATCGCAAAGGCGTTGTAGGCATTGATGTAGTAAGCGAGCTCTTCCGCCGGGCTGCCGAACTCCCCCGGTGCGCGCGCGAGTTCGGTGATGAAGGCGTCGAACTGCGGATCGGCGCGTATGCCATCGTAGTCCACGTAGCCGTCGCGCACGTTCTGCAGCAGGAGTTGGTCCCAGCCCGAGTAATCGGGCAGGCCGCCGTTTGCGGCCGGCGCCAGGCCCGAGGCCGCGCACAGCGCGAACGCAAGCAGCCAGGCGAAACGCCAGTTCGTCAATGTGTGCATGTCGTGGTGAGCGCCAATCTTGTTCCTCAAGGATAACCTTCCTACAGTGTGTCGCCTACGAGTTTCCGGAAGGCGCGGGTCGCGTGGGCATTGGCAGCATCGGTGGTCCATTCCGGCCGGGCGCGGGCGCCGGCAGCCGTTGCTGCGCCGTCGCGATGCTGGCCTGCCTTCTGCTGCTCGCCGCCTGTCGGGAGCAGGACGGCACGCTGATCACCATCGGCGGCACCACGACGCCGAACACGCCCGGCGAGGCCCTCTGGCTCGATTTCAAGCGTCGCGTGGAGCAGTCTTCGGACGGTCGCATCCGGATGCGCGCACTGATCTACGGCCAGATCGGTTCCGAGGAGCAACTGCTGTCCGGCTTGAGGCGCGGCCGCATCCAGTACGCCAATCTGTCCGCGCAAGTCGTCTCCGGCGTCGTACCCGAGCTCGCCCTGCTCTACGCGCCGTTCCTGTTCGCAAGCGAAGCCGAGGCCGACTTCGTCTACGACCGGTATCTGACCACGCTGTTCCGCGAGCTGCTGGCCGCGAAAGACCTGCACCTCGTGACCTGGTACGAGATCGGCTTCCATAATGTCTACGCCCGCGATCGCCCGATTCTCGTGCCGGCGGATGCGGTCGGCCGGCGCTTTCGCATCGCGTCGAGCCTGAGCGCGCGTCTGTTCGCCGAGGCGATCGGTGCCGATGTCATACCCCTCGGCTTCGGCGACATCATCTCGTCGCTGCAGACCGGCCTGATCGAGGCCGGGGAAAACTCCGTCACGCTGTACTCGCGCACCGGCATCGCCGGTGAGGCGCCCCACCTGACGCTCACCGACCACCTGCTCGGCATGTCGCTGATCGTGAGCCGCAAGCGCTGGTGGAACGAGCTGCCCGCGGCCGACCGGCGCCTGCTCGAGGAGTCCTTCCCGCCGATCGCGCAGTCACGCGCGGTCGTGCGTGCGCAGACGGAGGGAGATCTCGCCACAGCGGACCGCCTCGGGTTCGTCGTCCATGCGCTGACGCCGCAGCAGCGCGAGGAGTGGCGGCGCGCCACGGCCGGCGTTACCGCCGCGCTGATCAGCGACATCGGCGGTCGGGCGGGCGAGGTCTACGAAGTCATCCGGCGCGGCAAGACGGAATTCCAGGGACAGGGAAATTCGCTTACGAGCAATCCAGCACCGCCGTCCCGTTGAAAGCGCCACGGCGCAGGTCCTCGAGCGCTTCGTTGGCCTGTGACAGCGGGTAGACGCGCACGCGCGGGCGCAACGCCAGCTGCCCGGCGAGTCGCAGGAACCCGGCGCCGTCCTCGCGGGTGAGATTGGCCACCGAGAGTATTTGCCGCTCGCCCCACAGGTCGGCGTAGGGGAAGGCGGGGATGTCGCTCATGTGGATGCCGCCGCACACGACCTTGCCGCCTTTCTTCACGTCGCGCAGCGCTTTGGGCACCAGCGATCCGACCGGCGCAAAGATCAGCGCTGCGTCCAGCGGTTCCGGCGCGGGCTCGTCGGAACCTCCCGACCAGCGGGCGCCGGCCTGCCGCGCGAACGCCTGGGCCGTGACGTCGCCGGGACTCGTGAAGGCGAAGATCTCGCGTCCCTGCGACAGGGCCAGCGGCGTGACCAGTTGTGCCGCCGAACCGAAGCCGTAGAGGCCGAGGCGGTGGCCGTCACCCGCCATCCGCAGGCTGCGATAGCCGATCAGACCGGCGCACAGGAGCGGTGCAGCCTCCGCTGTGCCGAGCCTGCGATCGAGCGGCAGGCACCAGCGCGAGTCGGCGACCATGTGGGTCGCGAAACCGCCATCGCGGTGACAGCCGTGAAACTCGGCGCGATCGCAGAGGTTCTCGCGTCCGCTGCGGCAGAATTCGCACTCGCCGCAGGTCCACGCGAGCCACGCGACACCAACCCACGCGCCGGGCGCGAGCGTGGCGCGCGGGCCAGCGACGATGACCTCACCGAGGGCCTGGTGCCCGGGCACCACCGGGTAGCGGGCCTGGGGCAGTTCGCCGTCACGCAGGTGCAGGTCGGTGCGGCACACCGCGCAGGCCTGCACGCGGATCAGCACTTCGGCATCGCGCGGTTGCGGGATCGGCCGCTGCGCGGCGCGCAGCGCAGCGCCGGCAGCGGGCGCACACATCGCCCGATACCCGCCGTCAGTCGCCGCTGTGATCATCGCCCTCTGTGGGGTACCCGATCGGCGCCCCCCTGTCCCCTGCCGGTGCCGGGTCGGGGCCTGTTTCCGTGGGGGCGGCGCTCGCCGGGCGCGGGTAGCGGAACTCATGGCGGAACTGCACGTCCTCGCTGGTCGTTGCCGTGCCATCGGCCAGGCGCGGGCGAAAGGCCGTGCGCGCCAGCGCCTTGAGCACCTGCTGGTCGAGCAGGCCGGCGGGTTCGGACTCGACGATTGCCACGTCGCGTGCGCTGCCGTCGGCGTCCACCACCATGCGCGCGACGACGTAACCGGGAGCGAAGCCCGCGCTGTCGCTGCGGACCACGCTTTGTTCACGACCATCGGCATCGACGATGCGCGGGAGCGGCGGACCGGTGATGCGCGACGGCCGGCCGAAATATTCATCGCGCCTGGCGCTCAGTGTCTCGTCCGCCGACAGCTCCGCCCACGCCTGTTCGTAGGCCTGGCGGGCGCTTCTCGGGCGACCGAAGTTGACGTAGAGATCGCCGAGCGTCACCAGCACCTCCGCGCGGCGGGCGTGATCGGGCTCCGGCAGGGCGTCGAGTTGCTCCAGTGCCCGCTTCAACGTACTGACGCTGGTCGGCGCGTCACCCTCGCTGGCATAGCTCAGCGCCTCGCCGATCATGGTTTCCACCTGCGCAGGGTCAGCCGGATTGCCGGACTTGCGGATGACCCCTCGCGCCTGTTGCCAGGTCTGCCGGGACGCCTCGAACTGACCGGTGCGGTTGTACCAGCGCGCCAGCTTGTAGAGCGCCTGCACCAGGTCCTGATGCGTGTCTCCCGTGCGCCGCGCCTGGATCGCAACCTGCGCGCGTTGCCGGGCGTTCGCATCGGCGAGTTCGCCAAGGGCGAGGTCGCTCTCCGACAACCCGTCGAGGATCTGCACCTGCTCCAGATTGTAGAAACCGGCCGCCGCATGGTTCAGGAGCAGTGCCCGCTCGTAGGCGTCATTGGCCGGCGGATAAAAACCGTTGCGCATATACGCATCACCCAGGCCGACCAGCGGCTCGATCAGGGCTGGGGAGGCCGGCCCCTCGGCCCGCTCGAGCAGCGCAATTGCGGCGCGGAAATTGTCCACCGCTGCGGTGACGTTGCCGAGGGCGAGCTGTGCCCGCGCGAGCGCGCTCAGCGAGCCGGCGTATTGCGGGCTGCGCTCGCCATGTGACTGCCGGTCGAGTTCGACGAGCTGTGCCGCGATCTCTGCCGCCTCGGTGTAGCGCTTTTCCGCCATCAGGCGGAGATAGGTCTGCCGGACGGCTTCTGGCTGCGCAATGGCGGGGGCGATCGCCGCGACGGCGGCATCCTCCGCGGCAGGTGTCGGCGTCTCGTCCAGCGCGACCGCCGTGCTCACCAGCAACAGTGCGACGCACGCACCCATCGCGGTGCGCTCGCTGACGCCCTCGACCATCCGCCACCTCGTCATGACAGGTGCTAATGTAGCATCGCCTTGGCCGCGGATTTGCGCTGACCGACATGCTGTGGCGCGAGAACAAAAAGATCACGATGCCGTCGCGCGATGAAGCGCTGCCCGGGCGCGCGACCCGCATGGCCGTGCCGGAGCGGCATTACGTCAACGGCAATCCGCTCAAAGCGCCGTTCCCGCCGCAGATGCGCCAGGCGATGTTCGGCCTCGGCTGTTTCTGGGGCGCCGAGCGCCGGTTCTGGGAACTGCCCGGCGTCCACACCACCGCGGCCGGATACGCGGCCGGCTACACGCCGAATCCAACCTACGAGGAAGTCTGCAGCGGGCTCACCGGGCACAACGAAGTCGTGCTGGTGGTCTACGACCCGGCGACAATCAGCTACGCGGCATTGCTGCGCGTGTTCTGGGAAGCGCACGACCCGACGCAGGGCATGCGCCAGGGCAACGATGTCGGCACGCAATACCGCTCGGGAATCTACTGTTTCGACGACGAGCAGCGTGAGGCCGCGCGCGCCTCGCAGCGCCGCTATGCCGAAGCATTGCAGCGGGCCGGACTCGGTGCCATCACTACGGAGATCCTGCCGGCCGGCGAGTTCTACTACGCCGAGGAGTACCACCAGCAGTACCTCGCGAAGAACCCCGGCGGCTACTGCGGCCTCGGCGGCACCGGGGTGAGCTGCGGTTGAGCGGGTTGCGGGGCGACGGCCAGGTCGCGGCCTCGATCACCAGCACCTATCTCAAAACGTCGTGAGCGGGCGTCAGCTGCGAGCGCGGTCAGTTCAGTACGCGGTAACCCCGCCCGCGCAGACAGTTGCGCACGACGTCGGCTTTCTCGCGGTCGGATATACGCGCCGATTGGGCGCCGCCGCTGACTGCGCCGATACCGGCCCCCCTGCCCGCGTTGCCGCCGGCGATGGCACCGATCGCGGCGCCCACCGCGGCGCCGCCGGCCGCACCTCTGCCGACGGCCCGCTCCGTGGAGACCTGCGTGGCGTAGGTCTCGCACTCGGCGAGATCCTGCTGGTACTTCGCCATGTCAACGCCCTGGGTGTCGATGATCGGCCCGGTCGTGCCGGAGCAGGCTGCCATGAGGAGAGTGGCGAGGAGGGTGGCTATGTGATTGCGCATGATCGAGTTACTTCCTGCCTGGTGGGTTCGTTACAGACTCTGCTGACGGACGCAACGCACGCCGGCGCGAAACGTTGACGGCGTTCACAGGCGGGCGGTCTGCCAGCGCCTTGCCGGCACACCGCGCCCGGACTGTGACCGCGGCCACAGAAGCGCGGCGGCCCGTGGCTATTATGCCCGGAACGCACGCCTGACCGGCGCGGATGGGCCATCGCGGTGCAGTTCAAACGCAGCAAGATCAATACCGCCAACCTCGAGCGCGGCATGTACGTTGCCCAGCTCGATCGGCCCTGGCTGGAGACTCCATTCCTGTTCCAGGGTTTCGAGGTGCGCGAGGACAGCGAGCTGAAGCTGCTGCGGCAGTTCTGCAAGCACGTGTACATCGACGTCGGGCGCAGTTCCCTGCCCAGGGAGAAGGTGCTCAAGGCGCTCGGGAACGGCGGGCAGGAGCCGCCCATGCAGCCGGGCAACGGGCGTACCGGCGGAATCTCGTTCGCCGGCCGCCTGATGCAGGCCGTCACGCAGCTCGACCCGAGCGGCAAGGTGGCGCAGAAGTTCAACCGTCACCGCGAGTACCGCAACACGGTGCCTACCCGCAAGGAGGCGCCCCAGGCCATCCGCAGCTACGACTCGGCCGTCGTGACCATGCAGGAGGTGCTGGTCCATGTTCGCAAGGGAGCGGGCGTGGACGTGGAGAAGGTGCAGACGGCCGTCCGGCCGATGATCGACAGCATCCTGCGCAATCAGGATGCAATGGCCTGGCTGGTCTACCTGCGCAAGCGCGACGAATACACCTACCACCACTCCATCGCCTCCTCGGTCTGGGCGGTGATCCTCGGCCGTCACCTGGGTTTTGACCGGCAGGGCCTCGACACGCTTGCGATGGGGGGCATCCTGCTCGACATCGGCAAGGCGAAGCTGCCCGAGGAGATGATGGCGCGCGCCGGCGCGCTCTCCGAGGCGGAGTTCTTCACCGTCACCCGGCATGTCACCTACGGCCTCGACATGCTCAAGCTGACTCCGGGCATCAACGCCGACGTGCTTGCCATGGTCGAGGGTCATCACGAGCGCCATGACGGCTCCGGGTATCCCGCGAGCCTGAAGGGCGCCGACATACCCGTGTTTGCGCGCATTGGCGGCCTGGTCGATTGCTACGACGCGATGACCAGCCACCGGCCCTGGGCGAAGGCGAAATCGCCTTACGATGCAATCCGGGAGCTGAACTCGATGGCCGGGGTCAAGTTCCAGAAGGAGATGGTCGAGCAGTTCGTGCAGGCGCTCGGCATGTTCCCGACCGGCAGCATCGTCGAGATGAACACCGGCGAGGTCGGCATCGTCGTCGAGCAGAACCGCATCCGGCGGCTGCGGCCAAAGGTCATGGTGGTCCTCGACGCGGAACAGAAGCCGCTGCGGGAGTATCGCACCGTCGACCTGCGGCGGCTCCCGAGCGATGAGCACGAGGCCAATGCGCTCTGGATCGTCCGCGGTCACGAGACCGGCGCCTTCGGCCTGGATCCGAAGAACTACTTCATCGGTTGATTCGGCGCATATGTCCCAGGCGCCCCCCGACAACACCGCAACCCAGTTCCGCTACTCGCTGCTGCTGCGGGAGATCGACCGGTTGCGCACCACGCCGGGGGTCGCGACCGTCGGCCTGATGGTCATACAACTGTCGGGCCTGGATGCGGTGAACGGCCGGTTCGGCTACCTCGGTGGCGACAAGGTGCTGCAGGAATTCGCCGGCCGGCTGCGCGGCATCGCCCGTGCGCAGGACTGTGTGTTCGAAGTCAACGGCCGCACCTTCGCGCTGCTGCTGCACAACCCGCTGCACGAGGGCCATGCGATGCTGGCGGCGGAGAGCGTGACGCGCGCGGCAGCCGAGCCGGTGTCGATCGGGTCCGGGCGTGCCTGCGTCAAGGCCCGCATCGGCATCTCGCTGATGCCGGAGCCGGCCGCCAACGGTGAGGAGTTGCTGCGCCAGTGCGAGACCGCCCTGGATATCGCGCGCCAGCGTGATGCGCCCCACGTGCTGTTCACCAATGCGCTCATCGACACCGACAAGCCGGAGACGCGCCATACCTGGTTCGACGTGGAGGAGGCGCTGCGTTCCGGCGAGTTCGAGCTTCACTTCCAGCCGCAGGTCAGCCTGGCGACCAGCCGGCTCGCCGGCGCCGAGGCGCTGGTGCGGTGGCGCAAACCCGGCGTCGGCATCATCGCGCCGGGACATTTCATGGGCGCCATCGAGCACTCGCGGGGCATACGCACGCTGCTGCGTTTCGTGCTCAATTCCGCGCTGCGTGAGGCGGCCGGCTGGGCCCGGAGCCAGGCGGACGTCGGTGTCGCGGTCAACCTGGCGAGTGGCAACCTCGAGGACCCCGAACTCGTCGAGATGGTGGAGGACGCGCTCGGCATCTGGAACCTGCCGGCTGCGCAGCTCACGCTCGAGCTGACCGAAAGCTCGCTGATGCAGAATCCCGCTGCCAGTGCGCGCACGCTCGAGCGGTTGCGCCAGATCGGCGTGCGTACGTCGATCGACGACTTCGGCACCGGCTATTCGAGCCTGGCCTATCTGCGCGACTTGCCTGCCGACGAACTCAAGGTAGACCGCAGTTTCGTCGCGCGCGTCACGGAGAATCCGCGCGACCGCGATATCGTGGCGTCCATTGCGCAGTTGGCGCACGCCGTGGATCTCACCGTGGTTGCCGAGGGCATCGAGGATGCCGGCACGCTCGCGGCCATCGCGGCCGTCGGCTGCGACATCGGGCAGGGCTATCACTTCGACGCGCCGTTGCCGGCGCAGGATTTCGCCGCGCGGTGGCTGGCCGGCACTGCCGCCAGGGGCATCGCTTCCTGACAGGTTGATGCGAAACTGCTGCGGGTCCATGACCCCGCGATGCGGCGTTGTGGTGATACGGGTGGCCTTATACTTGCGCGCCTGTTCGTGCGGAGTATCCCGTGGCCAAGCGCAGCGTACGGAGAAACCTGATCATCGTCGCGTTGCTCGTTGCCATTGCAGCGGCGGCAGCGGCATGGGTCGCGCGTCCCCAGCCGCTGCGGGTGGTGGTGGCGAAGGTCGAGCGCGGCACGGTGGCCGCGACGGTCGCCAACACGCGTGCCGGCACCGTGGACGCCTGCAACCGCGCCCGTCTCGCGCCGCCGCTGGGCGGGCAGATCGCGCGGCTGCCCGTACGCAAGGGCGACACCGTGAAGAAGGGCGACGTGTTACTCGAGCTCTGGAACGATGACCTGCGCGCGCAGCTCGAACTGCAGCAACGCGACCGGGTGGCCGCCCAGGCGCGGGTGACCGAGACCTGCGTCAGGGCGGAGGTGGCCGAGCGCGAGGCCGGTCGCGCGGCACTGCTGCGCGAGCAGAAGCTGATCGCCGTCGAGCTTGCCGAGAAGGCGGTGGGTGAAGCCGAGGCCCAGGTGGCGGCATGCAAGGCCGCGCGCGAGAGCGCGCGGGTCGCGGAGGCGCGGGTGGAGGTCGCGCGCGCCAGCCTCGACCGCACCATACTGCGGGCGCCCTTCGACGGCGTGGTGGCGGAGATCAACGGCGAGCTCGGCGAGTTCGTCACGCCCTCGCCGGTCGGAATCCCGACGCCACCCACCGTGGACGTGGTGGACACGAGCTGCCTGTACATCAGTGCCCCGATCGACGAGGTCGACGCCCCGGCGGTGCGGGCCGGCCAGCGCGCGCTGATCAGCCTCGATGCCTTTCCGGGACGGAAATTCCCGGGTTTCGTGCGGCGCGTTGCTCCCTACGTGCTCGATACCGAGAAGCAGGCGCGCACGGTCGAGATCGAGGCCGGGATCGAGAACCCGCAGGGGAGCAATCTGATGCCCGGCTACAGCGCGGACGTGGAGGTGATTCTCGATACACGTGAGAACACCCTGCGTATCCCGACCCCGGCGGTCATCGACGGCAGCCGGGTGCTGGTCCTCGATGAGGCGGCCGGCGTGCTGCACCGGCGGGAAGTAAAGACTGGTGTCGCGAGCTGGGAGTTCACCGAGGTGCTCGAAGGCCTGCAGGAAGGCGAGCTGGTGGTGCTGTCGGTGGACCGCGAAGGCGTCGGCGACGGCGTCCGGGCCGTGCGCGAGTAGGCGCGCGGTCCGATCGACCATGATCCGGCTCGAGGGACTCACGCGTGTCTTCCATGTGGGCGAGTCGCTGGTCCGCGCGCTCGACGACGTCAACCTGCAGATTGCCGCCGGCGAGTATCTCTCGATCATGGGGCCCTCGGGCTCGGGCAAGTCCACGCTGCTCAATGTCCTCGGGCTCCTCGACACGCCGACCGCCGGCGCCTACTGGCTCGACGAGGTCAACACGTCCACGATGTCCGATGACGAGCTGGCTGCGACCCGCCAGCGGCAGATCGGCTTCGTCTTCCAGTCGTTCCATCTCGTACCGCGCATGACCGCGCTGGAGAACGTGCAGTTGCCGATGCTGCTCGCGGGTGTGCCGCCGGCCGAGCGCGACGCGCGCGGCCGCAGGGCCCTGGAGGGCGTCGGTCTGGCGGTCCGGCGGGATCACCGCCCCGACCAGCTCTCCGGCGGCGAGCGCCAGCGTGTGGCGATCGCCCGCGCCATCGTGATGGAGCCGAAGCTGCTGCTCGCCGACGAGCCCACCGGCAATCTCGATACGTCCGCGGGAGCGGAAATCGTGAAGATCGTGGAGACGCTCAACGCCCGTGGGCTGACGCTGATCGTGGTGACCCATGACCCGCAGATCGGCGGCCGGGCCGGCCGGCGGTTGCGCCTGCGCGACGGGCGCGTGGTCGAAGATGTGCGCAGCGGTGGCTGAATGACTTTCGCCGATTGCACGCGGGTGGCCGCGAGCGCGCTGCTGCGTTATCCCCTGCGTACGGCGATGATGCTGCTCGCCACGGCGATCGGCGTCAGCGCGGTGCTGATGCTGACTTCGCTCGGTGAGGCAGCGCGCCGCTTCGTCGCCGGAGAATTCCAGTCGCTCGGCACGCACCTGCTCGTGGTGCTGCCGGGCAAGATCGAGACCTCGGGCATGGGTCCCGGCCTGATGGCCGGGGAGTCACCGCGCGACATCACGCTGGACGACGCCCGAGCGCTGCTGCGCAGCCCCGCGGTGGAGAAAGTCGCGCCGCTCGTGGTCGGGGCGGCGACGGTGTCCCATGCCGGGCTCGAGCGCGACATCACGATCATGGGCGCCACCGCCGAGCTGCTGGAGGTGCGTCACTGGCAGGTCGCAATCGGCAAGTTCCTGCGCCCGCAGGACTGGGACCGCGCCTCGCCGGAGTGCGTGATCGGCCACGTCATCGCCAGGGAGCTGTTCGCGGGTCAGGCTGCGGTCGGCCAGTGGTTGCGGGTCGGCGACCGGCGCTGCCGGGTTGCCGGCGTGCTCGTCGAGCAGGGCATCTCGGTGATGGTCAACGTGGACGAGCTGGTGATCATGCCGGTGTCATCGGCACAGCAGTTGCTGAATGTGCCGGGGTTGTTCCGTGTCCTGGTGCAGTCGAGTGATCGCGAGGCCGTGCTGCGCGCCAGGCGCGACATCATCGCGATCATGCGGGAGCGGCACCGTGGCATCGAGGACGTGACCGTGATCACGCAGGACTCGGTGCTTGCCACCTTCGACGAGATCTTCGGGGCGCTCACGGCCGCGCTGGCCGGAATCGCCTCGGTGAGCCTGGTGGTGGCCGGCGTGCTCATCATGAATGTGATGCTGGTGGCGGTGAGCCAGCGCACCCGCGAGATCGGCCTGCTCAAGGCGCTCGGCGCGAATCGCAGCGAGGTCACGCGCCTGTTCATCACCGAGGCGGTGATCCTGTCGATTTTTGGTGCGATCGCCGGCACCGGGCTCGGCTATGCCGCGGTCGGCCTGATGCAGGTGCTGTACCCGGCCCTCGATTTCCGCCCGCCGCTCTGGGCGGTGGCCGGCGCGTTTGCGGTTGCGGTCGGCTGTGGCCTGCTGTTCGGCATCCTGCCGGCACGGCGCGCGGCGCGCCTCGATCCGATCGCCGCCCTGGCGGGTCGCTGAGCATGGGTTTCGGTGACCTGCTGCGGTTCATCACGCACTCGGCCCTGTCGCACCGGCTACGCAGCGCGCTTACCGCGCTCGGCATCGGCATCGGCGTGACCGCGGTGGTGCTGCTCACTTCGATCGGCGCGGGGCTGCAGCACTACGTGCTCTCGCAGTTCACCCAGTTCGGCACCAACATCATTGCCATCAACCCCGGGCGCAGCACGACCTTCGGCGCGGCGACCGGGATCTTCGGAACGGTGCGGCCGCTCACCATAGACGATGCGGAAGCGCTCAAGCGCGTACCCTTCGTCACCAACACGGTGCCCGTGGTGCAGGGCACAGCATCCGTGGAAGCCGGCGGGCGGGAGCGTCATACCAACATCAGCGGCGTCGGCGCGGAGATGCCCGCCGCCTTCTCGTTCCGTGTCGCACTGGGCGAGTTCCTGCCACCGGACGACCCGCGTTCGCCGCGCCCCCTGGCCGTGCTCGGATCGAAGGTCCGCGACGAGCTGTTCGGTGAGCGAAACCCGCTCGGCGAGATGATCCGCGTCGGCGGCGAGCGTTACCGCGTCATCGGCGTGATGGAATCGAAGGGACAGGTGCTCGGCTTCGATCTCGATGACGCCGTGTACATTCCGGCGGCGCGGGCACTCGAGCTGTACAACCGGCAGGGCCTGTTCGAGATCGACGTGCTCTACGACAAGGCCGTCTCCGCCAGCGAAGTCGTGCACGGCATCGAGCGCATGATCGTCGCCCGCCACGGCGGGCTCGACGTGACCATCACCACGCAGCAGCAGATGCTCGACGTGCTGGGCTCGGTCCTCGACGTGGTGACCTTTGCCGTGGCCGCGCTCGGCGGCATCTCGCTGCTCGTGGGCGGGGTGGGGATCTTCACCATCATGACGATCGCGGTGCGCGAGCGCACCGCCGAGATCGGCCTGCTGCGCGCCGTCGGTGCCGGCCGCGGGCAGGTACGGTCGATTTTCCTCGGCGAGTCCATGGTGCTCGCCGGTCTCGGCGGCGTCGGCGGATTGCTGGCCGGCGCGGCTACGGTGATCCTGCTCGGCATCTTCGTTCCCGCCCTGCCGATCGGCTTCTCGGTCCCCTATGCGTTTGCGGCCGAGGCGATCGCGATCGTCATCGGCCTCGCGGCCGGCGTGCTGCCGGCACAGCGCGCGGCGGCGCTCGACCCGGTCGATGCGCTGCGGACCGAGTAGGCAGAAAACCGCGGGGATTCTCGCCTCCGCTGACGCAGTGCAACGAGCCGTTTACCGCCGTTTGTGCGATCTTGTAGGCGGCTCCGGTTATGTTCAAAAGTTAACGGGACTGTGATTGTCCTCACAGACTTCTGTTCAATGCGGGAACAGTCTGCGCATGCGGGTGTTTTGAACTTAATGGGTGGGATCGGGCGTCAAAAGAGACAGCTGAGCCGCAGGGCGGTAACAAAAAAAATCAGGGCAGGGCTTATCGACGGCCGTACGTAGACTCCAGGGAGATCGAGCATGACGAGCGCAACGGACTCCAGGCGCGACGCAGTCGAAGGGCACAGCGGCAACCTGATCGCGGAACTCGCGACTTTTGCTGGCCAGCACAAGGCTTCCCGCTGGCACGGAACCTTCGCCGATTTCCTGCGTGACGTCTATCCGGCCACGCCGCAGCAGTTTGTCCGCTCCAGCCATCAGTACCTCTACGACATGCTCGCCTGGTATCGCACCGAGCGGCGTGGCGGCGAGGTTCCCGCCGGCAATCCGAAGGATCTGTTCACCAACGAACTCTACGGTATCGACGATGCGCTCGATCGCGTCGTCGAGTACTTCAAGGCCGCGAGCGCCGGGTCCGACGTGGGCCGTCGCCTGCTGCTGCTCCTCGGGCCGCCGTCCGGCGGCAAGTCCTCGGCCGTGATCCTGATGAAGCGGGGGCTGGAGGAGTACAGCCATACGGACGCTGGCGCGCTCTACGCGTTGCAGGACTCGCCATTGCACGAGTCGCCCCTGAACCTGGTGCCGGCCAGCATGCGCGGGCGGTTCCGCGAGACCTACGGCGTGGAGATCAGCGGTGAGCTGTCGCCCTACAGCCGGGTTCGCCTCGAGGAGGAGTTCCACGGCGATTTCATGAAGTTCCCGGTGGAGCGCGTGTTCCTGTCCGAGGCTTCGCGGGTCGGCATCGGCACCTACGCGCCGCATGATCCGACCACGGCCGACATCGCCGACCTGGTCGGTTCGGTGGACCTCTCCAAGGTTGCCGAGGTCGGCGATGAAGGCGATCCGCGCGCCTGGTCATGGTCGGGCGCCGTGTACGCGGCGAGCCGCGGGATGCTCGAGATGATCGAGATCCTCAAGGTCAAGCGCGAGTTCCTCTACCTGCTCCTGACGCTCACGCAGGAGAAGAACGTCAAGGTGTCACGCTTCCCGCTGATTCACCTCGACGAGACGATCGTCGCTCATACCAATCTCGCCGAGTTCCACAAGTTCCTGCAGGAGAAGGAGAACGAGGCGCTGCTCGACCGCATGGTCATCGTCAAGGTCCCCTATACGCTGTCCTACCAGGACGAGGCCCGGATATACCGGAAGCTGGTGTCGAACGCGCCGGCCTTCCGCACCGTGCACCTGGACCCGCACGTGCTGCAGCTCGCCGCGGTGTTCTCCATCCTTACCCGGCTGGTGAAGCCCGAGAAGGAGGGGCTCGATCTCGCCAGGAAACTGCGGCTGTATTCCGGCGAGGATGTCGAGGGATTCTCGCAGAGCGAGGTCGAGCGGTTGCGGACCGAGCACCCCGAGGAGGGCATGTCCGGCGTGAGTCCACGCTTCGTGATCAATGCGATCTCCAATGCCATCACGCGCAGCGACCGCAAGAGCCTGACGAGCATGGAGATGCTGCTGGCGCTGAAAGACTCGATACAAAGCGATGCGCGCATGGACGCCAGCCAGAAGAAGCTCTGGGTGGATTTCCTGGTAATCGCGCGCAAGGACTTCTACAACCGCTGGGTCAAGGAAGACGTGCACCGGGCGTTGTTCGCCTCCTTCGAGGACGAGGCGCAGCAGCTCCTCGAGAAGTATCTCGATGAAGTCGAGGCCTCGCTCGACCAGCGTGAGGTCAAGGATCCGATCACGGGCGAGACGCGCCCGGCGGACGAGCGCTTCCTGCGTAAGGTCGAGGAAAAGATAAAGATCTCCGAGTCCGGCAAGCAGTCGTTCCGTCAGGAGGTCGTGCGCAAGGCGATGGTCGCGTACAAGGCGGGCGAGAAGTTCACGCTGGACAGCCACACGCGGCTGCACGAGGCGATCGAGCAGTACCTCTTCGAGGAGCGTCGCGATGTCCTGCGACTGGTCACGTCAGCGGCCCGTCCGGACGACGAGGTGCGGCAGAAGATCTCCGCGGTGCAGGAACGCCTCGTGATGGAATACGGGTACGATGAACATAGCGCGCGTGAAGCGCTGAATTATGTGACGACATTGCTGTCGCAGGAGTGACAACGGGCGCAGCGTGACGGTTCACGCTGCGCGCAGAGGTGGCACGACGCCATGGAACACCCCTCCACGTTCGCGGGTTGCAGGGAAGCCGACCAGGACTGGTACGCCCTCTTTTCGCGCGGCGCGCGCGACTGGCTGCGCCACAACGAGAAAGTGCGCCGCGCGGTGCGTGACAAGCTGCCCGAGGTGCTCGCCAATGCCGACGTGCTCGGTGGTGACCGCAGCCGCACGGTCAAGGTGCCCGTGCGCTTCCTCGAGCATTGCCGTTTCCGCCTGCGTGACGCCGACGAGATGCTCGGTGCCGGCCAGGGCGACGTCAAGCCGGGTGACCAGCTTGCCGCGCCCGGCCAGCAGCAGGGTGACGATCAGGGCGAGGGCGGCAACAACGAGGGCGGGGTTCAGCTGCTCCTCGAGCTGAAGATCGACGATATCGTCGAGTGGCTGTGGGAAGAATTGCAACTGCCCAACCTGCAGTCGAAAACCGGCGCTACGCAGGATGACGACTACAGGCGCGAGGGTTGGAGCCGGCGCGGCGTGCGATCCCGCCTCGACCGGCGGCGCTCGCTCAAGGAGAGCCTGAAACGACGTGCCGTGGACCCGGACGGGCCCGCGTTCACGGACGAGGACCTGCGCTTTCGCCAGCTCGTCATGCGCCGCCAGCCTGCCACGCAGGCGGTGGTGTTCTTCGCCATGGATGTGTCCTCCAGCATGCGCGATCGCGATCGCCAGCTGGCCAAGACATTCTTCTTCTGGGTAGTCGAGGGCCTGCGCCGGCAGTACACGCGACTCGAACTGGTGTTCATCGCCCACACCGTCAAGGCGTGGGAGTTCGACGAGAGCGAGTTCTTCCAGGTGCGCGGTTCCGGCGGCACGGTCGCCTCCTCCGCATTCAGCCTGGTCCGCGACACGATTGCCGGCCGCTACGACCCTGCGCGGTACAACATCTACCTCTTCTACGGATCGGACGGCGAGAACTTCAAGGACGATCACGAGGCCGCCGAGGCCAGCCTGCGCGAGATTGCGACGCTCGCGAGCTTCGTCGGCTACGTGGAAACGCCTGCGACGGAAGAGCGAGCGCTCGACAGCGAGACCGGCGGGATCTTCAGGACGGTTGCCGACGAGGGCCGCGCGGTCGGGTCCTATGCGCTGACCACCAACGAGTCGGTATGGGACGCCATCCGCGCCTTCTTCCGCGAGCACGTGGCCGCGGAGGCCGGCTGAGGCGGGCGCCGCCGGAGTCCAGGGATGGCAGGCACGATAGAAACATACGGCCGCAAGATCGAGGACCTGGCACGTGCGCAGGGCCTGGATTTCTACCCGGTGCAGTTCGAGGAAGTGCCCGACAGCTTCATGATGGAGGTGGCGGTGTACGGCCTGCCGGTGCGCATGCCGCACTGGTCGTTCGGCGTGCGCTACATCTACCAGCTCATTCAGCACCGCATGGGACATTCGCGGCTGTTCGAGGTGGTCTTCCCGGGTAACCCGGGCCGCGCCTACCTGGCGAAGGGCAACAGCGTGCAGGAGAACACGCTGGTCGTCGCGCACGTGCTCGGCCACGCCGATTTCTCGAAGCACAACGAGCTCTTCCGTCGCAGCCAGCAGGAAGTCGGCTACCGCATCGTGGACCAGGCGGCGGGCCATGCGCGCCAGATCGCCGCGGCCATGGAGGAACACGGTCAGGAGCGCGTCGAGCAGATCCTGGATGCAGCCCTGGCGCTCGAGGCGCATATCGACGCGTTCAAGGGCCTGCGCCGCGAGCGGTATCCGGAGTACGTCGAGGAACAGCTCATCGACGACGATACATTCCGCCAGCGTTTTCACCGGCTGCCCGGCGACGAGCGGCCGGCACCGCAGCACGAACCGAAAAAGCGGGCGAGCCTGCCGCTGCAGCCGGAGCGCGACCTGCTGTGGTTCATCGCCCAGTACGCACCGGATCTGGAGGGCTGGGAGCGCGACATCTTCCTCGCCGTGCGCGAGGAGTCGTTCTACTTCTACCCGGTGTTTGCCTGCCAGATCATGAACGAGGGGTGGGCGTCGTACTGGCACGCGCGGCTGTTGCGCGAGGCGGATTTCATCCCGCAGAACGAGTATCTCGACGCCATCAAGACCCATTCCGACGTGGTGCGACCGCACGCTGCCGACCGGCAGGCTTCGCTGTCGATCAACCCGTACCACCTGGGTTTCTGCATGTGGGAAAGCATCATCGACAACCTGGGAATGGAAAAGGCGATGCAGATCCGCGCCCAGGACGACGATTTCGGCTTCATTCGCAATTACCTGACCGCGGAGCTGGCCGAGGAACTGAAACTGTTCCGCTACAAGGCGTCCAACGACGGCGCGGTGGAAGTGGTCGATCGGGAAATCAACGCGCTGCGCGATGCGATCCTGTCGCCGAAGTACAGCTTCGGGGCGCCGGCGATCGTGGTCAGGCACGTCGAAGCAGACGGGACGCTGCACCTCGTGCACGAGCACGGGACCGACGGACGCGGGCTCGACTTCAAGCGCTCGGAAAAGGTGCTCGATTACCTGCACCGCGTCTGGCGCCGACCGGTGAAGCTCGACACGGTGGATGCCCGTGGCGAGGGGCGCACCCTCAGGACGCCGGCGGAGTAAGGTCTGATCACCGCGCCGCCGGCGGTTCGCGGCGCGCATCGTGCTAGCATCAGATGGTCACCCCGCATCCAGCCCTTGCCCGCGGGTGCAAAGGAGCCGTGCCATGCCGCGTCGATTCCTGTCCGCCGTACTGGCCGGCATTCTGCTCTGCGCCAGTGCCGTTGCCACCGAGCGGCTCTCGCCCGCACTGATCGTCGCCCAGGCGCATCGCGCCGCCGGCGGCGAAGCGTGGCTGAAGGCCGGCACCAATGTCATGCGCGGCCACGCGACGCTGTGCCGCGACGGCAAGGTCGGCGCCTGCATGGAGGCTACCCGCTACGAAATGTACCGCGTCTACCCGGTGGAGCTTGCGAAGGCGCACGCCGGCAGCGGCAAGTTCCGGCTCGATGCCTACGCGGGCGACCGGTTGCTGTTCCAGACGGCGTTCGACGGCGAGCGCTCCTACGACCAGAAAGGTCCGGTGGCCGGGGAGCGCGCGGCGAGCGACGAGGGCGCGGGTTTCGGGTTCAGCGCGATCCGTTTTGCGCTCGAGGAGGGGTTCACACTGGAGGCGCTGATGGACGACCAGGTGGAAGGTCATCCCAGCTACTTCATCCGCGTGACTGACCCTGCGGGGCAGACGACCGTCTTCGGCATCGACCAGAAGGATTTCAGCATCCGTTCGGCAGCGTGGCAGACCACACGCGGCTGGCACCGGCGCATCTACTCCGATTTCTATCGCGTGGGCGAGTTCCTGCAGCCAGGGCGCGTGCGCCACTACTACGACGGAGTGAAAAGCGTGGACATCCGCTGGACTTCGGCAGAGATCGGCACGCCGATTCCGGACGACATGTTCGTGCTGGGGCCGAAGTAAGCGGGGACCGTGAGCCGCTCCCGGATCAGCGTACCCGCAGCCAGACTGACTTGAGGTGACCCGGCTCTGCGCGGGTCACCGGGAAGTCCGGCGGTTGTGGCGAGTAGTGCTCGAGCTCGGCATGGCGGCCCACGGCGTGGATTGATTCGCGCAGCGTTGCAATGAACGTCTCGGGGCGCAGGCGCGCGGCATTCGTCGCGGCCAGCAGCACGCCGCCCGGCTCGAGCAGCGGCAGCGCCGCCGCGGCGAGCCGCCCGAAATCGCGCTCGGCGCGGAACACGCCGCTCTCCTTCGATTGCGAGAAGGTGGGCGGGTCGAGCACGATTGCGTCGAAGCGCCGGCCTTTTTTCTGCAGGCGACGCAGCCAGTCGAAGATGTCGCCATAGATGAAGTCGTGTTGCGCCGAATCGAGGCCGTTCAACTCGAAGTTGCGCCGTCCCCAGTCGAGATATTTCTTCGACAGGTCCAGCGAGGTCACGACAGCACCGGCGAGTGCCGCGCAGACCGAGAAGCCGCAGGTATAGGCAAAGGCATTGAGCAGACGCCGACCTGATGCACCGCCCGGAAACGGGGTGAAGCCCGCCGCGACGTGGTTTACGAGCAGGCGGCGGCGGTTGTCGCGCTGGTCGAGGAACAGGCCGGTCGAATAGCCGTCATCGAGGTGCATCTCGAAGCGCACGCCGTTTTCGCGAACCACGAGTGTGTCGGCGTGTTCCCCCGCCAGGTGCACCGGCGATGCCTGCGCCACGCTGAGGCGGCGAACCTCGCGGCTCAGGCCACGGTGATAGAGGCCACGCGTACCGGGCGTCATGAGACGGCGTTGCTGATCGGCGTCGGGCCGGGTCTCGGATTGCGCCAGCAGAAACCCGCCGAGCCGGTCCACGTAGCAGCCGGGCCAGGCGTCGGCGGCGCCGTGCACGACGCGCCAGGCGTCGGTGTCCTCCGCGTCGATGAACGCCGCGCGCAGCGCCGTACCCAGGTCGGTGTCGAACTGCGCCGGAACTGAGAAGCTCACCATTTCGCCGGTCTGCGGATGGCGCAGGCTGATGCATTCCGCGTGCAGGCACAGCCGTGGAGCCGCGGTGCCGCCGTAGAGCGTGTCACCGAGCACCGGAAAGCCCGCGTGTGCGGCGTGCACGCGGATCTGGTGGGTGCGCCCGGTCAGCGGCTCGGCCCGCAGTGCCGTGAACCGGCTGCCTGCCGGCGCGGTCCCGGGGGGAAACTCCGTCACGGCGCTGCGCTCACCCGGTTGCGCCGGCGTGGCTGCATAGGCGGCGCCCGCCCGGCGGATAGCGGTCTCGACCCGCAGCTTGCCGGCCGGCGCCGGACGATCGGTCAGCAGCAGGTAGCGCTTGAGGGCCTCCCCCCGGCTGAACTGCTGTGTCAGCGAGCGGTTCGCCGTGGTGGTTTTCGCGAACACCAGCACGCCGGATGTATCCCTGTCCAGGCGGTGCATGATGGCCAGTCCGGACCAGCGCGGCTCGCGGTCGCGCAGCCATTCGTAGATGCCCTCACCCGCGTGGGGCGCGGGCGCGTGCGTGTTCCAGCCGGACGGTTTGGCGACCACCAGCAGGTGCTCGTCCTCGTGCAGGACGCAGGGTGGCCTCCGCCCGGCGCCAGGCGCGCGCACTCCGGCTGAATCCCGCGGGGCAGGCTGCATCGCGCCAATAGAGCAGGGCGCGCGGGCGAAGGCAATCCCGCAGCGGCGTTTCCTGATGTGCGTCAAGACGGCCGCTGCGGGCCTGACCAAGAATGGCACCCGGCGACAAAGCAACGAGCGCAATCGGAGAGACCATCATGTACATCAATTTCTGGTATATCGCGGCCCAGTCCGGCGAGGTGAAGTTCGGCACTGACAGGCCACTGAAGGTCATGATGCTCGGCCACCACTTTGCGCTCTGGCGCGACAGCAAGGGCAAGGTGCGCTGCATCAGCGATACCTGCACACACCGCGGCGGCTCCATGGGTGACGGACGCGTGCGCGGGGACTGCGTCGAGTGCCCGTACCACGGCTGGACCTTCGATGGGGACGGCAACTGCGTGCGTCTGCCCTCGCTCGGGCCCAATGCCAGGATCCCCGAACGCACCCGCATCGATTCCTACCCGGTCGAGGAGAAATACGGGCTGATATGGGTGTTCCTCGGCGATCTGCCGGAAGCAGAGCGCCCGCCGATCATCGAGATCGCCGAGTATGGCAACCCGCAGTGGCGCACGATCATCCTGTCGGCCGACTGGAACATCGACTACAAGCGCTCGATCGAGAACACGATCGACCCGGCGCACAACGAGTTCACCCATCCGACTCACGGCTTCCTCGGGGTGCGCGAGGACTACCACGTCGAGGACTTCAAGGTGGAGGACACTGCGTGGGGCAGCGGTTTCCACAACAAGATGTTTGCGCCCACGCTGGCACAGCGCGACATGAACGAGGCCTCGGGCCGCACCGGTGGCGCGTGGATCGACGGTGGCGTCGGTCACCACGGGCCGCACTGCACCTGGGTGCAGATCCACGCCTCCGAGAAGATGATGCTGCACAACTACCTGCTGCACACCCCGATCCACGAGACGCTCGATCGCTGGTACCTGATCGCCGCCCGCAACAACCTGCTCGACTCCCGCTACGACTCGACTTTTGCCGATCGCAGCGCGTTCATCGCCGGGCAGGATCTGTACGTGCTCGACCCGGTGCGGCCGAAGATCACGCCACGCAAGAACACCAACGAGTTCCTCGTGCCGGCGGACAAGGCAGTTGCGCGCTACCGCGACTACTGCCGGAACTGGGAGGAACGCGGCTGGCGCATCGACGTGCAAAAGTTCCGCTCCGAGTACGAGCGGGTCGCCTACGCGATTCCGAGTCCGGCGCGACGGCAGCACAAGGGCTGGGTGCTCCAGGCGGTGCCGATGCTGCCGGCCGCAAACGCTGCGGCCGAGGCGCGCCAGGCCTGACGAACGACGCGGGTACGCCTGATTAATTGAGGCTCTTCGCCGATCTGCGCGGACGAGGCGCCATCGCTACGGAGTCGATGCGTTGAGCCCGCGCGGTGGCTGCTGGCGGAGACGCTGCGCCGGGACGCTTGCTACGGCCGTCCATGGCCTGCGCGCGCTCGGGTTCCGCCCGCGCTGCGCATCCTGCTACGCGCGGCTCCACACGCCCGTTGCAGCGTCTCCGCCAGCAGCCCGGGTGAGTTCACCGATAAACTCGGAACAGGGACTGCGCATCATCCGCGAAATGCCGTCAGGGGGTGGCCCGGAGTCCGGCGAGAGCACGTGTGGAGCCGGCTGCCAGGAGGGCAGCAGCCGGCGTAACCCGTAGCGACGAGCACAGGGACGTGCGAGGAG